>DHPU01000002.1:40936-97794 GCA_002407935.1 Peptococcaceae bacterium UBA5356
AACCAGAACAACAACCAGAACAACCACTACCACAAAATCAAGAAGGCATACCACAACAAGAGGAACTAAAGCAGCAAGGACCTGAACAACCAATAGAAAACATAATAACAGAAGATGTAATATAGGGGCTTTTTTTCTGCGTGGTTTAGTGTATGATATATTATGATAGATAAGGTTTAGACAGGAGGCTATGTATGTCTCAACATTTCAAGATAATTACACTGGGATGTCCCAAAAATACTGTTGATAGTGAGCAAATACAGGGTTTTTTATGTCAAGCTGGTTTTGTAGTAGTTGAGGATTTAGCTAAGGCGGAGATAATTATTGTCAATACATGTGGCTTTATTGAAAGCGCCAAGCAGGAATCTATTAACACTGTTATAGAATTAGGAAAATATAAAGAGACTGGGATTTGTAGGTATTTAATTATGGCTGGTTGTCTGGTACAAAAATATGTCACGGAATTAAAGAAAGCTTTACCCGAAGTTGATTTGTTTCTGGGTACTGGAGATTTACCAGAATTACCATACTTGCTTTCAGCCATGGAAACAATCAATACGACTATACAGGTTACTCAGCCCGAAAAATATCTTTACGAGGACAGTATTAAGAGAGATTTTGGTAATGCCAGGCATTATGCTTATGTAAAAATAGCAGAAGGATGTAATAATTGTTGCACGTATTGTGTTATTCCTCAGTTGAAAGGTTCTTATCGAAGTAGAACAATTTCCGCAATTCTGCAAGAAGTAAATGATCTTGTTCAGAATGGCGTTAAGGAAATAATCCTCATTGCGCAGGATACCACTAGTTATGGAATTGATCTGGCAGGAAAAGATCTATTACCCCAATTATTACGCGAGCTTAGCAAAACACCGCATCTTTCTTGGATTCGGCTCCTTTATTGTTATCCGGATTATTTGACGGAGGAACTCTTACTCACAATTAAAAACGAAGAAAAAATTTGTAATTACCTGGATATACCTTTGCAACATATTGCTGATCCTATTTTAGAGGCGATGGGGCGCTCCATGAATAAAGTTAAGATCATCAAGCTACTAGAAAAGGTTAGAGAGATAATACCGGAGATAACTTTACGTTCAACATTTATTGTGGGGTTCCCAGGAGAGACCAAGGAATGTTATAATGAATTGCTGGTTTTTTTACAAGAAATGAAATTTGATAGAGTGGGATTTTTTGCTTATTCTCGGGAACCTGATACGGTAGCAGCTTTATTGCCCGGACAAATAAGTGAGAGAAAAAAAAGGGAGCGAGTGGAAAAGGCTACATTTTTACAGAAAAAGATCCTAAGCGAAAAACAAGCTCAGTTAGTTAATCAAAAACTTGAAATTATTGTTGATGGAAAAAGTCTGGATTATGAAGGCCTTTGGGAAGGAAGGACAAGAGGAGATGCCCCGGAAATTGACGGGATAGTTTATTTTAAAGCTAATCCTCAGATCCATCCTGGCGAGATAATCAATATCCAAATAACTCATAGCCAGAAATATGCTTTAATAGGAGAGATTTGTGATGAATCTGGCGAATAAACTTACTTTATCAAGAATATTCCTGGTTCCTATTTTTATGTTTGTTCTTTTAATACGGATACCTTATGGAGAGTACATTGCTGCAGCGATCTTTATTATTGCCGCTAGTACTGATGGTTTGGATGGTTATATAGCTCGTAAAAGGAAGCAAGTAACTAATCTTGGTAAACTCCTGGATCCGTTAGCTGACAAACTGCTGATTACTGCTGCCCTTATTTCTTTGGTAGAATTAAGGATAATTGCAGGCTGGATTGCCTTTGTAATTATTGGCAGGGAGTTTTTTGTCACAGGGTTAAGAACTATTGCTGCAGCCGAAGGAGTAATTATTGCCGCTAGTAAATTGGGGAAAATCAAGACAATTACGCAGATCGTCGCTATTGCGGCCTTGTTACTCAATGATTTTCCTTTGAGCCTTTTGCATATTACCTTTGGTAAATATGCAATTTATGTTGCCGTGTTTTTTACTCTTTGGTCAGGAGTAGATTATTACGTGAAAGCTAGAAAAAGCGCTAGGTTTAAATTAGAATGAAGATTTTGCTCAAATTTTTGGCTACCGGTTTTTATTCCGGGTTTTTTCCTTATTTTCCGGGAACTGTTGGTAGTTTTCTGGCCTTAATTTTAAGCTGGTTTCTTAAACTAAATCTTTGGCAAATTCTTTTGTTCATAATTATCGGTGTATATATCTGTACGCAAGGTGAACTGCTTTTTGCTCAACATGATTGTGCCAAGATTGTCTATGATGAATTTTGTGGGATGTTTCTTGCTAGCTGGCAATTGAGTTCTATCCCTCAGTTTTTGGTTGCGTTTCTTTTATTTCGGATGTTAGATATTTTTAAGCCTTTTCCTATTAATAAACTACAATTACTTCCCGGCGGTTGGGGAGTAATGGCTGATGATTTGTTGGCCGGTGCAGTGGCACGCATAATTTTAGCGTTACTTATCTATTTAGGTATAGTGTAAATGAAAAAGATGTGGTGACTGAGTCATTTTTTGGGAATACCGCAACTCTTAAAATTCGAGGCTTGAGATTCGAGCTTCGAATTTCTGTTCTTTTCCAGCCTTTCTCTAAAGAAAAGGCCTGTTTGCTATGTTATAATGGTAAAGGAAAGGGGAGGAGGTAGGTCGTGTTGTTGCAGAAAATATTTCGTATTTTCACAATAATTGTTATTAGTATTACCACATTATGTTTATTATTAGGCGGGACTTACTTCTATCAGAAATTTATTTATACTGACCCATTAGAAAAAACAGTTCAGGAAATGAAAGAAGTAGAAGTATTTCAGGTTGAACAAAGGAAGGATCGCCTGTTGATTGACGTCCAGTTTAGTGGGCGGGAAAAGCTGCAGTCAAGTTTTTATCTTTTGTTAGATCAACTAGAAAGGCAAAAGAAATTTGAGAAAAACAAGTTAGTAATTAAAATTAATAATGCTGCTGATGAAGAAACGGTTGAATTTTTAAAGCTGGTTAAGTTGCCTGTTTATGAAGCGATTAGTACGGGACACTTTACCGATTTACCAAACCAGCTTATGGCTTTAGCTGAAAAAACCGGAATTACGTATGATTTAGAAATAGATAATCAATTTATTTTTGTTACCGCTCATAAAAAGGGTGTTTCTGCTCATTTGGTTATCAGTCGAGGGGAATTACCCTTTAAAGTTATTACTACAATGGGAGAGGAGTATTTATAAATGAAAAAAGAAATAATCATCGGCATATTTTTAGGCTTTCTCTCCTTTCTGGTTTATCGTGGTTATGACATTACCCCATTGCTCATTTTAGGATTACTGGTTTTCTCCCTTTATTTTATTTCTAGGAGAAAGGGTCTGCTGAATCTGGAAACACATCAAAAAGTTATGGAAAACATTAAATTCTGTTTTGAGGATATTGGCGGGCTCGAGACACCTAAACAAGAACTAAAAGAAGCCCTGGAATTTT
This sequence comes from Peptococcaceae bacterium UBA5356, assembly GCA_002407935.1. Classification (GTDB taxonomy): domain Bacteria; phylum Bacillota; class Peptococcia; order DRI-13; family DTU073; genus UBA5356. Next base: position 44,416 of record DHPU01000002.1, read on the forward strand.
TAATTAAATCAAAGGCAATTCACAAAATGGGGATAAGACCTATTAAAGGGATTTTATTAACCGGTCCTCCTGGCACGGGTAAAACACTTCTAGCTAAGGCTGCAGCAGGATATTCCGATGCAGTTTATATTGCCACGTCTGGCAGCGAATTTATTGAAATGTATGCAGGGGTTGGAGCACAAAGGGTAAGAAACCTTTTTAAGCAAGCACGAGAGATGGCCAGAAAACAGAAGAAACATCGGGCGATAATTTTTATTGATGAAATAGAAGTATTAGGAGGAAAAAGGGGAAGTAATACCAGCCATCTAGAATATGATCAGACTTTAAATCAACTTCTGGTAGAGATGGATGGACTGAATGCGCAAATAGATGTGCAACTATTATTGGTTGCTGCTACCAATAGACCAGATTTATTGGACAGCGCTATTTTACGACCTGGTCGTTTTGATCGTCAGGTAAAAGTTGATCTTCCTGATAAGGAAGGGCGTCAAGCTATTTTACAGATTCATTGCCTGAATAAGCCACTTGAGCCGGAAGTTGATCTTGCCGAGATTGCCGCCAGTACTTACGGCTTTTCCGGGGCTCATTTGGAAAATGTAGCTAATGAGGCAGCAATTTTAGCTTTACGGGAAGCTAGCCCTGTAATTAAACAGGCCCATTTGAGAGAAGCAGTGGATAAGGTTATCTTAGGGGAAAAATTATCTAATCGATCTAAAAGTACCGAAGTGTTATATCGGGTTTCCGTTCATGAAGCGGGTCATGCCATTATGAGTGAAATATTAAATCCTGGTTCAGTTGATCAGATTACGGTAACTTCACGAGGCAATGCCCTTGGTTATGTAAGACATACGCAAAAAGAAGAACAGATACTTTATACAAGATCAGCTTTAGATAAGGAAATAATGATTCTTTTAGCTGGTGCGGTCAGTGAAGAAATGTTTTTGGCTGAAAGAAGTACGGGGGCAGCTAATGATTTTCAAAAAGCCATGGAGTTAACGCAAAAGATTGTTTCCACAGGTTTATCTAAACTTGGTGTGGTTTCCACAGAACTTCTTCCGGAAAAGGAGTTTTATCAAGCTTGCCAGGAAATAATTACAAAACTGGAAAAAGAGACAAAAGAGATTCTGGAAGAGAAAAAACCGCTTTTTCATCAGATCGTAAAAACACTCAAAATAAAGGAAAAAATTAGTGGAGCCGAGGTTAGAAAGATCTTAGATAAAGAGCTTTCAATTGATTGATTTATCCTTTGTTTTTCTGTACAATAAGGCAGATGGGAAAGAGAGGGGTCTTTATTTTGCGAGCGGAGTTAATATCTGTAGGAACAGAACTTTTATTAGGCCAAATTTTAAATACAAACACGAAATTTTTGGCGGAAGAGTTGGCGGCGCTAGGAATAAACATCTATTTTCAGACTACGGTGGGAGACAATAAGAATAGGCTCTTACAAACTTTAAGGATAGCTGCAGCAAGAGCGGATTTAATAATTTTCACAGGGGGGCTAGGACCAACAGAGGATGATCTAACGAAAGAAATAGTTGCGGAATTTTTACAGCTCCCTCTAGAAATTGTTCCCGCTGAATTGGAAAAGGTTAAAAAACTATTTAAAAAGTCGCATTTAATTTGGACGGATAATAATGCGAAACAAGCAGCTTTCATTCCCGGTTCTACCATCTTAAAAAACGAAAGAGGGACTGCCCCTGGAATGGCTATCCAAAAGGGAAAAAAGAGTTATATCATGCTTCCTGGGCCACCCCGCGAAATGATGCGGATGTATCATGGGTATGTATTACCTTGGATTAAAGAAAATTATCCGCACGAATTGCAAGAAGGTTTATATTCGCTAGTCTTAAAATTTATGGGGATAACAGAATCGGGTTTGGAAATATTATTGGAGGATCTTTTTCATTCCCAAAAAGAAATAACGCTAGCTCTTTATGCTAAACTTGGCGAAATTCACTTACGCATTACGATGAGGGCAAGCGACAAAGAAGAATTCAAGAAAAAAACCGCCCCTGTTTTATCTGAAATTAAACAGCGCACTACCCGCTACCTGTTTGCCCAGGATGAGGAGACTATTACTGAAGCTGTGGCACAATTAATGTTAAAAAAGAAACTTACGATAAGTACGGCAGAATCATGTACGGGTGGAATGCTGGCAGGGCAATTCACCTCATTTCCCGGGTCTTCAGAATTATATCTTGGTTCAATAGTTGCCTATGACAATAGCGTTAAGGAAAAGCTGTTGGGGATTCCGCTTGATCTTTTAGAAAAACACGGTGCTGTTAGTAGAGAGGTAGGATTAGCCATGGCGGAAAGAAGTAGAGTTCTTACCGGCAGTGATTTGGGGATAGGCATAACAGGTATAGCCGGTCCCGGAGGAGGTACTGCGGAAAAGCCTGTAGGACTTGTTTATGTTGCTTTGGCTGCAAAGGATATTAGTAACTGTGTTGAGTATCATTTTACGGGAGATAGGGAAACAAATCGCCAAAGAATTGTCCGTAGTGCACAATATTTAATTTGGAAGTATCTGCAAAACTATTGGCCTGAATGAATAAGATGCGGTTATTAGAACGCTCCTGTTCATTAATTGTGTCCCTTTTGTTGATGCTTTTCTTTGGCAAAAAGAGTAGCGAAATAAATCTTTCTACTCCGGGAATTATGCAGGATTTTCAGGAGAAAATAATGAAGATATGGAAAAGGGAACAATTAAACCCAAATCAAATTTTTGTTTAATTATTTTATCAAATTTTGTAGTTGAATAATGGAAGGAGTCAAATGATGAAAGAGGTTTTTTTTGGTGAACTTGCAGTAAGTAAAGAAATTGCGAAAGCTTTATCCGATATGGGGTTTGAAGAACCAACCCCTATTCAGGCACAGGCAATTCCTTTAATCATGGAAAACAAGGATATGATTGGTCAAGCTCAAACGGGGACAGGGAAAACGGCTGCTTTTGGAATACCCATAATCGAGAAAATTAATACTAAAACCCCTAAAGTACAAGGGATAATTTTAACTCCCACTCGAGAATTGGCAATTCAGGTGGCAGGAGAGATCAGCAAAATTGGGCGTTATAAAAAGATTAAGGTTCTTCCTATTTATGGAGGACAGCCGATTGATCGGCAGATTCGTTCCTTGCATATGGGGGTACATGTGGTTATAGGTACACCAGGTCGGACATTAGACCATTTAAAAAGGAAGACATTAAACCTTAGTCAGGTGAAAATGGTTGTTTTAGATGAAGCAGATGAAATGCTGGACATGGGTTTTATAGAGGATATTGAAGCCATTCTGGATAAAGTACCGGAAGAAAGACAAACAATGCTTTTTTCTGCGACGATGCCTGCACCGATTCAAAAATTAACACAAAAATATTTAAAGCAGCCTCAGTTTGTAGGTATTAGTAAAGAAACCTTAACAGTACCGCTTATTCAGCAATTTTATTATGAAATAGCACAGGGTTCTAAAGTAGAAGCTCTTTGCAGAATTTTAGACTATGAAAATTATGAGTCTGTGATTATTTTTTGTCGTACGAAGCGTGGAGTAGACGAGTTGGTTGCTAATCTTCAAACGAGGGGTTATTTTGCGGAAGCACTACATGGTGACTTGACACAAGCTCAAAGAGATAAAACGATGAAGTCTTTTCGTCAGGGAGATATAGAGCTTCTTGTTGCTACTGATGTAGCGGCTAGAGGACTTGATATTGAGCGGGTTAGTCATGTAATCAATTATGATATTCCTCAGGATCCGGAAGCTTATGTACATAGAATTGGTAGAACGGGAAGAGCAGGGAAAGAAGGCAAGGCTCTTAATTTAATTAATCCTAAGGAATATCGCCATTTAAGGATGATTGAGAAACTAATAAAAACTAAAATTACGAAGATTTCCGTACCGACCTTTCAAGAGGTAGTAGCACAACAAAAAGATGTAATTTATAAAACGGTGGAAGATATTTTGCAGGAGGGAGATTTGCAAACATATAAGTCTATCGCCGAAGATTTAATGAACTATTTTACGCCTGTGGATATTGCTGCAGCTGCGTTAAAACATGCTTTTACTCAACGTGGAGCTGAGCTTTCAGAAATTGATTTTATGGGTGACTTTGGGAATACGGGAGCCCGCAAGGGAATGGTGAGGTTGTTTATTACCATTGGACGGCAACAAAATATTACTCCGCGTGATCTAGTAAAAATTATTTCTGACGAAACGGGCATACCTGCAAAAGCAGTAGGTGATCTTAGTATTTTTGATAAATTTACTTTTGTGGAAATTCCTGAAGATATGGCTTACAGGGTCATCTATAGCATGGATCGTCTTACGATCAAGGGACGAAGAATTTCTGTTCAACTAGCTAGGGCGAAATAGTGTTGACAAACCATACCAATTTATTTATAATAGACATATCGAACAAATGTTTCGTGTAAAATCGTTTAGGTAGAGGAGGATTTTCATGTCAGATAAAAAGAAAGCGCTGGAAATGGCTCTTTCCTCAATTGAAAAACAATTTGGGAAAGGTTCCATCATGCGGCTTGGAGAAGCTTCCATCAAGTTAGCTGTTGAAATAATTCCAACTGGTATTTTAACGCTAGATGTGGCCTTAGGTGTAGGTGGTGTTCCACGGGGTAGGGTGATAGAAATATATGGCCCAGAATCTTCTGGGAAAACAACTGTCGCGCTTCATATTATTGCTGAGGCACAAAAAGCTGGAGGTGTAGCTGCTTTTATTGATGCTGAACATGCTCTTGACCCACTTTATGCCGGAAGATTAGGTGTGGACATTGATAATTTGCTTATTTCTCAGCCTGATACGGGAGAACAAGCTTTGGAAATCGCCGAGGCTTTGGTAAGAAGTGGAGCTGTTGATGTTGTTGTAATTGATTCGGTGGCTGCCCTGGTGCCTCGAGCAGAGATCGAGGGGGAAATGGGTGATTCTCACGTGGGTCTTCAAGCTCGTCTTATGTCTCAAGCTTTGCGTAAGCTTACGGGAGCCATAAGTAAGTCACATACAACCGCGATATTTATTAATCAAATTAGGGAAAAGGTTGGAATTATGTTTGGTAATCCTGAAATAACTCCCGGAGGCAGAGCGCTTAAATTTTATGCTTCTGTGCGGATGGAAGTGAGAAAAATAGAAACATTAAAACAGGGGACGGAGATGGTCGGTAATCGCACTAGAGTTAAGGTAGTAAAAAATAAAATTGCTCCGCCTTTTAAACAAGCTGAGTTTGATATTATGTATGGAGAAGGAGTTTCTCGTGAGGGTAGTATTATTGATCTTGCTGTAGATTTAGATGTTATAGAAAAAAGTGGTACTTGGTATTCTTATAAGGAGCTTCGTTTAGGACAAGGCAGAGAGAATGCCAGACAATATCTTAAAGAACATGCCGAGCTTACCAAAGAAATTGAAACAAAAGTACGGGAGATTTTTGCTCCACAGGCACAGAATAATTCCTCAACAGATGATGCTAATTGATGAAAAATGAAAAAAGATGCACTTGTTTTAGCTTTGAAAAAATTATCTTATCGTGCCTATAGTGAAAAAGAATTAGATGATTATTTAGCTAATGCCGGTTTTAATCAGGAACAAAGAGAAGAAGTGTTACATAAATTATTGTCTTGGGGATACCTTGATGATCAGAAATTAGCTGTTTATTGGTTTGAGTATTATACAAATCATAAACCGCTTGGTTATGTTTGTTTATACAAAAAGCTTCAGGAAAAAGGAATTCCACAGGATCTTATTCTTGCTGTTTTAGAAAAATATGATGAAAAAAAAGAACTTGAACTAGGGCGTAGTTTGGCAGAAAAGTTTATCTCTAAAAAAACAAATAGAGAATCGGCAATTCAAATGAAAAATTCGTTGGCTCGCCACTTACAGAGGAAGGGTTTCTCCAGGACAAATATTATGAAAATTTTAAGTGACAACTTCTCTGGATAATTAGATGTGGTTTATTGCTTGACAGCTATTCTATAAACAATTAAAATAAGTATGGAGAATTACGGTTAGACTTTTTCTGCCAATTGGATTTAGCATATATATATGTGTTATTTTGATGTGTATATAACTCTAAATCTCGTATCGGGTTTATAATATGATAAATAAAGAGCAATCTAAATAATTAGAAGCATATTGTAATTACCCGTGTAAAATTTTATTGGCAGATAATATGATAACCGAGTTTTCTTCGGTTATTTTTTTACTTATTAATTTTGATATAGGAGGTGAAAGTGATTATTTATTATTTGATTACAGCCATAGTTGCTATTACTACAGGTTCTTTTGCTGGATATATTTTCAGAAAAAAAATGGCGGAAGCAAAAATAGTTTCTGCAGAGGAAGCCTCTAAAAAAATGTTAGAAGAGGCTGCAAAAAATGTGGAAGCGAAAAAGAAAGAAGTTGTTTTAGAGGCAAAAGAGGAAGCCCATAAACTACGAATGGAATTGGATCGTGAAACAAGAGAACGGCGCAATGAACTTCAGCGCTTAGAACGTCGTCTCTTGCAAAAAGAAGAAAATCTAGACAAAAAATCTGAATCTGTGGAACGAAAAGAAGAAAACATTCAGCATCTCGAACAAGAACTTAATAATCAAAAAAAGGTTGTGGCAGATAATTTACAGAAACAAATGGTAGAATTAGAGAGAATCTCGAATTTATCTTTTGATCAGGCACGTGATTTATTGTTAACAAGAGTTGAAGAGGAAATTAAACATGAAACGGCCATGTTAATTAAAGAATATGAAGTACAGGCCAAAGAAGAAGGAAACAAGAAGGCTAAGGAGATTATTTCTCTTGCTATTCAACGTTGTGCTGCGGATTATGTTGCTGAATCAACTGTTTCTGTAGTAGCTTTACCTAATGATGAAATGAAAGGGCGCATTATAGGACGTGAAGGACGAAATATCAGGACATTAGAAACACTTACCGGAATAGATTTAATTATTGATGATACGCCGGAAGCAGTTATTTTGTCTGGTTTTGATCCTATTAGAAGAGAGGTTGCACGGACGGCTTTAGAAAAGTTAATTCTAGATGGTCGTATTCATCCGGCTCGTATTGAGGAAATGGTAGAAAAAGCTCAAAAAGAAATTGATCAGAAGATTAAGGATGAAGGGGAACAAGCTACTTTTGAAACTGGTGTAAATGGACTTCATTTAGAACTGGTTAAATTATTGGGGCGTCTTCAATATAGAACGAGTTATGGACAAAATGTGCTAAAGCATTCGATTGAAGTTGCTCATCTGTCAGCGGTAATGGCAGCAGAATTAGGTGTGGATGTTGCTCTTGCTAAAAGGGCTGGACTTCTTCATGATATTGGAAAGGCGGTAGACCACGAAGTGGAAGGACCTCACGTGACTATTGGAGCAGATCTTGCTAAAAAGTATAGAGAATCAAGTGAGGTTATTCATGCTATTGCGGCACATCATGGTGATGAATCTTTTAGATCAATTGAAGCTGTTTTAGTGGCGGCAGCTGATGCTGTTTCAGCAGCACGTCCTGGAGCAAGAAGAGAAACATTAGAAGCCTATATTAAACGACTTGAGAAATTAGAGGAAATTGCTAATAATTTTGAAGGCGTGGAAAAATCATATGCTATTCAGGCTGGACGTGAGATTAGAATTATCGTAAAACCTGAAAAAATTGATGATGCAACTTCTGTTACCATGGCACGCGATATTGTTAAATCAATTGAAGATAACCTTGATTATCCGGGTCAGATAAAAGTGGTTGTTATAAGGGAAACAAGGGCAGTTGATTACGCTAAATAAGCGACCTAACGGTCGCTTCCCTTTTTTACAGTGTTATTTTAAAATAAAATAAGTACGCTTAATTTTTCTTTGGTTATAATAAATAATAATGAGTAGTGTTAATTTTTGTGAGGAGGAGCATATGTTAAATGTCTTAATGATTGGCGATATTGTTGGTCGCCCAGGACGTAAAGCAGTAAAGCAGTATTTAAAAGCAAATAGTAAGCAGTATGATTTTATTATAGCGAATGGAGAAAATGCTGCGGGTGGGAATGGAATCACCTTGGAAATATTGCATGATCTTTATAATTCATCGATAGATTTTTTTACAATGGGCAATCACGTGTGGGATAAAAAAGAAATCATACAGTTTATTGAACATGAACCCAATCTGATTAGACCGGCAAACTATCCGCCTGATACTCCCGGGAGGGGCAGTGCTGTGATAAAAATCTATAAAAACATTAAAATTGGTTTGCTCAATTTATCAGGTCGTGTTTTTATGCCGCCTTTAGATTGTCCTTTTCGTAGTGCTGACCAGATCGTGAAAGAATTGCGTAAAGAAACATCCATAATTATTGTTGATTTTCATGCTGAAGCAACATCTGAGAAAATAGCTTTTGGCTGGTATCTGGATGGGCGGGTATCTGCTGTACTGGGGACGCATACACATATACAAACAGCTGACGAACGTGTTTTGCCACAGGGTACAGGGTATATAACTGATGTAGGGATGACCGGCCCATATAATTCAGTACTGGGTGTTGATAAGGAAATTGTTATTCAAAAATTTCTCACGCAAAGACCTGTTCGTTTCGAAATTACCGAAGGAGACACACAATTTAATGGTGTTTCTCTCAAAATAAATGAAAATACAGGGCAATGTGTACAGATTAAACGTATTCAAGAGGTTTTTTCTACCAAAGAAGATGTCGATAAACGTTAAATTTTTTTGAATAATGGAATTAAATTTTTTAAAATTAAAGGAATTTTTTAACTCATGTAGAATATATTCATTAGTGGAAAATATATAGTATATTATTTCGAGGGAGGTTACAAGAGTGGAAGTTCTGAAAGTTTCAGCAAAGTCTAGTCCAAATGCGGTTGCAGGCGCATTAGCAGGTGTTATTAGAGAAAGGGGATGTGCCGAAATGCAGGCTATTGGCGCAGGAGCTTTAAATCAATCGGTAAAAGCGGTAGCAATTGCAAGAGGATTTGTTGCACCTAGTGGGATTGACTTAATTTGTATTCCCGCATTTACCGATATAATTATTGAAGGTGAAGAGAGGACCGCGATTAAATTGATTGTTGAACCTAGATAATTATTTAAATTTGTATTTTTGTATTATTACTAAGGCCTGTTTTTTAAAACAGGCCTTTTTTAATGTGCGCCTGACACGGGCGCAGTCTAGCCTCTTACTCGATTGCTTATATTTTATTAGAATTAGAATAAAGTATATTTAGGATAAGTGAATGGATTTTTAAGGGGAGAATGTTGTATGATAATTGTAGATGGTCACTGTGATACATTGCTGGAATTATATAAAAACAATCGTTCTTTTTGGACGCAGAATCAAGAAGGGCATTTGGACTGGCCTAGGCTGCAAAAAGGGTTGGTTGGCTTACAGTTTATGGCGGTTTATATTGAATCAAGGTATAAACCATATGGTGCCTTATGTCGTGCTCTGGAGATTCTGGATTATTATCACAGCATCGTGCGGGAAGGAAAGGGGAAACTTATAACGGTACTCTATAAAAAAGATTTACAGGGGTTGCATTATTCTTCACCACGTGTTTTATTGTCTATTGAAGGTGGAGAAGTTTTGGAAGGAAAGCTTAGTACCTTGCGTATTTTGTTTCAATTGGGTTTTCGTTCTTTAACTTTAACCTGGAATCAAAGAAACCAATTGGGAGATGGAGTAGGGGAAGCTAAAGCGAGAGGTGATTTAACTACCTTTGGTCGAGAAGTTGTACAGGAAATGAATAAACTAGGGATGCTTATTGATCTTTCTCACTTATCAGAGGCTGGATTTTGGGATGCTCTTTCTTTATCTGCACAACCAGTTGCTGTTACTCATTCTTGCTGTTCTGCTTTACATCAACATCCTCGTAACTTAACAGATGCTCAGCTGCAGGCTTTGGGACAGCAGAAGGGGATAATCGGCATTAATTTTTATCCGGATTTTTTGGGTAAACAAGAAATTACGCTTGACCATGTTGTTCAACATCTTGAACATGCAGTTCTCATAGCTGGTATCAATCAGGTGGGCTTGGGTTCGGATTTTGACGGAATTGAGAAGGTACCTTATGGCTTGGAAGATGGAGCAAAACTGCCTGGCTTAATTGAGAAATTACTACAGCGAGGCTGGAAAGAGGAAGAAGTACAGAAAATTATGGGAGGTAATTATTTACGTGTCTTGGAAAAAATTTTACCGGAAGAATAAAGCAGATTTACATGTTCATACTACAGCCTCTGATGGAAAATATTTGCCTCGTGAAGTTGTGAAGATAGCTTGGAAAAAGGGAGTTTCCTTTTTAGCGATAACGGATCATGATACGATCACGGGTTTAGAAGAAGCTTATCAGGAATGTAGGAAGTATCAGGTAGTATTTTATCCGGGGATAGAATTAAGTACAAATTATGAAAATCGAGAAATTCATTTGCTTGGCTATAATTTAAATTGGACAAGTCATGAATTACAGGAAAACCTTGCTCAATTACAAGCGGCTAGGAAAATACGGGTCGAAAAAATGGTAAGTAAACTTTCGGAAAGGGGTATCCCTATTAAGCTGGAGGATGTTCGAAAAAAGGCTACGGGACAGAGCATGGGCAGACCGCATATTGCCCTGGTTCTGCTGGAGCTAGGGATGGTTAAGTCTATTGATGAAGCAATGCGACTTTATTTAAGTCCTGGTTGCCCTGCCTATGTTTCTAGATATAGGATATCACCTTTAGCAGCGCTGAAATTAATTCATAAAGCAGGAGGGATGCCGGTATTGGCACATCCCGGTATAGAATGTCCTGATGAACTGATTCCTGTTTTAATTAAAAATGGTCTACAAGGGATTGAAGTATTTCATCCTAAACATACGAAGAAACAAGAGGATTTTTATGCTCAGTTAGCTCAAACAAATCAATTAATGATAACGGGAGGGTCTGATTTTCATGGCCATGAGGAGAAGGATTTTTTTAATTTGGGAGAAATGAAGGTACCGTTAAATAGTATCAGGCAATTAAAGAAAAACTCTTGTTCTGGCCGTTTATAATTTGCGATTCATTGGTAAGAATAAGATAAGGATCTTCAAAATATATATAGTTATGAATATGGAAAAATTTGATCAGGAGTGAATTACCATGCCTTGTTATGATGAACACCTTTATTTTAAAAAAAGAATAGTGGAATTGGAAAATCAAGTAAGTCAACTTAGAGTAAGCAGACGTGTTTTAATGAATTTGATCGAAAAAATAGAAAATGAGAAAAGAAATATTTTAAATCAATGGGAAAAAGAAAAACAAAGGCTTAGGTTAGATAATCAACGTTATGCTAAATGGTTGATGGAAAATAATTATCGGTATATGGAATTAAAGGCTAGTTTAGAAGTGGCAAATAATAGCATGGGAGAGGAATAATATTGTGGGTAAATTAATTTTAGTTTCAGGAGCAGTACGCAGTGGGAAAAGTGCTTTTGCCGAACAATTGGCTTTACAAATGGAAACGGACAAGCCTATCGCATATTTGGCAACGGCTCAGGCTTTGGATCAGGAAATGTCGGAACGTATCAAAATACACCGGGGTAGTCGTTCAGGGGATGTCTGGCAGACCTTTGAAGAACCATATCTACTTAAAGATGTTTTACTAAAACATCATTTGACGTATCACACTTGGTTGCTTGACTGTATTACTCTGTATATTTCTAATCTTCTTTTAGCTCAGGTTAAGCGGGAGAAAATTTTAGATCAGTTTGTAGACACCAAAATACAAAAGGTTATTGCTGTACAAATTAATGAATTCATAGATACTATTACAAAGCTACCGGTAAATTTTATTGCCGTTACTAATGAAGTAGGCTGGGGTCTTGTTCCACCTGATCCTTTGAGTAGGGCTTATCGTGATCTTCTAGGAAGGGTTAATCAAAAATTCGCCAGAGCGGCGGAGGAGGTATACTTACTTACCATGGGCATTCCTCTTAGATTAAAACCGCCCAAAGATGTTGTTTAGAAAGTGTAGGTGCAATGTTGAAAGGATTATTGATGGCACTTCAGTTTTTAACTAGAATTAAAATTTCCAAAAACCTAGAAATGACGGCTGAGCTTTTTAGTTTGTCAACATTCTATTTCCCGTTTGTCGGACTGATGATTGGTGTAATTTTATATTTTGGCGCTAGTTTAGGGGAGGGTAATTTACAACCGCTTACGCTTGCGACGCTGCTTCTTATTCTAGAAATAGTTATTACAGGTGGGTTGCATATTGATGGATTAATGGATACCTGTGATGGAATTCTGTCAGGTCGGGAACGGGAAAAGATTCTGGAGATTATGAAAGATAGTCGAGTTGGGGCAATGGGCGTGATTAGTCTTTGCTTATTACTTTTGCTTAAAGTGGTTTTTCTTTATGAGATAGTTTTAAGAGATGATCTTTATATGGTGCTTTTCATGCCTTTTGTGGGACGTTGGGCCATGATTTATGCTCTGACCTGTTACCCTTCTGCCCGTAGTGAAGGGTTGGGACATCTGTTTAGAAAAAAATTAAATAAAAAAAGTTTTTTCTTGATTTCTCTTTATAGTCTAATTATCTTAAGCTTTTCTTTTTATTATTTGTCAGATATGATGGCCTTAATTTGGCCTCTAACAGCCTTAATGGTCTATTTTACAGCCGAGCGAATTAATTTAATTCTTGGGGGTCATACTGGCGATACATACGGTGCAATCAGTGAATTAGCGGAGATGTATTTTTTAGGTAGTTTTCTCATCTTAATTAATATATAAGGTTTTTTACGGGGGTATGGGAGATAGATATTTGATAAGGTGGAGGAAGAAGAGATGGCAACAAAAATTTTTTTAATCCGTCACGGTTTGACTTTATGGAATCATGAACATCGTTATCAAGGGCATACTGATATTGAATTAAGTGAAGAAGGAATTAAACAGGCCGTAGCTTTAAAAAAAAGATTTATGAATACAGAGCTGCAGGCGATCTATAGTAGTGATTTACAAAGAGCTGTTAAGACGGCAGAAATAATTAATGAGGCACATCAACTCCCACTTCAGTTATTTCCTGAATTACGTGAGATAAATTTTGGAAAATGGGAAGGCCTTACTTATGAGCAAATTGAAAAGCAATACCCGCAGCAGCTGAAAGGCTGGATTACTAATCCCCATCTCATTAAGATACCTGACGGTGAGTGCTTGACGATGGTTCAGGAGCGGGCGATGAGGATCATGAGATATATTGGTAGTGAGCATCCTGAAGGCTCACTAATTGTTATTGCCCATGGTGTTATTATTGCCACCATTATTTGTGGGTTTTTACGTCTTTCGGTAGAAAAAATGAAAGATTATAAGCAAGATAATACAGCAGTAGCTATGATGACAATAGAGGGAAACAAGGCGTCTTTAGATTTATTTAACGATCTTTCACATTTAGAAACTTCTTTTTAAAGTAAAAAACAAATTTATTTCACTCAAGAAGGTTAATGTATGTTATAATTCCAATAATATAGAATCGAAAAAATAAAATTTTTAAGAGGAGGTTGTAAAGTGATGGAATTTGAAGATAAGTTTTCGAAGGTTGGACTGACTTTTGATGATGTTTTACTGGTACCGGCACGTTCGGAAGTGCTTCCCAAAGATGTTGAGGTTAGTACCCAACTGACGAAAAAACTTAAATTAAACATTCCTATTATGAGTGCCGGGATGGATACTGTCACTGATTCCCGAATGAGCCGTGCTATAGCCAGAGAGGGTGGAATCGGTGTTATTCATAAGAATATGTCGATTGAAAAGCAAGCGATGGAAGTAGACAAGGTGAAACGTTCTGAGCATGGGATTATAACTGATCCGGTTTATTTAAGTAAAAGCCATACCGTGGCCGAAGCTTTGGAAATTATGGAGCGTTATCATATTTCCGGTATTCCAATTACGGAAGGAACAAAGCTTGTTGGTATTATTACTAATCGGGATATGCGCTTTGAAACAGATTTTACTAAAAGAATTGAAGATGCCATGACGAAAGATAAATTAATTACTGGTCCGGTTAATACTACACTTGAAACTGCTAAAAACATCTTGAGTAAATATAAAATTGAAAAATTGCCTCTTGTTGACGAGGAATTTAATTTAAAAGGGTTAATTACGATTAAAGATATTGAAAAAGCGATTAAATATCCTAATTCGGCTAAAGACGAAAACAGTCGTCTGTTAGTTGCCGCAGCGGTAGGAGTGAGTGCAGATACTTTTGAACGTGTTCAAGCATTGGTAGAAGCCAAAGTTGATGTGATAGTGGTTGATACTGCGCATGGGCATTCCTTGGGAGTGCTAAATACGGTTGAAAAATTACGCAATCTTTACCCTGATTTACAAATAATTGCCGGTAATGTAGCTACCGCAGAAGGGACTCGTGATTTGATTAAAGCCGGGGTAAATGCAGTAAAAGTCGGAATAGGTCCCGGTTCAATTTGTACAACCAGAGTGGTAGCGGGAATAGGAGTACCACAACTGACAGCAATTTATGAATGTGCGAAAGAAGCGGCGAAGGACGGAATACCTATAATTGCAGATGGTGGTATTAAATATTCCGGAGATATTACCAAATCATTAGCGGCTGGGGCTAGTGTAGTTATGGTAGGCAGCCTTTTAGCAGGTACCGAGGAAAGCCCCGGAGATGTAGAAATTTATCAGGGAAGAAGTTATAAGGTCTATCGTGGGATGGGTTCACTTGGAGCGATGAAGGATGGTTCTTGTGATCGTTATTTTCAGGAAAATGTGCAAAAATTAGTGCCGGAAGGGGTAGAAGGTCGTGTGCCCTACAAAGGCTCTGTTGCCGATACGATTTATCAGTTGATGGGTGGCTTAAGAGCAGGCATGGGATATACCGGCTGTAAAAATCTAGAGGAATTACGGACAAAGGCTCGTTTTATCAGGCAAACATCTGCTGGCTTAAGAGAAAGTCATCCGCATGATATCCAAATAATTAAAGAATCACCTAATTACACGTTGTAAATTTTTAAAACCTAGCTAAGCTAGGTTTTTTTATTACTTTTTTAATATCCTTCCTTTATTCTGAATAAACATTAATGAATATAAATAAGGAGGGATTTGCTATCGCTATTATTTATCTTTCTAAAAACAAGTTGTCTCGTTACTTTCTAATCTTCGTGATTATTTTTGCGACGATGTGTATTTTCCCAATACCTTTAAAAAATATAGCCTATGATGTGCTTAGTGTTGTTTCCGGAAATAGACTTTTGCCTATCTATGCTGTAGATACGCAGGAAAAAAAGGTCGCTCTTTCTTTTGATGCTACCTGGGGAAGTACACGGACGCCCAAGATTTTGCAGATTTTAGATCAACATCAAATTAAGACGACGTTTTTTCTCACAAATATATGGCTAAAACAATATCCTCATTTAGCACGTGAAATTGGGGAAAGGGGACATGAAATTGGTCTGCATACAGTGAATCATCCTAACTTGACCGAGCTTACAGAAAACAAAATAAAAGAAGAGCTACAAGATAATGCTGATTTGATTACCGAAACAACTGGACAAAAACCGATACTCTTTCGTCCACCTTTTGGGGCCTATAATAATTTAGTGATTAAAACCGCTGATGCGCTAAACTTTAAAACAATTCAGTGGAGTGTTGATTCTTTGGATTGGAAAAATCTCACGGCAGAAGCAATGTACGAGCGTGTAACCCAAAAGCTGCATCCCGGTGCAATTATTCTTTTTCATAACGATGGAGCTAATACTGCCGAGGCCCTGGAACCTATTATTGCGTATCTTAAAAAAGAAGGATATATTATTGTTCCGGTTTCCGAGTTGCTTTATAAAGAAAATTATGATATTGATCATCGCGGTTTCCAAAAATTAAAAAAGTAATCACCTAAAGTGGGATTAGTCTACACGAAAGCTTTTTGTTATGATACAATCATAAGCAAAAAGCAGGAGGCTTTTTGCTTATGCAGAAGAGTATTCGAGATTTAGTTCCTTATGACCCAGGTCTAACGTTAGAACAGTTAGAAAAGAAAGTAGGCAAAAAAATAATCAAATTATCAGCGAATGAAAGTTTGTGGGGTCCATCTCCTTTGGTTAAGACAGCACTACAGGAGGCTTTTAATAATTTAAATTATTATCCTGATGGAGTCGCGGCTGAATTAAAAAAGGCCTTAGCTTCGTGCTGGAATTTACCGGAGGAAAATTTTTGCTTGGGTAATGGTACAGATGAACTTATTTTTTTGCTGACCAATGCTTTTCTAAATCCGGGAGATGAAGTGGTAATCCCAACCCCTACATTTAGTTCTTATGCTTCCTCCGTAAAAATTGTAGGCGGTAAAGTAAAGCCGATTCCCCAAGAAAAACTAAGTTTTAAGCTGACGGAGATAGCTGAAGCGATACATACTGGTGTTAAAATGGTTTTCCTTTGTAATCCAAATAATCCGACCGGAACATTTTTTAAACATGGTGAGCTAGAAGTATTTTTAAAGAAGGTCGCTCCCGAGACGTTGGTTATTTTGGATGAAGCGTATTGTCAGTATGCTACCGATCCACAGTTTCCTGTTGCACGAGAATTAGTAAATAAATATCCGAATCTCATTGTTTTACGAACCTTTTCCAAGGTTTATGGACTGGCTGCATTGCGGGTGGGTTATGCGGTGGCCCATAAAGATGTCATTACAGAGCTGGAAAAAGTTAGACAGCCCTATAATGTGAATATACCAGCTCAGATTGCTGCCCTAGCTGCTTGGCAGGATGAGGTTTATCGACAAAAAGTAGTGAAGGAAACTGTTGAAGAAAGAGTGTGGGTGACTGAAACGCTACAACAAAAAGGGTTAAAGGTTTTGCCGTCACAGTCCAATTTTTTATTAGTTCAGCATCATGATGCTGAACTAATTGAAGAAAGGCTTTTACAGGAAGGATTTTTGATTCGTCATACTGCTTCTTTTGGCTTACCTGATTGGTTCAGAATTACCATTGCACCTCATCAGGAGATGAAATTATTTATGGACTCATTAGAGAGAGTTTTAACTGAAATTAATTCTTGATTAATTTTTCGTATAACTGAATATCTTCTAAGATTTTACCTATTCCACGGGCCACACAGTTTAAGGGATCTTCGGCCAGATGAATAGGTATTTTACATGTTGTGGCAATAAATTGGTCGATATTTTTTAAAAGAGCCCCGCCGCCGGTAAGTGTGATCCCCATTTTCAGAATATCTGAGGCTAATTCCGGAGGAGTTCTTTCCAGAGTGGAATGAATTGCTTCTAAAAGAGGATGGAGAGGTTCTAAGAGAAGTTCTGTGATTTCGTGAGCTTTAATTTCGATAATAGTGGGTAAACCAGTAGTCAGATTTTTCCCTTTGAGTAAATATTTTTTTTGAGGGGGAGGAGCAATGGCATAACCTATTTCTTGTTTCATTATTTCGGCAGTCCGGTCACCAATGTCCAGGTTATATAATTTTCTAATTCCTCTCATGATGGCTTGATTTAAAGTAGAACCGCCAGAACGAAGCGACTTTCCAATAACAATACCGCCAAGAGAGATAATGGCTACTTCAGAGATTCCGCCGCCAATATTCACCAGCATGTTTCCACGTGGTTCTTCCACGGGCAGATCGGCTCCAATTGCTGCGGCTACCGGTTCGTTGATTAAAGATACCTTTTGAGCACCAGCTTGTTTAGCTGCCTCGATGACAGCTCTTTTTTCCACCTGGGTTAAACCCATCGGTACACTAATAATTACTTTTGGTTTATTAATCGTTAACCCTTTAAGAGCCTCAGTAATAAAATATCTTAGCATCATTTTAGTTGTCTCAAAATCATCGATAATGCCTTCTTTGATGGGATTAATAGCTAGGATATGTGGGGGTGTACGTCCAATCATTTCGGCAGCTTTAGTTCCTACTGATACTAATTCTTCTGTTAAGGTGTTAAAAGCTACGACAGAAGGTTCATTAATAATAGTGCCTTTGTTTTTTATAGAAATAATTGTATTAGTTGTTCCTAAATCAATACCGATATCCTTAGAAAAACGTAAACTAACCATTTAGTTGCCTCTTTTCGAAAGTATTATTAAAAATAATGATTGCATCTGGAATAAAAATATGGTTAAATTATTTCGTTATAATAAAAGTATAGGAAAGGCGGTGCTATAAAATAAAAATCATTACACAAGAGCAGGGAAAAACGCCTCTTTACACAGCTTTAAAAAACTATACCAAAGAAGGAACAATTCCTTTTCATGTACCTGGGCATAAACAAGGAAAAGGTAACAAAGAATTAGAGAAATTATTAGGATCAGCATGTCTGAAACTAGATCTAACCTGTATGGAGGATTTAGATAATATTTGTAATCCTGTTAGTGTGATTAAAAAAGCGGAACAATTGGCTGCTCAGTTGTTTCATGCAGATAATGCTTTTTTCTTGGTTAATGGCACGACTAATGGGATACAGTCGATGATTATGAGTGTTTGTGAACCTGGTGATAAAATTATTATTCCTCGCAATGCACATAAATCAGCGATTGGTGGAATTATTCTTAGCGGAGCGGAACCTATTTATATTGATCCGGAGATAGATGATTTTATGGGTATAGCCATGGGTGTAACTCCGGAAACAGTAGCTCAGGCACTGAAAAATTATCCTGAAGCTAAGGCAGTATTTGTAATTAACCCCACTTATTATGGAATTGCTTCTGAGCTGCAGACAATCGTGAATATTGCCCATGCTTTTGGTAAACCGGTTCTTGTTGATGAGGCCCATGGAGCACATTTACAGTTTGATGCACGTATGCCGCTTTCAGCTATGGATGCAGGAGCGGATATGGCAGCGATCAGTATCCATAAACTGGGCGGTTCTTTAACACAAAGCTCCATACTGCTTCATCAGGGAAATTTACTTAATCCTCAAAGAATCAAAGCTGTGCTTAACCTTACGCAGACTACGAGCCCATCCTATATCTTATTAGCTTCTCTAGATATTGCTCGTAAACAACTGGCTGAAAAAGGCGAAGAATTAATAGCCGGAACATATGATTTAGCGATGTGGGCACGTGCTCAAATAAGGAAAATTGAGGGACTTTATTTATTGGATGAGGAGATTTTGGGACAGCCCGGTTGCTGTGCGCAAGATCCTACGAAAATTGTGGTTAATGTAAGAGGACTGGGACTTTCCGGATATGAAGTCGAAAATATTTTAAGAAGAGATTACCATCTTCAGGTAGAGCTTTCGGATTTGTTTAATATTTTGGCCTTAATAAGCCTTGGTGATGATCGGGAGAGTCTTCGTAAATTAGTTAATGCTTTGCAAAAAATAGCTGATGGTAGAAGCGTGAAGAATGTCGTCAAGTATTCTTTGCCTTTGCCTACACTTCCTGAACTAATTGTTTCTCCACGAAATGCTTTTTATGCTGAGACACGAATGATCTCCTTTGATGAAGCTGAAGGTGAAATTAGTGCTGAAATGATTATGGCTTATCCGCCGGGGATTCCGCTTATTTGTCCGGGAGAACGAATAACCCATGAGATTATTGATTATGTTAATATCCTGAGAAAAGAAAAGGCTGAACTTCAAGGAACAGAAGATCCCACAGTAAAAGAAATAAAAGTCCTGAGTAACCATTTACTGGTAGCCCAAAAGATAGAAGCGGAAGATAAGCAGAACCAAGTGATGAATTATCCGCTAAGCTTAGCTTAAAGAAAGAGCTTTATTTACTTTTTGTTAAAAATACCGAGAGTTTCGTATTCCTGATAACCAACTTGACCGGTTTTTTCTAATTGATGCTTTTTCTGTAGCTCTTTTACAGCTTTTTCTGTACCGGAACCGTATATGCCATCAGGTTTTCCCTGATAAAAACCTTTGCGTTTTAAGATTTCCTGAAGATAGGTTACTGCGGAACATTTATCACCAACGTTGAGTTTTTGGATTCCTCCTGCCATATAACCAAAAGGATTTCCCAGCACAATAACAGGTGTTTCATGTTTAATCCAGGGATAAATAGTTTCTACATCCTTATTAAACATGCGAAAACAACCATGACTGGCCATAGAGCCGATAGACCACGGTTTATTCGTACCGTGAATACCATAGATACCCCAAGGAACATTTAAACCCAACCAGCGGGTACCGAAGCCTGTTCCCCAATTAGTGGCTTTATGAATGATTTTCCAGTTACCAATAGGGGAAGGAGTTTCTGCTTTACCTATCGCTACGGGAAATTGAGCATAAGGTTGCTGATCATTCATGATAATCAGTTTGCGCCGAAAGGTATCAATAACAAGGCAAACCTCACCGGAAGGTGGGGCTATTTTTTTACGAAACGCTTTTTTTTCGGTAAGCTGGGCAAGTTTTAACCAGAGATGGTATTTAACCTGTCCATCTATGGCCAGACCTGTCTCTTTTTGAAAAGCACTCACAGCTTTGGCTGTATCTGCATTATATGTTCCCGTTATTTTTCCTTGATAGTATCCTAAGTTAAAAAGTGCTTGCTGTAATTCCTGAATTGTAAAATGTTGATCATGAAGATCGTCACAACAACAATTTACTGGATTTTCTTGCGCGGATATGCTGGGGCAAATTAAGAGAAAAACGAACAAGAAAACAAGAAGCAATCGCCTTGTTTTGATCAAAAAGGTATTAATAAGTTCACCTCCTTTGCCCATTATTTTTTCACAAATATAAAAGGGTATACTAGTTATTCTATTAAAAGGGTGGTAACATTTCCCAGGAAATAAAAGAGAGGGTCTTAACACTTTCGTCTTAGTTCTCCTCATATAGTGTAATAAAGGATAAAGGAGTAGAGGAGGGAGTGTTAATGAGTCTGGGACTAGTCCTTTCAGGTGGGGGTGTACGGGGAGGCGCACATATCGGGGTTTTAAAGGCTCTGCATGAAGCTCAAATTAAACCTATGTTTATTTCTGGTACAAGTGCTGGTTCCATTGTGGCAGGTTTATATGCCTATGGTTATACTCCCGAGGAGATTCAGATTATTGCCAGAAGACTATCGAGAAGGAGTTTTGATGTAGATTACCAGGGAGTTTTTTCTTCACTTTTGAATATCTTTTTTTCCGGTCAGCCGTCTACAAGTGGACTTATTCGCGGAAATTATTTGGAAAGATATTTCTATAAATTAACGAAGGGTATTAAATTAAAGAATCTTAAAATGCCTTTAGCGATAACTGCCGTGGATATTAATAATACTGATATTGTCATTTTTACTTCATTACCTACGTGCTTTTTATGTAGAAATGATTATGTTTTTATTCATGATGCTACTTTAGCGGAGGCGATTAGAGCTAGTATTGCCATACCGGGTATTTTCCAACCTAAGATACTTAAAAAGATGAGATTGGTTGATGGCGGAGTTAGAGCAAATCTGCCTGTAGAGATTACACGTATGATGGGAGCACGTAAGGTTATTGCGGTAAATCTCAGTTATAATGGTAATCCGGTTCCAGGGGTGGATGATATTTTGGAAATTTCCCTTCAGGCGATTGATCTGATGATTTACCAAATTACCAGACCTAGCATTCAATCGGCCGATATTATTATTTCACCGGAGATTAATTATGTACACCAAGGGGATATTAGTAAAATTGATTACATCGTTAAATGCGGGTATAAAGCAACCGTAGAGTTACTGCCCCGCATAAAGCAGTTATTATATAATTAATGTGGTATGGTATAATAAAAGAGATTAAGTACTTAAGCGAATAGTATTAAAAAAATTAAAGAGGGATAGATTGATGAAATTTTTGATAACAACCTTTGGTTGTCAGGCTAATGAGAGAGATTCCGAAATAATGGCTGGTTTACTGCAAAAGCTAGGATATAAGTTGGCTAGTACTTTGGAGGAGGCTGATTTACTTCTTTTTAATACCTGCTGTGTGAGAGAAAAGGCCGAAAACAAGGTTTTGAGCCAGGTAGGAGGACTTAAAGAATTAAAAGTGCAAAATCCCAATTTGATTATTGGGATATGTGGCTGTATGGTACAGCAGGAGAAAATGATAGAAAAAATTCGTCGCCGTGCTCCCCATGTCGATTTAATTTTTGGGACACATAATATTCATCAGTTACCTGATCTTATTATCGAGATACAAAAGATGAAGCAGCCGCAGTTTCAGGTTTTACCTGATCGGACAGAAATAGTGGAAGGGTTGCCTTCTCAGCGTCAGGTTCCTTTTAAAGCACTGGTGAATATTACTTATGGTTGTAATAATTTTTGTACATATTGTATTGTTCCTTATGTACGGGGGCGGGAAAAAAGTCGAACCCCGGAAGCTATTTTAGCGGAGATAAAAAAACTAGTTGCTGATGGTGTAGTAGAGGTGATCCTGCTTGGGCAAAATGTTAATGCTTATGGCAAGACTCTGGAAAACGCCTGTTCGTTTGCGGAGCTTTTAAAGAAAGTAAACGATATACCCGGTTTAAAAAGGATTCGTTACCTGACTTCTCATCCACGGGACTTTCAGCAGGAGTTAATTAAAACAATTAGCGGCTTAGCAAAAGTTTGCTCTCATTTTCATCTTCCTGTTCAAGCCGGTAGCAACAGAATTTTGCAAAAAATGAACAGGGGATATACTAGAGAGAATTATTTAAAGTTAGTGGCGGAAATTCGGAGAAGTATTCCTGAAGTCAGTATTACTACCGATATTATTGTCGGATTTCCGGGAGAAACGGAGGAGGATTTTCAGGATACGCTTAATTTAGTGGAAGAGGTTCGCTTTGATTCAGCCTTTACTTTTCTTTACTCACCTCGTTCTGGTACTCCGGCTGCTCAAATGACGGAACAAATACCGTTAGCAAGGAAAAAGGAACGCTTACAGAAATTGATGAATCTACAAAATAAAATAAGTTTGGAGATAAACCAAACGTTAAAGGGACAAGTTTTGGAGGTCTTGGTGGAAGGCTTAAGTAAAAAGGACAAAACCATGGTGGAAGGAAGGACAAGAACTAATAAAATTGTGCTTTTTGCTGGTTCGGAAGAACTTATTGGTAGATTTGTGGAGATAAAAATTACAACTGCTCAGACCTGGGTTTTAAAGGGTGAACTTAATACTTAAGTTAATATTATTAAGGAAAAGTTAAAGATAAGCAGGAGGAGAAAAAAGAAGAATGTTAGGTCAGACCCCGATGATGAAACAATACCAGGAAATTAAGGAGCAGTATACTGATACGATCCTTTTCTTTCGTCTGGGAGATTTTTATGAAATGTTTAGTACTGATGCACTTTTGGCTTCGCGCGAATTAGAGATTACCTTAACGGGCCGTGATGCGGGAATGGAAGAGCGTGTTCCCATGTGCGGCATACCTTATCACGCTGCTGATAATTATATTGCCAAACTGATTCAAAAAGGATACAAGGTAGCGATTTGTGAACAAGTAGAAGATCCCAAGCTTTGCAAAGGAATAGTTAAGCGAGAGGTAATCCGAGTGATTACCCCGGGGACAGCTCTTGATACTCAATTAATTCAGGAAGCAAGCAACTTTTATTTAGCGGCAATATTTACGGAGCAGCAGTCCTGGGGCTTAGCTTTTTGTGACGTTTCGACAGGGGAATTTTGGTTGAGCGAATTTAGTGGACCAGAAGGAAGAACGGTTCTTCAGGAGGAGCTATTAAGGCTTAATCCTGCGGAAATACTTTTACCGGAAAATGAAAAAGAGAACTATGCCCAAATCCTCAATCGTTTAGGTTTAGAGAATAGTACCTTGATTACAGCGTATAAACAGGAAGCTTTTAATTTTTCCGGAGCTTGCCAGATTTTATACAAGCATTTTCGGGTAACGTCTCTGGAAGCTTTAGACTGTCAGAATAGACGAGAGGCAGTATCTGCTGCCGGGGTCATTTTACAATATCTTCAGGAAACACAAAAGTCAGCACCACAGCAAATTAACGCCTTGCAGATTTATTACCCGGAGGCTTATCTTGCTCTAGATGCGACCACTTTTCGTAATCTGGAATTAACTAAAACCTTACGTTACGGGGAGAAAAAAGGTAGTTTACTAGACTTATTAGATAAAACAAAGACTGCCTGCGGGGCACGGCTTTTACAGCATTGGCTACAAAAACCTCTGACGGAGAAAAAGTCTCTGGAAAAACGCTTAGATGCAGTGGAAATCCTCACGCAAAACTGGTCGGAAAGGCAAAGCTTGCGCAGTTATCTAGAAAAAGTTTATGACCTAGAAAGATTGATGACCCGCATCTTGTATGGGCGAGCAACTCCTAAGGAATTAACCGCTTTAAAAAACTCAGTAAAGGTACTTCCAGACTTACATAAGTTGCTTAATGCTTTCCCTCAAGTAGAGTATCTTTGTGCCTTAAAGAATGACTTAGACCTTCTGGAGGATGTCTGGCTTACTTTGGATAGTGCTCTAGAAGAAGATCCTCCGCTTAACTTGAAGGATGGTGGTGTTATTAAGACAGGACATAACAAACAAATTGATCAATTGCGGGAAGTTAGTATTAACGGTAAAGAATGGATTGCCCGTCTGGAAAGTGGAGAGAAAGAGAAAACAGGGATAAAATCATTAAAAATTGGGTTTAATAAAGTTTTTGGTTATTATTTTGAGGTGACCAAAGCTAACTTAAATCTTGTCCCGGCTTATTTCCAAAGAAAACAGACTTTAGCTAATGGGGAAAGGTATGTTACGGAGGAATTGGGGCGTTTAGAAAGTCAAGTGCTTGGGGCAGAAGAAAAGTTACTTTCTCTTGAAGCAGAAATATATGGGGATTTGTTGCGAGATTTGGGACAGGCTGCACAGCGTGTGCAAAAAACCTCCCAGGTTCTGGCTCAGATAGATGTTTTGCAATCTCTAGCAGAAATTGCCGTTCAGAACGCATATGTACGTCCCCAGCTTCTGGACAGGGAGGAAAAAAAGCTTTTTTTGGAGGACCTTCGGCATCCGGGGGTAGAAAAAATGCTTCCTGAAGCAGCTTATGTACCGAATGATTTACAAATGTCTGAGCAAATCGATTTTTATCTTATAACTGGGCCTAATATGGGAGGAAAAAGTACCTATTGTCGGAGTGTGGCCCTAGCTGTGATTATGGCTCAGATGGGCAGCTTTGTACCTGCTAAAAAAGCGATAATTTCCTTGTGTGACCGCGTTTTTGCCCGGGTAGGAGCCAGTGATGATTTACGTAGTGGGCAGAGTACTTTTATGGTAGAAATGAATGAGGTTGCGAATATCCTTAATCATGCGACTCCTTATAGTTTAGTTATTCTGGATGAAGTGGGAAGAGGTACTAGTACCTATGATGGATTAAGCATGGCCTGGGCTGTTAGTGAATATTTAATTAAAATTATTACTGCAAAAACACTTTTTGCTACCCATTATCATGAACTAACACGTTTAAGTACAGAGTATGAAAAAGTGGAGAATCTTTCTGTTTCTGTGCAAGAAAAAGGGGAAGAGATTATTTTCCTGCATAAAATCATTAGGGGGCCTGCAGATAAAAGTTATGGAATTCAGGTGGCCAGACTTGCTGGCTTGCCCTCCATGGTCATACATCGAGCCCAGGATATTTTAGTAAGCTTAGAAAAAGAAAAGGAAAATCATGAAGCGACCCATAATTTAATGTTAAATAACGATAAACCGGCTCAATTGCAGAAGGAAAAGGAAGAATTATTAAGGGCATATCAGCAATTGGAAGCTGCCCATCGGCAATTGTCAAAAAATCTTTTGGAAATGGAATTATGTTCAATGACGCCCTTAGAGGCTTTAAATCAGCTTGACCAAATCCAAAAACAGTTAAAAAACCAAGCTTTTTGAGCTTTCTGACTGGAGGAATAAAGTTGGAAATAGGGATAGATATTGGGGGAACATTTACTGATGGGGTAGTTATATCCGGTCAGGAGGTTCTCAAATCAATAAAAGTTCCGACCGGTGCCGATCTTTCTCTTTCGATAGAGAGGGCACTTAAGCAAATAATGAAAGGGGTTAAACCTGAGCAGATTCAACAAATTACTTTAAGCACAACACTAATGACTAATCTGGTTGTGCAAAATAATTTGGCTAAAGGAGGATTATTGCTAATTCCTGGGCCCGGGGCTAATCCTTATCAAGGCAAATTTCCGTGTGTCTATAAAGTATTACGTGGTGGTGTTGATTACAGAGGTAGGATTATTGAGCACTTAGAGATGACCGAGGTTGAGGAGGCCTGTACTTACTTTTTGGGAAAGCAAGTTTCTCAAGTAGCAGTAGCTTGTAAATTTAGTCAAAGAAACCCGGTCTTAGAGGAGCAAATTATTCAGTATATCCAGGAAAAACATCCTGAAATAAGGGTGTTGGCGAGTCACAAGGTTAGTGGCCTGTTAAACTGGGTGCGTAGGGCTAATGGTGCTTATTTTACGCTTACGACCAGGGAAGCTTGTGCTGTTTTTCAGGAAAACATTAAGGTAACGTTGAAAAAACTTGGCTTGCAATGCTCTGTTTTTATTTTAAAGGCTGATGGGGGAACGTTACCTTTAGAAGTTTCGCTTCATTATCCTTTGGAAACAATCTTTTCCGGCCCTGTAGCAAGTACACTTGGTGCTTTGGCCTGTACGGAAGAACACATTACTGCTGTGGTGATAGATATGGGAGGGACAACGACAGATATTGCCCTATTGCTGGATGGGAAACCGCTCTTGGCGGAAAGAGGGGCCTTTATTAATGATTATCCCGTGCCTGTACGCTCCTTAGCTGTAACTTCGCTGGCATTAGGGGGCGATACCCCTTTGTTACTGGAAAATAGTCAGCTTGTTTTAGGAAAAAGGCAGGGACCCGCCTTATGCTTGGGAGGGCCGCTCCTTACAGTTACTGATCTTCTGGTTTATTTAGGATACAGTGATATTGCCTCTCCCCAATTAATCGCAGCACAGGTAGAAAAAATGGCGTGTGCTTTACAGCTTACGCCCCAACAGTTTTCTGACCAGGTTCTTGCTTTATTGTGGGCGAAAGTCGAAGGAGAACTGGAAAAAATGTTTAAATCCTGGGAGGAAGAGCCGGCCTATCGCATTTGGCAGGTTCTTTCCACACAAGAAAACAGACCGCAAACGATGATTTGCCTAGGAGGGCCAGCCACAGGCTTGGGAGAATTCTGGCGAAAAAAGAAAGGCTGGAAGGTCATCATTCCTGCTTATGCCTCCGTAGCCAATGCGATAGGGGCCGCTTTGGCTATCCCTACTTTAAAATTGGAGTTATTTGCTGATACGGAACGAAATACATATACGACCAGTGAGGGTGGAAGGCAAGGAGTTCTTTCAGCATCACTAAAGAATACGGAAGAGGCCAAGGAATTTGCCTTAAAACTGTTTCGTCAAATAGCCAGGGAAAGGAATTTAACTGAGGACACAGCTTGGGAAACTCTTTATGAGGAAGGTTTTCATCTGGTACGTGGCTGGCAAACAACAGGTAAGATTTTCCAAATTGGGTTACAAACAGTACCTGGAATCAGAGCTTTTTTAAAGGAGGAAGCACCTTATGTCTAAAACAGGACTAGTTTTTTTCCCGGCTTTTGATTGGGCTATCTCTCCTACGCATCCGGAAAGGGAAGAACGCCTTCTTTATACGAGAGACCAGATTTTTGAAGAGGGAATTCTAGATCAAGGCAGGATCATAGAATACAAACCTCGCCTTGCTGCAGAAAAAGACATCCAAAGAGTTCATTTTTGTGTACCTGATCTTGCTGCTCAAACGACAACTGCTCATTTTATTTCCGCAGGAAGTGCTCTGAAATTAGGAGATGCCCTGATGGCGGGAGAAATCAACAATGGTTTTTCGCTGGTACGTCCTCCTGGGCATCATGCAATGCGGGTAGTTCACGGCAATAGGGGCTTTTGTAATATTAATAACGAAGCCATCCTAGTTGAATATCTGCGAAAAAAATATGGATTGAGAAAAATTGCTATCGTGGATACAGATGTACATCATGGTGATGGGACACAGGATATTTTTTACCATGACCCAGATGTGCTTTTTATTTCTTTGCATCAGGATGGTCGTACTCTCTACCCTGGGACAGGTTTTGTTGATGAAGCAGGAGGCCCGGGGGCTTATCTGAAGAATATTAATATACCACTTCCTCCCGGTACAAGTGACGAGGGCTTTCTGAAAGTATGGCGGGAAATTATTAGCCCTCTTTTGCAGAGCTTTCATCCTGAATTAATTCTAAATTCGGCCGGACAGGACAATCATTTTACCGATCCACTGGCGAATATGCAGGTTAGTGCGCAAGGTTATGCCCGGCTTACGGAAGAATTAAAACCTCATCTGGCTGTTTTGGAGGGTGGTTATGCTATTGAGACGGCACTTCCTTATGTAAATATGGGTATTTTGCTGGCGTTGGCTGGACAGGATTATAGCTGGGTGATAGAGCCGCAGTTACAAAAGCAGCAAATTAAGCAGTCGGCCGAAGTAAGCAGATATGTGGATAAACTGATTACCTATTGGCAAAAGATACTTAGCCAGTTACCTCCGTCAAAGGAAGAATTATACGGACAGACAAGTATCTATACAAATCAGCGTTCCATCTATTATGATACGGAAAACATTCGGGAACAACAGCAGGAATATCTTCATTATTGTCCTGATTGCCTTGGCCTTTATCAGGTAATTTCCCAAAGCGACAGAACCTCTGGACGACCAGGTTACTTGATCGAAGGGATTAGTATTCCAATTTATGCGTGTTCTGCTTGTCATGAGAAAGGTTATCAATTGTGGGAAGAGGCCAAGAAAAAGCGAAAAGGCCATTTCTGTTATTTGCAGGATAAAAAAGAGGACCGTTACTTAGTACACAAAGTGATTTAATTATCGAGAATTAAGAAAGGGAAGGAGGCAAATCATGACTAACATACACCTCCTGGATGAACTTACGGCCAATCAAATTGCAGCCGGTGAAGTAATTGAAAGGCCGGTTTCCGTAGTCAAAGAATTGGTGGAAAACTCTTTGGATGCCGGGGCTGGGAAAATAGTGGTGGAGATAAGGCAAGGCGGGTTATCTTTGCTTAAAGTTACGGACAATGGGTGTGGTATTTCACCCGAAAATTTATCTTTGGCAGTTAAGCGCCATGCTACCAGTAAGATTAGCACGATTACGGACTTAAATGAATTACAGACGCTAGGCTTTCGTGGTGAGGCACTAGCCAGTATTATTTCTGTAGCCAAAGTAGAAATATTAACCAGAGAAGCCCAGGCGAATAGTGGGGTAAAATTGACTGTTGCCGGGGATAAGGAGATGGAGATTGAACCAATAGGCACTCAGGTAGGGACAACCATAGTAGTGGCTGATTTATTTTTTAACACACCTGCCCGAAAAAAATTTTTACGGTCGGAAGGATATGAGAGCGGCTTAATTCATGAAGTATTAACCAAATTTTCGCTTAGTCACCCACAGGTGAGTTTTCGCCTGACTCGGGACGGAAAAGAGATTTTAAATACGGCTGGAATTAATACACATCCAGATTTATTAGAACATTATTATGGTCATGAGGTGAAAGAAGCCCTAGTAAAAGTAAGTGGTGAATTGCCGGGAGGACGCATTTTCGGTTATGTAACCTTACCTACTTATCATCGGAGGAATAGAAAAGGGATCAATTTTTTTATTAATCAGCGGAGGATTTACTCCAAAGAATTGCTTCAGGCGTTGGAAAATGCTTATGAAGATACTCTGCCCAAAGGGCAATTTCCTCTTGGCGTACTGCATCTGCAACTCGATCCTGCTACGATTGATGTTAATGTTCACCCTAGCAAATTGGAAGTGCGCTTACGTAATCCTCTTTTGGCTAATGAAATGAGTTTTTTGCTTAAAAATCTTTTAATTAAAAACAAGAAAATCCCGCAATATTTTTTAGAAACAGTTCCGATAATTCCGGAAGCAGTCTCAGAAGCAAAACTTAAAGAGCCTATCGAAGTAGAGACTAAAGATACGGAACCTAGAGATATAGAATCCAAAGATATAGAACCTAGCGATACAGAGTTCAAAGATACAGTGTCCAGAGATATAGAGTACGGGAAGACAACCTCAGTGGAGATGAAGCTTGCTTGTACAGAGAAGAAGCTTAGAGATGTAAAGCCCGTACAAGGTGTTTTTAAGGAATTTTATAGTGGGAGTTCTCCACAGAAAACAGAGGAAGCTAGCAGTTTGAAGAGCTTGGTCGATGCTGAGCAGGAGAGTCAATTAGATAGTGCTTGGGAGGTAAAGGTGATTGGACAATTAGCGCAAACCTTTATTCTGGCGGAAAGTGAAGAGGGTCTTTATCTTATTGATCAGCATATAGCTCATGAAAGAGTTATTTATGAAAGACTGCTGGAAAAAGCTGCCACTGGCACGATAGAAAGTCAGGTACTTTTGCAGCCTGTAACTCTTCCTCTTTCCTTTTTAGAAGAAGAAGCAGTACTTAAATATATTCTGCCGTTGGTTGATTTAGGGATTATCTTGGAACATTTTGGCCCGAGAAGTTATCTGCTGCGTGCGATTCCTTCTGGAATCGGCGAAGAACCTCAGGATTATTTTTATTCATTGTTAGAGCATTTAGAAAGCAGTAAGGGCAAAACGGAGGTTAGTGATTTAAAAAAAGAGTTTCTAATTCACTCTTCTTGTAAAATGGCGATCAAGGCTAATACGAGACTAACATTTCAAGAGATGGAGCAGCTTCTTACTGATTTAAGTAAAACAAAGAATTATTTAACCTGCCCTCATGGACGACCGATTATCTATAAAATCACTTATCAGGAGATATTGAAGGCCTTTCATCGCGGTTGATACTGATAAATAAAATTAAAAAAACTGGTAAAAATAAAAAAGAGGAGAGAGGCAGATTGCATCCATTGGTAGTTATTCTTGGACCAACGGCTTCAGGTAAAACCAAAATAGCGGTAGATCTTGCCTTAAAGGTAGGGGGAGAGATCATTTCCGGAGATTCCATGCAGGTTTATCGCTATATGGATATTGGTACAGCCAAAATTAAGCCAGCCGAAACAAAAGGCATACCTCATCATTTGCTTGATCTAAAAAATCCTGACGAATTCTTTAGTGTGGCTGAGTTTCAAAAACTAGCCAGGGAAAAAATAGCTGAGATTACCGGTAGAGGGAAAGTTCCTTTTTTAGTTGGAGGAACCGGATTATATATTCAGGCAGTGATTGATCCCTATGAATTTACAGAACAGGAAAATCTGCAACCTTATCGACATCAGCTTTTTTTATTGGCTCAGGAACGCGGTGAAGATTATTTGCATACGCTGCTTAGTGATGTTGATTCTGTTGCGGCTCAGAACATACATCCCCATGACTTAAAAAGAGTAAGAAGGGCTCTTGAGTATTACCATTTGACGGGAAAACCTATTTCGGCCAATAGGAAAGCAGCCACAGAAAAAAGGCAGGGAAAGACTTCCCAATATAACTTAGTACTCATCGGTCTAACCATGGAACGTGCTTTACTGTATCAGAAAATCGAACAACGAGTAGAGCGAATGATGGAAGCGGGATTATTAGAGGAAGTGAAATCTCTTCTTTTACAAGGGTATTCTCCGGAATTACCGGCCATGCAGGGGTTGGGCTACAAACAACTAGTCACTTATTTAGGTGGAGAAGGGGAGTTGTTAGAAGCTATTAATTTAATTAAGAAGGAAACAAGGCATTTTGCCAAACGGCAGATGACCTGGTTTAAACGTGACTCCAGGATAAATTGGTTTGCGGTGGATGAAATTAATAGCAATTATGAAAATATATTAACGGAAATGTTGCTTATTATTAGCAGGACTATCAGTAGATAATGTAGAATAAGTAAACTGTTCAACTGAATATGAATAGAAATAGCGGAGGGATTAGAGTGAACAAACAACAAATAAATCTGCAGGATTCCTTTTTAAATCAAGTTAGAAAAGATAATATATCAGTTACGATATTTTTAATTAATGGGTTTCAATTAAAAGGTAATGTAAGAGGTTTTGATAATTTTACAGTTATTTTAGAAGTTGATGGTAAGCAACAGATGGTCTATAAACATGCTATCTCCACAATTTCACCGATAAAACCGGTAATTTTTAATCCGGAGACAAATAATAATTGATGTAAATAAATTGTCACCAAACAATTTATCCGGCATAATTTATAATGTTAAATTCTATGCAGCAGGATGGTGACAATCTGTGTCAATACGCCTTTCTTTTCATCCTCAGAAAAAAAACGAACCGCCCCAAATAATCATTAATAAACCGGCTAAGTTTGAAAACAAACTATCGAATATATATATGTTTAATAATTTAGTAAAAGCACAGCCACATAATGAGCAGGAGGCTTCCCAGCAACAGAAAGTACAAGCAATATTACAGGAATTAGATGCTTTGATTGGCTTGGAAGCAGTTAAAAAGCTTATTTGGGAATTACAAGCATTTATTGAAATCCAAAAGAAAAGAGCAAAAGAAAACTTAGTAACAGAGATGCCGGTACTGCATATGCTTTTCAAGGGAAATCCAGGAACCGGGAAAACGACAGTGGCTCGTATTGTGGGTAATCTCTTTAAAGAAATGGGGCTCCTTAAAAAAGGGCATGTCATTGAGGTGGAAAGAGCGGATCTGGTAGGAGAATATATCGGTCATACTGCTTTAAAGACGCGAGAACAAATTAAATACGCTCTAGGTGGTGTACTGTTTATTGATGAGGCTTATTCCCTCGCTAGAGGGGGAGAAAGAGATTTTGGTAAAGAAGCGATAGATGCTATGGTCAAAGCGATGGAAGATCATAAAGATAATCTTATTCTTATTTTGGCGGGATATAGAAATGAAATGAATTATTTTTTGGAGTCAAATCCCGGGCTGCCTTCTCGTTTCCCAATTCAGATTGATTTTCCGGATTTCAGTATTAAAGAATTAATAGCGATTGCTGAACAAATGTTACAAAAGAGAGACTATCAATTTACGGAAGAAGCCAAAAAAGAACTAGAAAACATTTTAATACATAAAATTAGTGTTGCTCAGGAACAGAATGGAAATGCCCGTCTGGTTAGAAATTTAATCGAAAAAGCAATGCGTCGGCAGGCAGTACGTCTGGTTAATCAACTTCATCTTACGCGTAATGATTTACTGCTGATAACTTGGAGTGATCTTCATCAGAGCGAAGAAAATTAAAAAAGTTATAGTGCATATTAATAATCCGCTTCCCTTATAATAAGGAAAGCGGATTATTAATTACCGACGATTGGAAGGTCTAAACATATCCAGTGTTCCAAGTACAATATGAGCTAAGCCGAAACCTGTAATCCCGGCGCCCACAGGCCCGCCTACGTAGGCCCCGATTCCTGTTACTGTTGCTCCTAATCCGGTAATAACCCAACTAGTGGCCTTTTTTTTCTTCATACGATTCACCTCCCATAACTTATTATTTCATTGCTTATTGTCAATTATGCTTTCGAGAATTATTTGACTTGACACTTTTTGGTGACTTAAAACCTGTTTTAAATAATTTAGATACGGATAAAATAATAAAGAAAAATAGGGATTAGAATTTTTATTACGAGAGGTAGGTATTAATTATGCCCTTAAGAGCATGTCCAAAATGTCAACACCATTTTTATCAAATTATGGAGCAATCTTCAAACGCGCAATATGTGATGTGTTCTTCTTGTGGATCGTTATTAGGAACATTTCAGGAAGATATGAAAAGAGAAGAAACTTAAAGAGCCTTAGGGCTCGTTTCTTTTTACTCATTTTTGTGCTATAATTCAGCTGAAAAGCTTCAATAAAAGTTGGAGGCGGTTGTTTGGGCATTTATGGGAATTTGTCAAATATAAAAAAAGAGCAAATGGAACACTTAAAAGCTTTGCAAAATAGTGTTTATCCTAAAAGAGATATTGTTAGTCAGGAACTTGCTCTACAGCTAGCTTCTTTAACAGAAAGCATTGGACGAGAAATTGCCGTTTATCTGGATAGGTATGGTCGGATTAGAGATGTCATGGTTGGGGATCAAGATACAGTTCCCTTGCTGAAGGCACATTTGCGCCGCAATTTTGCAAGATTAGCCGGGTTGAGATGTATTCATACACATCCTAGTGGTAATAGTACATTAAGTGAAATTGATTTAAGCAGTCTTCAGGAATATAAGTTGGATGCGATCGTGGCTATTGGCGCTGGCTCAGAAAAAAATCTTAAAATTTCAGTAGCGTTTCTGCAACCTGGAGATGATTATAAATATACGGTTAAATTGATTGAGCCGATGGGATTGAAGGAACTAGAAAACTTCTGTTTTTGGGATATTCTCCAGGAAATTGATAAAAAAAGCAAAAACTCTTCATTGTTTGTCGAGAAAACAAAAGAAGAAAAAACACTTTTAATTGGGTTTAAAGGGGCAAAAGAAAAGCTCATTACTGGTGAAGAATCATTAGAAGAATTACGAGCCTTAGCAGAAACAGCGGGAGCCGATGTTAAGCAGCAAATTATGATTAAATTAATTAAACCTGATCCCTCTTTTTATCTAGGTAGAGGCAAGGCCAAGGATTTTTCCCTTTATATACAACAGGAAGCAATAGATCTGATCATCTTTGATGATGAATTATCACCTAGACAGCAAAACAACCTAGAAGATTTACTAGGTTGTCGTGTTATTGATCGGACAGCTTTAATTTTGCAAATCTTTGCTAATAGGGCTAAAACAAAGGAAGGTCAACTTCAAGTTGAATTAGCACAGTTAAATTACTTATTGCCGCGCATGAGAGGAAGGGGGATAGAGTTATCCCGTCTTGGCGGCGGCATAGGAACCAGAGGTCCTGGTGAAACAAAATTAGAAACTGATAAACGTTATATCCGTAAAAGGATTAGTGAACTTCAAAATAAAATTGAAGAAATAAAAAAACAACGCCAAATTATCCGACAGAAAAGAAGCCAAAATCAGATCCCGGTTGTAGCCTTAATTGGATACACAAATGCTGGAAAATCAACAATTCTGAACACTTTGACTAATGCGAATGCCTTAGCCGAAGATAAACTTTTTGCTACTCTCGACCCTACAACTAGAAAGTTAAAATTGAACCAGGAAGATATCTTGTTAACAGATACTGTTGGTTTTATTCATAAGTTACCGCACCAGTTGGTGGCTGCCTTTAGAGCTACGTTGGAAGAGATTAAATATGCCGATTTACTTCTTCATGTAGTTGATGCAGCTAATTCTGCCTGCTTATCTCATATTGAGACTGTTAACCAGGTACTTAAAGAGTTAGATTGCCTTGCTAAGCCTACAATTATGGTTTTTAATAAATGGGATTTAATTAAGGATGCTGTAGAAATGAACTGTATCTTAAAACAGGAACATCCTGCTATCCCTGTTTCTGCTGTAAAAAACTTTAATCTGATCAAGCTGATGAGTTTAATTGGTAATAATTTACCCCAGCGAGTTAAATTAGTGGAATTAATGCTCCCGTTTAATAAAAACTTTCTTATAAACTTACTTTATGAAGAGGGAAAGGTAATAAAAACAGAATACAGAGAAGAAGGGATTTTTTGTTCTGTTTACCTGACTGACCGTTTTATAAATCAAGTGCAGGAATATTTGTTATAATTATTTTTGCTGATATTTTTAGGATAAGGGGAATGATGATGATCATGAGCATATCAAAAAATACATATTATGAGTATTTACAAAAGGAATATCCAATTGATCAGGAAATTATCGAGAGAATGGAGGAAGCTTATCAGGACAGTCAACCTTTATTCCAAAAAATAGCTCAAGTTGCCGAAATAAATCAACTAAAAATATTGCGAGCTTTTCAAAAGAATTATATTACTGATTTTCATTTAAATGGCTCAACTGGTTATGGATATGGAGATGAGGGACGTGATAACCTAGAAAAGGTTTATGCAGCTGTTTTCCGAGCTGAAAAGGCTTTGGTTCGCTCCCAAATTGTTTCGGGTACTCATGCTATTGCCTTGGGTCTTTTGAGCAATCTAAAAGCCGGGGACGAGCTTATTGCCGCAACAGGGTGTCCTTATGATACTCTTCTTAAAGTAATTGGCGTTCACGGGGAAGAAGGTTCTTTATTAGAAAATGGCGTAAAGTATACGGAAATACCCTTGACTGCAGAAAAGACAATTGATTTGTCGCAAGTTTGTGCGAAGATTACCGTCAAAACTAAAATGGTTATTTTTCAGCGATCGAAGGGATATTCCTGGCGTCCTTCGTTTACTATTGCCCAGCTAGCCAAGGCAATCCAAACTATCAAAAGCCAGTTTCCTTATGTAATTTGTATGGTTGATAATTGTTATGGCGAATTTGTTGAGGAGCAAGAGCCTTTAGAAGTAGGTGCTGATTTAATTGCCGGTTCTTTAATTAAGAATCCGGGAGGAGGATTAGCTTTAACGGGAGGATACTTGGTAGGTAAAGCAGCTTTGATTGAGAAGGCAGCACTTCGTTTGACTGCGCCGGGAATCGGACTTGAAGTTGGTTCCAGTTTAATTTTCGGGCGTTTTGCCTATCAAGGATTGTTTATGGCTCCCTTAATTGTAGGAGAAGCTTTAAAAGGAGCTGTGCTTGCGGCTAAATTCTTTCAATTATTGGGTTATCCTGTCTTGCCTGAATTTCAGGAGGATAGGACCGACATTATTCAAGCTATTAGGCTGGGGAGTCGTGAATTAATGATTGCTTTTTGTCGTGGAATCCAAAAGGGGTGTCCTTTAGATGCTCATGTTACCCCTGAACCGGCTTTATTACCTGGTTATACCGATGAGGTGATTATGGCTGGAGGAACTTTTATTCAGGGATCATCAATAGAACTTAGTGCTGATGGACCTATTCGTTCTCCGTATATTATTTATTTACAAGGCGGTTTAACCCTTGGTCATATCAAAACCGGTTTAATTCTAGCCGCAGAAGAAATGAGAAAAGCATAGGCTAAAGAACGCTGAGTGTAAGAAAAGGGCTGTTGCTACGGATTAATCTTCATTGTGCAACAGCCCCTTTTTATATTTTGCGAATAAGCCCGATCACTTTCCCTAGAATATAAAAATCCTCAGTTTCTCTAATAATAATCGGCTCATAACTTTTATTTTCAGGTAAAAGCCTGACATAATTATCACCTTTAAAAAATCTCTTCACAGTGGATTCATCATTAATGAGGGCAACTACAATATCTCCGTTATAAGCGTTATTTTGTTTTCTAACAATAACCATATCTCCATCTAGAATGCCACAGTTAATCATACTGTCACCCATTACATTTAACATAAAAACGTCTTCGGATCTGGTAAATTCAAAAGGGAGGGGGAAGGTATCTTCAATATTTTCTACGGCCAAAATAGGAACTCCTGCAGTAACTCTTCCCACAACAGGTACATTAATCATATCTTTAGTAATTCGCTGGTTATTGTCTAGAACTTCAATAGCTCTTGGTTTAGTAGGATCTCTTCTAATATATCCTTTTTTCTCTAATTGATTCAAATGATTGTGTACGGTAGAACTAGATCTAAGTCCTACGGCTTTACCAATCTCCCTTACCGCCGGAGGATATCCTTTACTCTTTATTTCCTGTTTAATAAAGGCAAGAATACTTTTTTGTCTTTCCGTTAAATTATCACTCATAATAAAAACCCCCTCCGAATAAAATAATCTTCTTTAGAAAATTGTACCATAATGTTTAAAGATTTGCAAACGCTCGTTCGTTTTCAATTAACGAATATTTAAATTTAGACAAAAAAGCATTGACATCAAACAAACGTTCTGATATTCTCTATATTAGAACAAGCGTTTGGAGATGATGTTAGATGAAGAATCATCGGGAAAAAAGAAAATTAATTATTATCTTATTGTTTCTTGGTATCTTATTGTCTCAATTAGTTATACCACTTGTTACAAAAGCGAATTCACCTGATAATTATATTACGGTAATTGTCCAAGAGGGAGATTCACTTTGGTCAATTGCGAAACAATTCAACAATAACCATTTAGATATACGTAAGTACATTTATCTGATTCAGCAGCATAATGGAATGAAAAACAGTATACTTCAACCGGGTGAGTTAATAAAAATACCCTTATATGAGGTTTATTAAACTATAGACCTTCTATGAAAATCATCTATAATATAGTATAGCTATAGAAATATAGCTATACAGATTACGGAAAAGGAGATTGCGGAATGTCCAAACTATGTGAATTAGATGAAAAAAAAGTATGTGATAATTGTGGTAAATGTAAATATTGCGATTTAGATCCGGAAAAAGTATGTGATAATTGTTGTAAGTGTCTTGATGGAACTGATTACCGAGCTATAAAGATCATCGGAGTTATTACTGATGAAGAGAAAGCCAAAAAATATAAGTGAGTCCCTCTAAAAAAGGCCTCACTTTTTTTGCATTTTTCACTTCCGATAATGAGCATTATGTAAAGTAGCGTTGATTTTTTCAAGTTTTTTCAAATAGAGCTAATTTTACTCTGTTAAATTAGCTTGGGTAAGGTATAATCCCTTACCCAAACTAATTCTAATTGATTGTAGGCCATTTTAAGAAGCCGTTTTTTTAGTATAAAATATTACATAAAAATATTAAAGGTTATTATTAACAAAGTTTTTTACTGGTACTTGTCAGAAAAAAGAAGTATTGTATTATATATATGGGAGTAAATCTTTTTTAATCTTTAAGTAAGGAGGTATTATTAAAAATGCAAACGGGGCTGTTTATCTATAACCCTCTTTCGGGAGATCGACGTATTCCTCATCAGCTTGATTATATTATCCAAAAAGCACAAAAACATGAGATGTGTCTGACTCCGTACCGGATTGAAGATAATAATGAGCAATTAGCGGCAGTTCTCCAAGCTAATAAATATGATTTTGTGATTCTTTCCGGTGGCGATGGGACTTTAAATACGACGGTAAACTTTTTGTTAAAGAATAAATATAGACTACCGATTGGGTTTATTCCTTCCGGAACGTGTAATGATTTTGCCAGAAGCTTGAATCTTCCTGCCAGTCTATCTGAATGTTTGGAGATTATTTTTGCAGGTCATACCATTGCTGTGGACATTGGAGTAATTAATGATAATAAGTATTTTTTGAATACCTGTGCCGGAGGACTTTTTGTTGATGTATCTTTTAATACTCATGATGAACTAAAAAGAAACTTTGGTCCCCTGGCCTATTATTTAAAGGCTCTTGGTGAAGTAGCTCATAAAAAATCTTTTCCGTTAAAAATAATCACAGATAGCGATTGTTTTGAAGATAAGGCCCTCCTTTTCTGTATTCTTAACGGTACTGATGTAGGTGGATTCCCTAACTTACTTAAAGATGCGGATATTTCCGATGGCTTGATGGATATTATTATCATCAAAAATTGTGCTCATATTGATTTAGCTAATTTATTTTTTCGTGTTTTAAGCCGGGAACCAATTAATAACAAGTATGCTTTGCGTCTTACTACCAAAGAATGTACTATTATTGGTCCGGATAATGTGCAGTTAAGTGTAGATGGTGAAAAAGGTCCGATTTTGCCTATTAAGGTCAAGTTCCTTCATCAAGCTTTAAAAGTATTCGTGAGACAAAAGGAGTTTACTAAATGAAGTATAAAGGGAAACATCTAAATATTGATTGGTTTTGGGTCGCTATCTTGTTGATTCTATTATTAAAATCCTTTATTTTATTGGGTTTTATTGCGGATGATAGTACGAAAATTAATATTTTACAGGGCTTTTATCTGTTGCCCCCCTCCTCTCTGCCTTATTATATTGCTTTTCTTAGTTTCTTTCTTTCTTTTGCGTTTTTGTTTAAACAGCGTGGGCGGATTTGTTTTTTATTGGTGCTAGATTTTTTAATTTCTTTGCTGATGTTAGCTGATTTATGGTATTACCGCGGTGGTTACTGTACATTTCTTAATCTTCATATCATACAAGAAACGGCGAACTTAAATAACCTTTGGGAGTGCATTTTGTCATTTATTTATTTGCAGGATTTTGTTTTTTTATTGGACATCCCTCTCCTTATTTTGGGGCTTCGTGCCAAACAGGATTCAACCGAGATAAAATCAGTTTATCTTAAAAAAGGAAGAAATTATTTAGCATTTACCCTGATTTTTCTTCTCTCCTTTGTTTATATCAGTTATGTTCCCTTAAAATATCATGTTCTGGGTAAATATGATCCACGCATGGATCTATTTATGATCTGCTGGTCGCCCAACCAGACGATTTCTAATCTGTCTCCTTTAGGTTATCACGTTTATGATGCCTTTAATTATTGGCAAGAATGTCAACCCCTTTTGCTTGATTCTGAAGAAAAAGCAACGATCCAAGACTGGTTTGCGGCTAAAAAAGAAAACCTTCCGGATAATGAATATAAAGGATTATTTGCCGGCAAAAATTTAATTTTCTTACAGGTAGAATCGCTTGAGCAATTTGTGATCGGTAAAAAAATCAATAATCAAGAAATTACCCCTACGCTGAATAAACTGCTGCAGGAAAGTCTGTATTTTTCCAACATTTATGAACATGTTTTTAACGGTACCAGTTCAGATAGTGATTTAATGGTTAATACCTCAGTTTATCCGGTGAGAAAAGGCAGTACTTTCTTTCGCTTTCCCAATACTACTTATAATTCTTTACCCAAATTGTTGCAGAAAAAAGGCTATGAAACCTTAGCGATTCATCCTGACAAAGGGGCTTTTTGGAACTGGATGAAGTCTCTTTCCGTGATAGGTTTTGAGCGGTGTATTGATGAATCTTCATTTATAATGGATGAAGAAATTGGACTAGGTTTAAGCGATGGTTCCTATCTACGTCAGGTTGCTCCTTTGGTTCAAGCCTTATCAGAACCATTTTATACTTTTATGGTAACGTTGACTAATCACGGACCCTTTAATCTTCCCAAGCAATATCGAGAATTACAGCTTGACAGCGAATTGGACAAGACTAAAATGGGTGGTTATTTCCAAAGCGTTCATTATACAGATAAACATATCGGCCTCTTTTTATCTAAATTAGAGGATGCCGGCTTAATGGATAATACCGTAGTGGTAATTTTTGGCGACCATGGCGGCATACACAAGTTCTATAACAATGAGGTAAAAACAATGAATCCATCGGAGGATTGGTGGCAGGAAGAATATAATCGTATTCCAGTGCTTGTTTATAGTAAAGGATTAAAAGGCACGGAAATTAAGACTTTAGGCGGTCAAATAGATATCATGCCGACCATCGCTTATCTCATGGGTATCGAGGAGCAGAAAATTGAGAATACAGCCATGGGACGAAACTTATTAAAGACGGCTAAAGAATTTGTTGTGCTTTGTTACGGAGATTTGCTTGGTACATTGGAAGATGAGGAAGAAAAAAAGAAGGCCGTCATGGGCCTTATGGAAATTGGTGATAAAATTATCCGCAGTAATTATTTTAAACATCTAGTTTCATATCCCCAAATTTAATCCAGCCTTTTTTTCGCATGAATTCTGAAATAAGTAAGGTTAGAATTGCCGGAAGGATAACGTGAAGCAAGGCCATTTCCATTAACACACCTGCACTTGCTCCCATTGCCTCAATCGTGCCAAATTGGCCTACCAGTCCGCTTGTTCCCATCCCTGCACCTGCCGGTACGTTTTCCATTTTAAAGACGGTTGTCGCCAGGGGTCCCAGAATAGCACTGCTGATTGTGGGAGGAATCCAAATCAAAGGATTTTTAACAATATTGGGTATTTGGAGCATGGATGTACCTAACCCTTGTGATACTAATCCTCCCCAGCCATTTTCTCGATAGCTGGCTACGGCAAAACCGATCATTTGGGCGGAACACCCTACGGTAGCGGCACCGGCGGCTAAGCCCCCCAGTTTAAGCATAATGGCCAGAGCGGCACTGGAAATTGGTGCAGTTAAAGCTAATCCCATCAAAACGGAAACAAGGATACCCATCGGAATTGGTCTTAATTCTGTCGCTCTCATAATGAGATTTCCTAGGGCAACCATAAAAGAATTGATGCCAGGTCCTACAAATTTAGCGATCGCTATACCTATAAGAATAGTTACAACAGGTGTGACGATTATATCTACTTTTGTTTCTTTAGAAACAAGCTTACCGAATTCAGCACCCACGACCGCAGCGACAAAACATCCTGCCGGTCCTCCTAAAGTAGCCCCGGCCATTCCGGTAATTGTTGACGCAAAAAGCACCAGCGGCGGAGCTTGCAAACCATAGGCCACAGCTACTCCAATGGCAGGACCCATCATGGCCATCGCTTGCTTACCAAAGTCCACCAAGAAAGAAAGCCCCAGTTGTTCTCCCAGCACTTTAAGAATAAGACCGACAATTAATGAGGCGAAAAGTCCTAATGCCATTGCCCCTAAAGCATCAATGCCATAACGTTTTAAAGAAAACTCGATGTTTTTTCGTTTAAGAAAACCTGCCTTTTCAATTTTTACCATTGCTTGGTATCCTCCTTATCCCCCTAAAAAATAATCTTGCCATTTATATTATCATTTTCGCAGATTAACGACAAGAGATATTTTTCAATGAAACAAATTTTCTAGCAATTTTCCAAGCAAATTTAAGTATGCTTTTAACAGAAGGGGTTTTTGTAAAAGCAAGAAAGAGACTGTTGCTGAATTAACCTTTGTTTGTGCAACAGTCTTTTTTTTATAGCAACTACCAAAAATGTTTGATAAAAGTTACTTTCCATTGTGGATGGTAAGACTCCAATTTAGATTATAATTATTATCCCAGTTATCAGCCCCATCATGGAAACAAAAATTAAGTCTTGAGTCGGAAGGAACAAACTCAGTAGTCCACCGATTATTTTCTTTTTTCATCTCTAAATCTTGGACATTAGTCCATTCATTACTATTACCTGCACCGAGATGTACAAAAACGTTGTGAGCTCCGCTTTGAGCTAATAATCCATCATAGGTAATGGTAACGGATTCATCCATTGTTAAGGGCATGGGTGTAATACTTACTCCTTCTTCTACATATGCAGTTTGTTTTTTATTTATTCTTCGTTCAATCCCAGGTAGCCTAAACATAAAAGTGCCCCCTTTCTAGTTACTTCAATAATTATTATTGATATTTAAACACCGAATTATAATAGTAAATAATGTTATATTTTTAAAAATAATCTTTAAAGGTCGGGAGTTGTTTTAATCCGGCCTCCTCTATTTTAATTCTCCTTTTGAGGATGGCGAGATTTAAAATACTGAAAAAAAGTGCTGTCCAGAGAGCGCCGAAAGAAAGCGGTAATGTGATAAACTCCAAGACAACTACCAAGTAATTGGGATGTTTAAGATAGCGATAAGGTCCCCAGGTAACAGGTTTACTTTCCGGAATAAGGATAATTCTTGTATTCCACATCTTCCCTAACGAAATTATTACCCAGATTCGTAAGACCTGTGCTAAGAGAAAAATTGTTAAAAAGGCAAAAACAGGTGGAAGCCGGTAATGCCCTCTTATTACTGTTTCCACAGCTAGACTAAGGAGAAAAGCCACATGCATGATTACGATTAAGGGATAGTGCTCCTGGCCGATTTCATAACCGCCTAATGCTTTGGCCTTAAGGGCATTTTTTCGCGCAAGGTTTAATTCGATTATCCTTTGGAAAATTACGAAGGTGAAGATGAGGCTAAACCAGGTTACCATTGTATTAATACCTGTTCAGAAGAAAATCCGGGACCAAGTGCCAGCATTAAACCATATTCGTCCTGCTCATGTTTTCTTTTTAACTCTTTGTCTAAAACATAAAGCACACTACAGGAAGACATATTACCATGGTTTTTTAATACTTCTTTAGCTAAATCCAAGGCGCCTACTTCTAAATTTAAAGCCTTTTCGTAAGCTTGCAGAACTTTTGTTCCGCCCGGATGAGTAATATAACGGGAAATATCCTCGGGAGTAAGTTTCCTTTTGTGGATAAAGCTTTCTACCTGCGGCTTCATATTTTTTATAATGAGTGCAGGGATATCTTTTGAGAAGATTACCATCAAACCTTGCTTTTGCACATTCCAGCCCATTACACCAAGGGTATCGGGCCAGGTAAAAGATTGAGAACACAAGATGCGGGGGATCCTTTCATAGGCGGAAACATTTAAAGGGTTAACCTGATCCCCGATAATTAAAGCGGCAGCAGCCCCATCCGCAAAGAGACTGGTGGCAATTAGATTGGCTTTAGAGTGGTCATTAAAAATAAAAGTAAGCCCACAAATCTCAATACAACAGACTAAGACTTTACTTTCCGGATTAGCCAAAGCCAAATCAAGTCCTCGTGCGATACCGGATACTCCGCCGGCACAGCCTAATCCCCAGATGGGGAGACGAATTAAGCCGGACTTCATGCCTAAAAGATTATAGAGGTAGGCATCAATACTAGGAGTAGAGATGCCGGTTGAAGTAACACAAATAAAAGCATCAAGTTCAGCAGGCTTTAAATTTACCTTGCGTAAACAGTCTGTGATAGCCTCAGCTCCTAAACAAAGCGCATTTTCTATAAACAGGTTATTTTTTTCTTCCCAACTATGCTCCTTTTCAAACCATTCTTTAGGTGTACAAAAATATCTTTTATCAATCTCCGTTGATTCAAAAACTTTGAGTAATCGTTCCAGATCATGAAAAGAATCTTTAAAAAGTTTCCTGGCAAAATTTCGAGTCTCTTCCTGCTTTATTT
Source organism: Peptococcaceae bacterium UBA5356 (assembly GCA_002407935.1). Taxonomy (GTDB): domain Bacteria; phylum Bacillota; class Peptococcia; order DRI-13; family DTU073; genus UBA5356. The sequence continues at coordinate 88,968 of DHPU01000002.1, forward strand.
CATAAGGTGGTAATGCTGTACCGATTGAAGCTATTAAAGGCATAAGGATGTCCTCCCGGTTCAATAATTTTCCATACTTTAATCTTATATAAATCATATTTAAATTTATTCATCCTGCCGGAAAATTATTAACCGAGATTATTCTTGCTTATCCTTAATTACCGTAATACGCTTTTAAATAGAGGTCTTTTAATTCTGCTACCAGCGGCATACGGGGATTTGCCGTAGTGCTTTGGTCTTCAAAGGCTTTATCGGCCAGTTCATCAATAACTTGCAGAAAACGCCCCTCCTCTATTCCCGCGTCTTGAAGCGTGGTTGGAAGCTGCAGTTCAATAAGCAGATTACGAATGGCCCCAATTAGATTATAGACCCCTTCTTCTGCCGTATGACAAGGAAGACCTAGATTTCTGGCTACTTGTGCATATTTATCAGCAGCTATATAGTATTCATATTTAGGAAAGGGATTAAACTTGGTAGGAACCGAAGCATTATAGAGAATTACATGTGGTAATAGGATCGCATTAGCCCTGCCGTGCGCGAGATGGAACTCCCCTCCCAGTTTGTGTGCTAAACTATGATTAATCCCCAGAAAAGCATTAGTAAAGGCCATTCCGGCGATACAGGAAGCGTTATGCATTTTTTCCCGTGCTTCTAAGTCCTTATTATTTTGGAAGGAGCGAGGCAGATAGGCAAAAACGAGTTCAATGGCTTTCATGGCCAGTCCATCGGTGTAATCCGAAGCTAAGACCGAAACGTATGCTTCTAAGGCGTGGGTGAGGACATCCAGTCCTGTATCGGCCGTAACGCTGGGGGGAACACTTAAAACAAAATCCGGATCAATAATGGCCACATCCGGCGTTAATTCGTAATCAGCCAGCGGATATTTCATCCCTTTTTCCGTATCTGTAATTACCGTAAAGGAAGAAACCTCCGAACCGGTTCCGGAAGTAGTCGGAATAGCGACGAACTTGGCTTTTTGGCCGAGTATAGGATATTTGAAGACCCGTTTTCGGATATCCATGAATTTCATGCGTAAATCAGCGAAATCTGTTTCCGGATATTCATAAAAAAGCCAGATTGCTTTAGCGGCATCGATAGACGAACCACCACCTAAGGCAATAATTACATCAGGTTGGAAAGCATTAATTGCTTCCAACCCTTCTTTGATCGTTTTAACTGTAGGATCCGGGGTAACCTTATCAAAGATTTCCGCATGAACATAATTTTGACCGGTTCCCTTCCTTAAATGATAAAGAACCTTATCTACATAGCCGAGTTTTCTCATCATTTGATCCGTCACAATAAAAGCCTTAGAGATATCTGGCATTTTTGCTAAGTACTGAATCGAACCAAATTCGAAATAGATTTTAGACGGTATTTTAAACCATTGCATATTATATCTTCTTTTTACCACCCTTTTGCGATTAATTAAGTTTACCGAGGAAACATTAGCCGTGGTACTATTGCGTCCAAAAGAACCACATCCTAGCGTCAGAGAAGGCATGTTAGTGTTATAGATGTCTCCAATGGCACCGTGACTGGATGGCTGATTAATAATAATTCTCCCGGTATTAAGCCGTCGGGCGAATTCTTCAATTACCTCCTGATTATTAGAATGGAGCACGGCTGAATGACCGGAGCCGCCAAAATTGACCATTTCTATTGCTTTCGTGATTCCTTCTGCTGCCCCCCTTACCTTAAAGCAAGCTAAAATCGGACTAAGCTTTTCGCGGGAAAGAGGCTCTTCCGGCCCTACTTGCCCTATTTCAGCAATTAAGATCTTCGTATCCTGCGGTATATTTAGGCCCGCCATTTGAGCAATGGTATAAGCCGATTGTCCGACTATTTTCGGACTCATATTACCGTGTTCATCAATCGCTATTTCTCTGATACTGTTCTTCTCTTCTTCATTCAGAAAATAGCAGCGATTGATTTTTAGATAATCGGTAACCGCCTGATAAATTTCCTCATCAATGATTACCGCTTGTTCCGATGCGCAAATCATCCCATTATCAAAAGTTTTGGATAAAATTAAATCCGTTACGGCTCTCCTGATTTCCGCGCTTTTTTCAATATAACAAGGTACATTACCCGGCCCAACGCCCAAGGCGGGTTTTCCGGCACTATAGGCCGCTTTAACCATCGAAGAGCCCCCCGTAGCTAAAATCAAAGAGATACCGTCATTATTCATTAAATGCTGAGTTGCTTCAATCGAGGGTTCCTCAATCCATTGAATACAATTTTCCGGAGCCCCGGCCTTTACAGCGGCTTCTCTCATTACTCGGGCTGTTTCCACACTGCACTGTTGAGAACCGGGATGAAAAGCAAAAATGATCGGGTTACGGGTTTTTAGGGAAATAATTGCTTTAAAAAGTGTTGTGGAAGTAGGATTGGTGACCGGAGTAATTCCGGCAATTAATCCTACCGGTTCAGCCAGATCAAAATAGCCCTCCTCCTCGTTATCTTCAATTATGCCTACCGTTTTCTGATACTTTATACTGTGATAAATATATTCTGAGGCAAAAAGATTTTTAATAATCTTATCCTCGTACACCCCTCTTTTGGTCTCTTCAACAGCCAGTTTGGCCAGTCTCATATGATTGGCCAGACCGGCTAAAGCCATTTCCTTGATAATACCGTTTACTTGCTCCTGGTTTAATTTAATCATTTCTTTTAAGGCTAATTTTCCTTTTTCTATCATTTCTTCAATCGTACTGCCGCTCATTACATCCTTCCTCTCGGAAATTTGTTATAGTATCTATAAAGTAGTTTGTTTGTTTTTGTCTGTTTTGATTCATCTTTCACTAACTACATATCAGCTTTTTTCTATTTTAATTTGGGATCTTTTTTAGGTACATCTTTCTTTATAGTCTTAATTTTATCTTTTGTCGGCTTTGTATCATGAGTAGATTCATCCCGTGAAGTCTCTATGGGAACTGTTAATTCATCAGGGACAGCCGAAATGAATGCCTCAAAAACATCTCTGTTCCCCTTTTTATTAAGCGTCTCTCCTGTAAAATGATAAACCGGCTGAATGTGCGTTTGTTTACTATCTGGGGTAGAATCTTCCCAATAAACTAGATCTACTTTTTTAATATTCACCGTTTCTGCATCACCGTTCATTCTTATAGAACCTTTAAAGTTTTTTAAGTCGTTCAATTAAAGAATATTGGTAAACAAAAATTATATCGTCCAGATACCGGTATTACTGATATGTTTACTAATCTACAACCGATACTTACCCGTCCTATTAATTGGGAGCTTATACGGCAGCAATACGACCAAATGGTTAAATATGCTACTGCGTTGCGCCTGGGAACTGCTGAAACCGAAGCAATAATGAAAAGGTTTACGAGAAATAATTTGAAACATCCTACATATCTTGCTTTAGCAGAATTGGGAAAAGCCATTAAAACAATATTCCTTTGTGAATACCTAAATTCTGAGAAATTGAGGATAGAAATTCATGAAGGGCTAAATGTGGTTGAAAACTGGAATTCAGCAAATGTATTTATTTTTTATGGAAAAGGTGGAGAAATATCAACTAACCGTATTGAAGACCAAGAACTTGCTGTATTAAGTTTACACCTATTACAAAACTGCCTTGTCTACGTCAATACTTTAATGATTCAGAAAATACTATCACAAGATAAGTGGCATGACATAATGACACCGGAAGATCTCAGGGCACTCACGCCACTTATCTATGCTCACATAAATCCATATGGAAACTTTAATCTTGATATGAATGAAAGAATACCTATAGACATCGCTATATGAAATAGCTTCAAGGGGGAGTACTAGCGAAGCTGTCACTAACCGCAAAGCGAATGGCAATTTGTGTTAATTAACAATCGGATTAACGCATTTTCGAAAAGCTATCATATGGTCTTATTCGGATAAATGAAAAACGAGCCTCCCAAAATACCTAGAAAAGCTCGTTTGGCATACATAAAATAATATGAAAAACATTTTAGCATACTTATTATGGTACACTGGCGGTAAAACTTGGATTTAAGATATTAACTGTGGAAGTTTCATGGTAATCCCCAATCATGAATTTTCCATTTAGCATTCTTGGTTTCTTTGACTAGTATAAAATACTGTTTATACTTCTTTTGATCAATATTATTAAAATAAGTTACACGAAAGCTCATTGATTGAAATGGATCGTGACCATAATTGGATTTATAACTATGAGGTGGCAAACGAAACTTGTCATCTTTAATATACTCAATTGATGTTAATTTAGGTTTCCATCCCTTTATATTTGTTTCGTTAAATCTTCCTGCCAGATATCTGCCAATAGTACCATTAGCCCCTTTTACATCTTCATTGTTTACAGCTGCAAATAAATCAGTAATAACTCGTTTCCCATCCGAAATATCATCATTAGTGATCGTTTTAGAGAAGTAACTGTTAGCAATAACGATAACTACAGTACAAATTAGTATGATAGTTAAGAATATCATTACCCATTTTTTCATAATTTATACTCCTTAAGATATATAAAAAGGACTTACCACTAAGAATATTAAATTGGTTAATTTTAGCAGTAAGTCCTACTTTAGATGGCTAGTGTTAACTACTAAATTGTGCTGTGCCAAAATAAATTTGTCTCATATAACAGTCATTTCCGCCAAACGATATAATAACATCCCAAAGATTTGCATTGTAATTGTCATAAGAGTGATAAGAAATCAAAATATCACTATAATACTGGGGAGAAGTAGGAGTATATGTTACGAACGTAGAATGGTGATAATCTGTTAATTCACCAAACTGAAGTACATCACCATATTTTATAGCACTAGGCGAAAGGTTATAGTATGGGTTATTATTATTTACCCCAGTTCCTTTAGGACCGTATGTTTTAGAACTTGTTGCATAGCTCCAAAAGTTGGTAACACTTTCCCATTTACCTGAACCACCGCCTCCAACACGGCCACCGAACCAGCCGGTTGTGTAAGTACCATTAACCATTCTAACTTTATTACTGATATTACTTTTTGATAATGTATCGTTTCCTTCTACGTATCCTCCATAAGCTGCCCAGACACACTGAGATACGAAGTTTGTACAATCTCCACCACTTTCATCGGGTACGGTATAAAAAAACCTCTCGTTTAAATCACTTTCTTCCGCAAATCTTTGGGCATAATTTCTACCCAACATTCTGTTATATGTAAAACTCGTAGCAGGAGTTACTAATGAAGAACCTACTACTTGTTGCTTAATCGTTGCAGCACTACCATCGATATATTTTTTGGTTTGTTCAATACTTTTCATTTTTTCTTCTTTCGCTTTAGTAATAGCATCTCTTTGAGAAAGTCCTTGTTTTACTTTTTTGTTAACTAAAGTTTTGAAACAATCAGCCGCTAAAGAATTACAATTAATACTGCTTAATTTCCATTTTTTATTACTCTTAACTAAATTAAAAGTATAGTCGCTAGAAAGCGAAGAAATTGAATTTGGCGTGGTCGAGTAAACATAATCAAGATGCATAAGAACTTTTACAGTTGCATTATTGCCTGAGATAGAAATATCTTTGTAATCCAAACTTACCTTATAGTCTTTATAGTATAAGCCAATTGCTTTGTCTCCTTCAACCATGAACTCCTGTACTGCTTTATTAAAATAAGTATTATCATTATCTTCAAGGAACTCATTAGAATTAATGACATCCATTTTCTGGAAAGACTTATAATAGTTATCAAAATATTTCTCTATAACAGCTTTGATGTTTTCATTATTTGTTGTTTCAGCCCCGAATGCTAGATTGTAGTTTCCTAGAATCAAGGTAAAAATAACTATTAGAAAAATTATTTTTTTTATTTTATTCATATTGATCACTCCCAAACATGATTTTTACTTTGAGAATATCTTTTAGACTCACATTTTAACTACAAAATATTCTATGTTTTCATATTTTTACACCACCTTACGATTAATTAGTGCTTGCTAAAAGTCTGTACTTATAGTACCATAAATGATTATCAATGGCAAATAGTTAATATTATGTTACTTAATATTAATTTATCCGTGTAAGTCGTTTTTTTGGCATCCATATCCTTCGTTGGTACAATTCCTAATATAAAGAGAGTTACATTCACAAGTTCCGAGTGTATAAATGAAGTGGAAACCCCTATATTTCAAAGGCTTCCACTTTTTGAGTTAAGATAATGACAGCTTCGCCGGTACTACCCCCAAATAAGTAGTTTATGGGCATGTGCCACAATAAATGGGATTATTTTACATTTACTTTGCAGTACATGACACGGATGCTCCCACCACCCCATCATGGGGCAAAAGCCCTCCGATAACAGGGAAATCAATTCTTGTGATTTTTTTATTAAAGCCAGAGGTACTAAATCCAAATACGATCAATATAACAACCATTAGCCCAAAGCATAAACCGATAAATGTTTTTTTCATAATCAAAAACTCCTTTATTAAATTAATATCATTTATAATTAGTCCCATAATTTAACTGTCATTATTTAGTATACAATAAAATTTTCCATAATAACAAACGTGATAATATAAAAAATATGTATAGAACGTTACAATATTCAAAAAAGGTTAAGAAACTACTGGTTATCAGCAGTCTCTTAACCTTTTTAAAACTTGTTCAAGTATTTTTTATTTAACTCTTATCTTGTCCTAATTTATTTATTTCGTTTCCAGAGCTTTTTTGCCCCATTCCCAGCCTAGCTTAAGTGCTTGCACATTTAGGTCAGCAACTTTGGGTAGCCGGTTGCGTGTTGCTTCTTCCAGCGCATTTAAGGGAACAAGATTCCCTATCGCAGCGAGTGCCCCAATAGCCAGCACATTAGCAGTAAGGATATTCCCGATTTGTTCTCTCGCTAGTTGTGAAATAGGCACATTGATTACTTGAGCCTTTACTGCCGGCATTTCATTCACAATACTATTATCCACCAAGATAACTCCATCCTCGGTAACTTTATCCGCATATAAATCCGCAGCCTTTTGCGACATCAGCAATAAATATTGGGGCATAATGACCTTGGGATATTTAATTGGTTGATCACTTAAGATAACCTCAGCTTTACTAGCCCCTCCCCTAGCTTCTGGTCCATAACTTTGGGTTTGCACAACCTCTTGACCATCAAGAACAGCAGCTTCTCCCAGGATAATGCCGCCGGAGATAATCCCTTGTCCGCCGGTACCGCTTAAACGGATATTGATTTTAAAAGACATCCTTATTCAGCTCCTTTCTGCAGACTGGCAATAAGCCGGTCATATAACTCGGTAAATTCAGGAGCTTGTTCGTGATATATTTCGCCGATTAAAAATTTATCGGTCAATTGTTCAGAAGTCATTTTCTCCGCTGCTTTAATGTTGACAGCATGCTCCTTTAGCCAGGTCATCATCTGGGGGGCATTACCCATCTTGTTACGGCGTCCGTAAGAAATGGGACAAAGGGAGACGGCTTCTACAAAGGAAAACCCTTTATTATCAATTGCTTTTTTAAGGAGTTCCGTAAGTAATTTTACATGATAAACGGTACTTCTTCCGACATAGGTAGCTCCGGCCGCTTGCGTCAATTTACAAATATCAAAAGCACGTTCCAAATTACCGTAAGGAGAAGTAGTGGCAAATTTACCGTGTGGGGTCATGGGTGAATATTGCCCCCCGGTCATGCCATAGATATTGTTATTAAACATAATTACATTCAGATCAATATTACGTCTGGCGGCATGGATTAAGTGATTTCCGCCGATGGCCGAACCATCACCGTCACCTGTCAGCACAAAGACCTGCAGTTCGGGATTAGCCAGTTTAATCCCCGTAGCAAAGGCAATCGCCCGTCCGTGGGTGGTATGAACCGTATCAAAATTCATATAACCGGAGGCTCGTGAAGAGCAACCGATTCCGGAAACAATGACCGTTTTATCCTGTTCTAATCCAGATTCATGAATAGCCTCCAGAATGGCTTTCATGACAATCCCGTTACCACAGCCCGGACACCAGATGTGAGGTAAGCGGTTAAGACGCAAGTACTTTTCCACATCTTTAAGCATGGGCGACCGCCTCCTTCACTTTATTGACTATTTCGGCAGGCGTAATCAGTTCTCCATTGATTTTATTGATACCCTGCAGTAATTCTTTATTGTACATGGTTCGTTCTACTTCAAGGCGTAGTTGTCCGGCGTTCATTTCAGGGACAAAAACCCCTTTTTTATGAGCTGTAAATTCTCTAATTACCTGTTCCGGGAACGGCCAAATAGTTTGCAGCTGCAAAAGTCCTGTTTTGATACCCTGTTTTCTTAAAATTTCGATCGCTTCCAGCGAGGAACGTGCGGAACAGCCGTATGAAATTAATAAATATTCGGCATCATCTGTTTCCCAAGTTTGATACAGCGTGATTTCGTCACAATAAGGTTCTAATTTATGAAGCAATCTGGTTAATTGCTGTTCAATTATCTGCGTTTTTCCGGTTGGACTACCGGCTTGATCGTGATTTAAACCGGTAACGTGCCAGTGATAGCCTTTGCCGAAATCCGCCATTGCGGGAATACCACTTTCATCCGTAGCATAAGGTTGATAATCTTTTGGTGAAACAGCAGGTCTTTTCCGGTCGATTATTTCCAGCTCATTTAAAGTGGGTAGTACAACTTTTTCGCGTAAATGTCCAATTACCTCATCCAGTAAAAGAATTACCGGCACACGAAATTTTTCGGCAAAATTAAGGGCGTTAATCGTCAAAGTATAGGCTTCAAGCACAGAAGCAGGAGCAAGGGTAATTACAGGATGGTCGCCGTGGGTACCCCAACGGGCTTGCATGACATCGCCTTGCGCCGGA
>DHPU01000002.1:98056-99358 GCA_002407935.1 Peptococcaceae bacterium UBA5356
CCTATTCCGGCAATTTCATCTTCCATTTGGATAAATTTCCCGCCTACCTTTGGCAGCATTTCCGCCATAAATTCGGCAATTTCTGTCGATGGCGTGATCGGATATCCGGCATAAAAACGGACTCCGGCAGCAAGAGCTCCAAGGGCACAAGCCTGGTTGCCCTGTAGCAGTTGTGCTTTTGGCGGAGTCCCTAAATTTGTAGCAGTTTTCAAAGCATTAGCCTCCAATCTTAATACAATAATCTGGACAATGATCCTCACAAAGGCGACATTTACTACAGGAATCCTGCTTAATAATTTGCACTTTTCCTAATTCATCTTTTCCTAGAACACCTTTCGGGCAGAGATGATAACATATTCCGCAACCTTTACACCAATTTAAATTAATGGTGATAAGAGGCTCTTTCTTTTCTCCCATTATTTCACCTCCACATTTGCTTGTTTAACAATTTTCCCTTTTTCTTTGCGCATATTTTTTTACATCTATTCCCCGTTGTTCACACCATTCCCGCGTAAACCCCGTGATTACTACCGGTACTTCTCTAATCTCGGCAATATTTTGTGCCCCAAGGAGTAACATCATCACTTTTAATTCCTCCGAGAGGTGATTAATTTTCTCACGTAAAGCTTTTTCGCCATTGTTTATTAATTCTCGGAGAAAACTCCCGGCTATTCCAACGGCATCAGCCCCCAGTGCCAGCGCTTTTACTATTTGCGTAGAATGTGTTATCCCCCCGGAGGCAATAATTAGAGGTACTGATGTAGCTTGTTTTAAGTTTAAAGTACCGGCACTTACTTCTAATAAGGAAAGGGCCGAAGAGATCCCCCAGGAACGTAAAAAAGCAAGATTTTCCCGCTTAGAACGGGAAAGTTCAATCGTGGCAAAATTAGTTCCGCCACTTCCTCCGGTATCAATTCCTTTGACGCCGAGCCCTGCTAATTGTGCCGCCATTTCCCTGGAAATACCATTTCCCACTTCCTTCACAATTACCGGAACAGGCACAAACTGACATATTTTCTCGATATTTTCTGCCCAGCCTTGGAATGTTCTGTCTCCTTCGTCCATAGTTAATTCTTGTACACCATTCAAATGCAGCTGCAAGGCATCTGCTTCAATCATTTCGACGGCAGCTAAAGCTAATTCCGGTTTTACGCCTGCACTGACATTGGCGAGAAGAAAGCCCTGGGGGTTTACTTCTCGCGCCACTTTATAGGTGCCGGCCAAGGCTTGTCTGTTTAGACCGGCCGTTTGTGAACCTACCGCCATGCCTAGCTTATATTCACAGGCAATTTCAGCCAGCGT
>DHPU01000002.1:99525-134042 GCA_002407935.1 Peptococcaceae bacterium UBA5356
TTTAATTTTTTCTGAAAAAGTGTTACGGAAGTATCTATTTCATCTAAATTATTCTTTAAAAGTGCCTGGTGCACAAGATGAAGATCTTTCCAGCCTGAGGATAACGGACCGTTTTCTGTTTTAAGCGCTTGTTCCAGATGCTCAAGCTTTCTTATTTCTCTCTGCTTATCCATGTTACTTTTTACTTTGTTTGCTGCTTTGTTTGCTGCTTTCCTTACTATCTTCCTTACTATTTTGTTTACTATCGGTACTTTTCGCCTTTTTCTTTTTAATTAAATTTTCAAGAGTATTTCCCATGGTGTCTCCAATAGTATCCCTGATAGTAATACTAGCTTCATTTGGCTGTTGTTCTATATATGTTTGGTATTCTTTTTTTTCTTTGTCTGTTGTTATATCCTTGATGCTAAGACTAATTCTTTTTTTATCTGCATCTATCTCAACAATTTTAACGTCAACTTTTTGTCCTTCCTTTAATATTTCTTCAACTTTGTTGATTCTTTTCTCAGATATTTTGGAGATATGCAGAAGTCCTTCCAAGCCTGGTTCAAGTTCGACAAAAGCGCCAAAAGGCATGATGCGTGCTACTATTCCTTTGACAATACTATTAACCTGATAATTATTCAAGGCTTCTTGCCAGGGGTCTGCTAATAGTTTTTTCAGGCTTAAAGAAACCTTTTGATTATCATAATCAACCTTCAGAACATAAACCTCAACTTCATCGCCTTCTTGAAGAACTTCCGACGGATGATTCACTTTTCCCCAGCCTAGTTCTGACACGTGAAGCAGTCCATCAATGCCGCCAATATCTACAAAGACACCAAATTTCATTACTTTTTTGACAATGCCTTTTCTTGTTTCGCCTTCCGCTAATTGTTCCCATAAAGCGTTTCTCTTTTTAGCATATTCTTCTTCCAGCACAATTCTTTGAGAAAGAACAATCTTCTTTTTCTCCGGCTCAAATTCGATTACTTTTAACCGTAATTTTTTCTGTAAATAGTTCTGAAAATCCTCCACAAAAGTTCGCTCCACTTGTGAAGCAGGGACAAATCCCTTGATGCCTACATCCACCAGCAACCCGCCTTTGATAACCTCAATAACAGGTGCTTCAATTATTTCTCCGGTTTCTTTTGCTTTCGCCAATTTATCCATTGCTTCATTAAAATAAGCTTCCTTGCAGGATAAGAGAATGTTGCCTTCCCGATCTTCCTTTAAAACCTCTACTAGTATTTTTTCTCCAATCTGTAAGTATTCCTTGGGATTTACTTTGTCATTTGGTAACTCGGTCAGGGGCACAATCCCTTCAGATTTACCACCAATATCGACTAGCACCTCATCATTATTAATTTGCACAATTGTACCTTCAACCATATCTCCTGGTTGAAAATTTTTTATATTGTATTCTTCCTGGAACTCTTGCCGTTCTTCGTTAACTTCTTCCATCTGCTCTTCATTAGTTTCTTTCATTAGTCCCTCATTAATTTCTTCCATTTTTTCAATAACCTCCTTAATAATCCAGTCAGGGGTTGATGCTCCGGCGGTAACCCCTACAGTTAATTGTTTTTGAAACCAGGAAGGCTGTAATTCGGTGGCCTTCTCCAAGCAATAAACAGGGATATTATAATTCTGACATATTTCAGCAAGCTTTTGGGTATTGGAACTGTTTTTACCGCCAATCACAATCATTAAATCAACTTCTTGGGCTAACTTGGCTGCTGCTTCCTGACGGATTCTTGTCGCTGTACAAATAGTAGGCAATACTTTTAAATCAAGAACTTTCCCGTGTAAATACTTTACTGCTGCCGCAAACTTTTCTTCTTTTTCTGTTGTTTGGGCGAGGATAGCCACTTTATTATAAAGCGAGAGCTCAATCTCCTGTAGTTCCTCTAATGAAGAAACGATAATCGCATTATTTTCAGTCCAAGCCTGGATCCCTTGCACTTCGGCGTGGTTTTTGTCACCAAGAACAATTACTTGATAACCTTGTTTTTGAGCCTCGTTTGCCAGTGTTTGGGCTTTACGAACATGAGGACAGGTAGTATCAATAATTTTATATCCTTTTTCCTGTAAATCACGATAAAGATTAGGCCCAATTCCGTGCGCTCTGATTAAAATAGAACCATAGCCTTGTAGTTCCCCCTCGGCCAGTTCTTTAATCCCTAACTTGCGGAGACGCTCCACTTCCTCTTGATTATGAATAAGCGGCCCGAGGGTTATTACCGGTTCTTTTGATTTTAAAGCCGTTTCTTCTGCTGTTTGCACAGCTCTTTTTACTCCAAAACAAAAACCGGTATGTTCTGCGATTTTAATCTTCACTTTCTATGCACATCCTTTAATAAACGGTTCATTTCTTCCCTTATTTCCGAGGTTACTTTATCCAAATCCTCGGCACTTATTTTTTGCTCGTATAAATCAGTATAATAAAAAGGGCGTCCGATATTTATAATTATTTTACCCCTTAAAGAGAGAGGAAATGTGGTGCGTGAACCTGAAATAACCATAGGAATAATGGGAGCTTTTGCTCTTAAGGCAAAAAGAGCGGCACCGGGATGGAAAGGAAGTAGCTCCCCTGTTTTATTCCTCGTTCCCTCGGGAAAAAGCGCCAGCACATCACCCTTCTGTAGTATTTCCGTGGTCATGCGTAGTGCGTTTCGATCAGGACGTCCACGTTTAATTGGGAAAGCATGCAGTAATCTGATAATAGTTCCGAAAACCGGAACTTTAAAGAGCTCTTCTTTGGCCATAAAATGAACGACCCTATTGACGGAAGAGGCTAAAATAACCGGATCCCAATAGGAAACATGATTTGCTACTAGCACAACTGGACCTTCCCGAGGAATGTTTTCTTTTCCTTGGATAATCCAGCAATTAAAAACTACCAGATAAAATTTCAAAAGCTTTAAAACAATTTTATAAAACATGTCTATCTATCCTCAACCTTATCTTTTTTCTGTTTAGATATACGGAGAATTTCATTAATAACTTCTTCCGGACTCAAGGCGGTAGTATCAATAATCACCGCATCCCGAGCTGGTTTCAAGGGACTGGAGACCCTATTTTCGTCCAGATAATCGCGCTGGGCTAAGTCCTCTTTTACAAAAGCCAAATCATTTTTATATCCTTTTTTCTGTAACTCTAAGTATCGGCGTTGCGCTCTTTCTTCTAACGAGGCCGTTAAAAAAATCTTGCAAGCAGCCTCAGGGAGGACTACAGTACCGGCATCCCGGCCATCCATGACGACATTTTTATAGTGGGCTAACATACGCTGCATGCTAACTAATTCTTGACGAACACTTGGATACATCGCTACTTTAGAAACATTCTGGCTAATTAAAGGAGCTCTAATTGTTGTTGTTACATTAATCCCATTACAGTATACTTCTTGTTCACCATTAGGCTGACGAAGCAGTTCAATCTTTGTTAAAGCAGTAAGGTTTCGAAGTGCCTCCTCATCATCTAGAGAAATGCCTTTGTTTAATGCTAAAGAGGTAATTGCTCTGTACATAGCTCCTGTATCAATATATAAATAGCCTAATCGATTAGCAAGCATTCTGGCAATGGTACTTTTACCTGCTCCGGCAGGCCCGTCGATAGTGATTTGCATGGGATTATTTTGCAAATCAGGCCGTAATTGCACAGCCTCATTTAAATAGATATGTTTAATTTTAGTCTTTTTTTTCAAATAAGCATGAATCAGAATGCGAATACACAGTGGTAAACCATGCGACACATCCGCCTCTACACTACCTAAAAGAGGAACATTATTCAACCCCATTAAGCGAGCAGCTTTAGCTGGAAACTCAGCATGCAAATCGGGTGTTGTCGTAAAAATAATACTGACAAGATTTTCTTGCTGATCCTCCGTAATATTTAAGCCATTAGCAGTAAAGATGGTGCTTAATAATCTTTGGGTTTCATTCAAGATTTGTGCTGGCGTATCAGCCGATACTGTTGTGGCACCACGAATTCCATATAGTTTCATCATTATACGGTAAAGGGAGCGGCGCGGTGACCTAAGCCAATCGCTACTTCATTCAGATGCAAAAGACCTATTCCTAGAAAGACAGCAACGCTAATATGGTCATCTTGCCGAGCAATCCCAATTTTTCCTCCTACATTTAATCCCAAGGCTTTAGGCATAATTTGGGCGAGAGCTTCGCGGGTAGCACCGGCCACGGCTCCTTCGTCATAATGATTTTCTTTAATCACATTTTCTCTTTTTGCTGCGACAATCGCCCTTTCGATAATTACTTTAATTGATGTAATATATTCACCACCAATATCTACAGCCACAGTCCTGATACCCATTCCCGCATATTCTTTTTTAAATTTAACTTCTTCTTCTCGACTTTCCGTCAAGGCAATTTTTATTGCTGCCGAAGCAACTTTTCTTGAACCAATCATTAATCATTACCTAACTTTCTTTATGCTTATTCTAATCCTAATTTGGATTTTATAATATTAAAAAAAAAATAGCAACTATTTCATCTTCACAGGGGCAAAATATCTTCTCCCCGTGCCTGTTACCTGAGTTTGAAAAGCCGGTTTTTGGATATTCGGAGTTTTTTTACTTACCATTACCGTTACTGGCAGATTTTCGACAGGATTAAAAATGGAAATAAGATCACCTTCTTTAACCGCTAGACTAACTTCCTTCCTTAAAAAACTACCAGCCTCTAGCCCATTGATTTCAATCTCTACATCAGGTCTGCTCTGGTAATCAAGGAGCTCTAAAGTTATACTTGTCCAGGGTGTAGAGGAGACACTTTCCGCTTGGGATAATAAGGCTTCGTTCTTGAGAGGTTCTCCCTCCAGACGTAAAGCTAAATTCAGGCGTGAACCCATTCCTGGAACCAGCAATAAGGCTTGCGTACAAAGCAATAAGACAAACAAAAACTTAATGCAGAAAATAGACACTTTCTCAATTTGCGCAAGCAACCTTTCTACATAATCCACGAATTATATACCTTCCTTAGCTTTCGGCGATTTTCAGTATAAAAAAGATCTTTCTTTACTTAACATAACCATTTAGGACTTAGAATATGATTTCAAAGCAGCAATTTCCTGTGCATTCAAATAGCGATATTGTCCGGTAGCAAGCTCCCCTAATTCTAGTCCGGCAAAGGCGATTCTTTTCAAAGAAATAACCGGATGTCCTATTTTTTCGCACATTCGACGCACTTGACGGTTACGTCCTTCTTTAATAGTAAGCTCTATTATTGTTTCCGTCTGCTCTTTTTGCAAAACTTTTACCACCGCAGGCTGGGTAATTCCATCCTCAAGCTCTACGCCCTTTTCCAGCTTTTTAAGCACATGATTTACCACATAACCTTGTATACTGGCTAGATAGGTTTTAGGTATTTGATAACGAGGATGTGTCAGACGATAGGCTAATTCCCCATCATTAGTCAGCAGTAACAGCCCTTCTGTGTTGTAATCCAGTCTGCCCACCGGATAAACACGTTCCTTTATCCCTTTGCAGAAATCAATGACTTTTGTTCTGCCCTGGGGATCAGCAAGAGTAGTTACCACTCGAAGGGGTTTATTGAAAAGAAGATATACCTTTTTTTCTTCGGGTTGTACTACTTTACCCTGAACTTCGATTTTATCTTTGTCTGGTTCTATTTGAACTCCCATTTCCGTAATAACTTGTCCATTAACCCTAACTAATCCTTGCTTAATCATTTCCTCTGCTCCGCGCCGCGAGGCGATCCCAGAGCGGGCCAGATATTTTTGTAGTCTTTCCAGCTTACCCACCACCATTTTCCAACTTTACTTTCACGTTTTTTTAATTATACCTCTTAACCAAAAACCTTGCTAACAATATAAACGGAAGCAGCAAAAGAAATTACATCGGCCAGCAGCCCTACCCCTAGTGAATATCGGTATTTACTTATGCCTACTGAACCAAAATATACAGCTAAAATAAAAAAGGTAGTATCGGTACTTCCTTGCATCGTTGAAGCTAAACGTCCAAGATAAGAATCGGCTCCGTGGGTATTAATCAGCTCGGCCGTGATTCCCAGAGCAGCACCTCCCGATAAGGGGCGCATGATGGCTAAAGGCAAAATATCGGGTGGTAGATGTATGAAACTAAAAAAATCGCCGCAAGACCGCTCGATTAGGCCGATGACTCCAGCCTGCCTGAAAATACTGACTGCCATCATCATGGCGACTAAAAAAGGAATTATTCTTACGGCTAAACCAAAGCCTTCTTTGGCTCCCTTCACAAAGCATTCATATACTTTAACACGCCGCAAACTACCATAGAGGAGAATAAAGAAAATTAATCCGGGGATAGCCCATCTGGAAACTTCATAGATAATCTTTTCCACGGAGGAGGCCCCCTTTTTTAAAGCTTCTAATCTAAGACATATGTAAACGTCTCTAAGACTTACGCAAATGCCGCATCAAGCCATCTGTTAATAAAGCTATCGTCATCCCGACAGTAGTGGCAAAAAGAGTGGTTCCGATGATTTCGGTAGGATTGCCCGATCCTGCCGCAATGCGTATCCCAATAATCGTGGCTGGGAGAAGAGTAATACTGGATGTATTCATGGCCAGAAAAGTACACATGGCAGCACTGGCTACCTGCTTATTCGGGTTCAAGGTCTGCAGCTCTTGCATGGCTTTTAAACCAAAAGGAGTAGCCGCATTTCCCAGCCCTAGTAAATTAGCACTAAAGTTCATTAAAATTAAGCCCATTGCCGGATGTTCTTGTGGAACAGAGGGAAAAAGCAATTTGGTGAACGGTCGTAAGATTCTGGCAAAAAGCTTAATTAAGCCAGCTTCTTCTGCCACTTTCATTAGTCCTAACCATAAACTCATTACGCCAATCAATTCTAAAGCATATTTAACGGCAGTCTGCGCAGCCTGAAAGACGGCCTGAGTTACTATTTCCGGTTGCCCCTTTATTCCTGCTAAGATAATTCCGACTAAGATCATTACCAGCCAAATAAGATTAATCATCTAATCCCCTTCACTCGGTCTTTATCTTTGGTAAACCTTATGAAAAGAAGATTATCTTTAGAACACACCAAAAAGGTGGGGACAACTTTCCATCCCAACACCTTTTTCATATACTATATTAATTACCAATTATCTTGCGTGCCGACAAACTCCGCACTGGGATTAGGGGTTACAGTACCCGGCTGCCCCTTTTTCTTCATTATTTCTTGTATTTGTTCGATGATCTGAGCTCCCATATCGACAAGTCTATCCATAAAGGCTCCTTTTTCGTTAACGGCCATTAATCGGACTTGTCCGTTACCTACCACTAAAAATCCTACCGGTTGCACAGAAACGCCTGCTCCGCTGCCTCCACCAAAAGGTAAGACTGTGCTTCCTGATTTTTGATCCTCTCCTCTACCTACCCCTCCTCCACAAACGCCAAATTCACTACCGCCGGCAGCAAATCCGCAGGCAACCCGTGAGATAGGAATAATCACAGTTCCGTCAGGAGCTTCCACGGCATCCCCTACAACGGTATTGACATCCACCATTTCTTTGATGCTTTCCATGGCTGTTTTCATAAGTCCTTCAATAGGATGATCGCTCATTGACTAATCCTCCTTAGCAAATTTCTGATTTTCCTGAAATTAGTTAGTAAATAGTACATGATAATCATAATATGACCCAGCGGGAACTCTAATATGCAAGAAAAATCAATCAGCAATAAATTTTGTTGTTGGTAATTAGGAATAATTGCTATTTTATTTTCCGTTTCAGTGAGGTTAAAGTAACGACCCAGCTGACTGTAAATGACTCCCCAGATCCACCAGAATGAGCCAACTGCTAAGGCTGTTTGAGCGGTATTCGACAGACTAGCCTCGGTATATAAACTGATTTTTTTTATTTTGATTGGTCGGGCAATTTTGTGTAGTGTATTTATTGTTTCCCGGAATACCGTAAAAGAAATTTGCTGTAGTAAAAAGAGTCTAGCAAAGACTCTTGGCCAGGCAACATCAGTAGCCCGAAGATCCGCTGGCGGTTTCTGCTGCCAGAACCTATTTTTAGACAGAACCCAAAATAATTTGGTAAGCGGATGATGTTTATTGCTAAAGTTCAAACGAAGCGGAATAAACCAGATCTTCAGTAATAATTCTAACTGCACCGCATTAGGTTTTCGATAAAAGTGTAGATAAATCTTCATTTAGCATAAGGCACCTCCCTTACAATTACCATAGTTTAGTATTTCCCTAAATAAAAAACTTAAAACTTTTATATTTCCTTGTTTTTTCTAAGTGATTTATGAATATTTATGATAAAATTGACTTTTTTTATTAAATTTAATATTATTATATAGGGATATCAAAATAGGGATATTAAAAGGAGGTTGTTTTTATGAATGAAAATATTATTAAGCAAAATTCGAGTGGCCTTTTCCAGCGTTATGAAGGTAACCCTATTCTTATTCCCGAACGCTGGCCTTATTTAGCTAATGCCACTTTCAATCCCGGAGCGATAGAATATAATGGCGAAACCTTACTTCTGGTTAGAGTTGAAGACATGTGTGGTTTTTCTCATTTAAACATTGCCCGGAGTAAAGATGGCAAAACGAATTGGCAGATTGAGGAGAAGCCATTGCTCTCACCTGACCGTAGTGAGGAAGAAGAACAATGGGGACTAGAAGATCCTCGCATCGTTTGGTTGGAGGATCGTAAGGAATATGCGATCACCTATGTCTGCTTTTCCAAAGATGGTCCTACAGTATCCTTAGCCCTGACCAAGGATTTTAAAACAGTGGAGCGGCATGGCAGAATGCTTCCACCCGAAGATAAGGATGCATCCCTTTTACCTCGTAAAATTAAAAATCGGTATGTTCTTATTCATCGCCCTATTATTCGAGGTGAAGCTCATGTTTGGATTTCCTTTTCACCTGATCTAAAATACTGGGGTGATCACAAGGTCTTGCTCCCTGTCCGTCCGGGTTGGTGGGATTGCTCCAAGGTAGGCTTAGGGCCGCCACCTATTGAAACTAAAGAAGGTTGGCTGGTTATTTATCATGGTGTACGGCAGACAGCCTCCGGAAGTCTCTATCGAGTGGGGTTAGCTTTATTAGATTTGGAAGAACCTTGGAAGATTATTCGGCGCAGCGACCATTGGGTTTTTGGACCACGTATGCCCTATGAAAGAGTTGGAGATGTACCTGGAGTAACTTTCCCTACGGGAGTTATCGTTAATAAAAAAACAGGAGATTTACGAATGTATTATGGAGCTGCGGATTCTAATGTTTCTTTGGCCACAGCTAATCTAAATGAATTACTAACTTATCTGATGAATTGCCCTTCCAAATGAAAAATCCAGTACTAATTTTTTTAAAGAGCAGGAGAACACCCTGCTTTTTAGATATAATCAATTAGTTCAGGTCTAAATTAAAAAAACAAGTGAGGTGTTAAAGCATGGGAACCTCTTTATCCATGCAACCATTAAAGGTAGCTTTTATTGCTACTTACCCACCGCGGCAATGCGGTATAGCTACATTTACGGCGGATATTTTAAATAATCTGCAGAAACAATATGAAAGCAATAAATTTCCGGAAAATTCGCTGTACTTGCAGGATTACTTCCAGGTAATTGCCCTCGACAAGGAAAAGGACAAATATGCTTATGGCCCGGAGGTTAGTTTTATCATTAGAACTCAACATCTTGATGATTATCAGCGCGCTGCCGATTATATTAATCATTCCGAAATAGATGTTGTTTCTTTGCAACATGAATTTGGTCTCTTTGGTGGTGAAGATGGTAATAATATTTTGCAATTATTAAATGATTTAGAAAAACCGGTGGTGACGACCTTACATACCGTGCTTAGAGAGCCTACTCCAGGTCAGTTAGAGACGTTGCAAAAGATTCTTGCGCAATCTAAATTAGTAGTTGTCTTAGCTAAAAAAGCAGTAACTCTCCTTCAAGAGGTTTATCAGATACCACGAGAAAAAATTGTGCTGATTCATCATGGCACACCTGATTTTCCCTTCCTTGATCCGGCCTATTACAAAGAACAGTTCCAAGTAGAAGGCAAAAAAACCTTATTAACGTTTGGTTTGCTTAGTCCCAATAAGGGAATTGAATATGTCATAAAGGCCTTACCGGAAGTTGTGAAACAATTTCCCGATACGGTGTATTTTGTGGTGGGAGCAACCCATCCTGAGGTTGTGCGGCAACACGGTCAAGAATATCGTACCTCCCTGGAAAAACTGGTCAAAGAGAATCATCTGGAAAAAAACGTGATTTTCTATAATCAATACGTTACTAATGAACAGCTGTTCGAGTTTATTAAAGCGAGTGATCTTTACATTAACCCATACATAAACAAAGAACAAATTTCTTCCGGAACGCTTGCTTATGCTGTCGCTAGTGGTAAAGCCGTTATTTCTACACCCTATTGGTATGCGGAAGAATTATTAAGTGACGGGCGTGGTTGTCTAGTCCCCTTCCGTAACAGCTCGGCGATTGCTGCAAGTTTAATCAAATTACTCAGTGAAGAAACGATGCGTGACAAAATGCGAAAAGAAGCTTATCAGTTCGGACGTAAAATGATTTGGAGCGAAGTAGTACAAGCCTATGATCTTACTTTTAAAAAAGCACTCCTCAATTATAAACTTGCGGAGATGCCTCTTTTTCTTAGTGAAGAAACAAATGATAAAAAGCTAATTTTTCCTGAAATTAATTTACAACATTTGCATACCCTCACTGATGATACCGGATTATTCCAGCATGCGACTTTTTCCATCCCTAATCGCCTTCATGGCTATTGTACCGACGATAATGCTCGGGCCTTGATTGTTGCCACCATGAATTGGCAACATTGCCCGAATGAGGAGATTATTCCTCTTCTCAATGTGTACTTAAGTTTTTTAAATTACGCCCTGGATGAAGAAAATCAACACCTGCGCAACTTTATGTCTTATAGCCGTGAATGGCTTGAAGAGGCCGGGTCAGAGGACAGTCATGGACGAACCATCTGGGCCTTAGGTTATCTGATTGCCTATCCACCAGATGATGCCCTCCTCTGTCTGGCTAATCGCCTTTTTAAACAAATAATTGGGCTGGTTTCTAACTTTAACTCTCCCCGCACCTGGGCTTTTACGATCATTGGTTCCTTATACTACTTAAAGCAATTTGGCGGAGATACAGAGGTACAGGCCATAGTCAAAGACTTAAGTAATAGATTACTGACCCAATTTAAAGCTAATGCCTGTGATGATTGGCTCTGGTGTGAAGACATTGTGGCATACGATAATGCCAGATTGCCTCAGGCCCTAATTGCTGCCGGTCATTATCTGAGAGATCAAGAAATGACTTCTACCGGTCTCAAGTGTTTACAATGGCTTATTGATATTCAAACTAATCCTGAGGAAGGACATCTTTCGATAGTGGGCAATAATGGTTGGTATCGGCGCGGAAGCCAAAAAGCACGTTTCGACCAACAACCTTTGGAAGCCGCTGCTCTTGTTGCTGCTTGTTATCAGGCGTATTTAGTTACTAAACAGCCTTGCTGGTCTAAACACATGAATTGGGCCTTTAACTGGTTTTTAGGTCAAAACGATCTTCATTATCCCGTTTATAATGAGGCTAACGGCGGATGTTGTGATGGAATCCGTCCAGGAAGTGTTAATCAAAATCAAGGGGCAGAATCAACTCTTTCTTACTTAATGGCTCTTCATCAAATGTATAGGTTAATTAATCATCATTTATTAAAGAAAAAAGGTTAAATCAACGCAAGGTAAATCAAGATAAAGCAAGGTAAAATAAGTTGTGGAGGTGTATTCATATGTGGGCAGTAATTATGGCTGGAGGAAGCGGTACAAGACTTTGGCCTTTAAGTAGAGAGTTGTTTCCGAAACAACTGATTAACTTAAGTGACAACGACAGTAGCTTATTTCAGAATACAATTAAGCGGTTGTTGACAATTATTCCAGAAAATCAGCTTATTATTGTCACAAATCAAGATCAAGAGAATGACATCAAACGTCAACTGGAAGAAATTAATATTAAAAAAGCTGTGATTATGCAAGAACCACTGGCCTTAAATACGGCTCCGGCTATAGGCCTGGCAGCTGCCTATATTTATAAAAAAGAGGGTCCGGCGGCCATTATGGCCGTGTTACCCTCAGACCATCTTATTTCACCTCAAGAGCAATTTAGCGCTTTACTTAACCAGGCTCAAGAGGCGGCAAATAATTATGGACTGGTTACTTTCGGGATTCGGCCTACCTCTCCTGAAACAGGATATGGCTATATCCTGTGTGGTTCACCATTAGGCGAAGGAATCTATCATGTGGACAAATTTATTGAGAAGCCGGACCTGGCTTTAGCCAAGCAATATTTACAAGATTCACGCTATCTCTGGAATAGTGGGATGTTTGTTTTTAAAGTGGGCGCATTAAAAGAGGCCTACCAAAACTATTTACCTGATTTAGCCACTGCCCTAACGAAAATTGATTATCATGATTTTAGCAATTTAACCGAGATTTATAGTGGGATCAAGGGTATTTCCATTGATTATGGCATTATGGAAAAAGCTACTGAAGTAGCGGTTATTCCTGCAACAATTACTTGGAGCGACATCGGTAGCTGGGAAGCACTCTATCAGATCTCTTCCAAAGACAAAAATGGCAATCATCTTTATGGGCGCGTGATTAGTCTGAATACACAAAACAGCCTCCTCTATTCTTCTGCTTCTTCTCGTCTCCTGACAACAATCGGCGTGAAAGATCTGATTATAGTGGATACTGCCGATGCACTCCTTGTCTGTTCGCGTGACAAATCCCAAGAAGTAAAAACACTAGTGGATATCTTAAAATCACAAAAAGCAGCGGAATATCTGACACACCGCACGGTTTACCGACCGTGGGGCAGTTTTACCGTATTGGAAGATCAAGACCATTATAAGATGAAAAGAATCACCGTTAATCCCGGCAAACGTCTAAGCTTGCAAAGCCATCAGTATCGTTCGGAACATTGGCTGGTTGTGAAAGGACAGGCTCTAGTTACGCTCGATAAGGAAGAAAAACCATTAAAGGAAGGAGAAGCTGTTTTTATTCCCGTTAAGACACGTCATCGTTTGAAGAATACCGGAAAAGACCTCTTAGAAATTATCGAGGTGCAAAGAGGCACTTATTTTGGTGAAGATGATATCATCCGCTATGATGATGATTATGGTAGAAAAAAATAGGGCACTTTCTCCTCTCTCTATACATATATATATAAATGTATAGAGATTTTTTTGTATGGGAGGTTGGAAAATGGCGGCACCATTAAATGAAAGGTTATTAAGTGAACTCCAGTTTTGGCTGAGAATAATGAAAGAACATGCCCTTTTTTTACGCTTGGGGTTTCCTTGTAATGAAACACAACTAATTCAAATGGCTCAAAATTTTGAAACACGTTTTGCTCAATTAGAGGAAAAAAGTTTAAGTACTAAGCCGGGTTGCGATCTGGATACATTGGCTAATGAAGCTTTAACCGTTGTCTTGGAATTTATTCAATTTAAAACACTGGTTTTAGACCGCCTGATTGAGTGTAATTTAGGTGGTTCAAATCTCCCCTTATTAGTTGATCACATCAGGCGGGAAGCCATTCGCTTTGCGATTAACATTATCCGCTACCGTCGGGGAGAACTAATGACACCAACAGAAGAGCTGATTCAAGATGAAGTATTCTGGTTAAGAATCATGGCTGACCACTCCAAATTTATCGCTCATCTTTTAGATCCATCTGAACGTAAATTTATCGGGCAGGCACAGCTATTTAGCGATACCTTTGACAATCTTCGCTGTCAGGCTGAAGACTTTGAATCAATCTTAGAAATAACCCCTCGTCCTATTCCCTCTTTACTTCGCTTTACAGGAGAAACCAGAGAAGCAGGAACGGATCTGCGTAATTTTAAGGCTGTGGCAACTCAGTTATTGACAGAATGTAAAATACTAAGTATTATTCCACCTCTCTTAGGTGACCATGTAAGAAGAGAAGCGGAACGTTTTCTTATAGATATTGAACGTGATGTAAAGATGCTCAAACAAATGCCACAACCTTCACCCGTTCCTT
The DNA here is from genome assembly GCA_002407935.1 of Peptococcaceae bacterium UBA5356. Lineage (GTDB taxonomy): Bacteria > Bacillota > Peptococcia > DRI-13 > DTU073 > UBA5356. Next base: position 113,572 of record DHPU01000002.1, read on the forward strand.
GTTATACCATTGAACCGACGAATACGGATGAAGAAAAAGAAAATGTAACGGAAGCAAAAACCATGGAGGAAAATTTTGCTACTCCGTTACAGCCGATTTACCGTCCCAAAAAGAACTTTTTAACGGGCAATACCGCCCCCATCAAGATAAACTTTACCTCTTAGCAGTGAATTATCCCGACAAGATACCACTGACCAGCTTTTTGTTCGAAAACTAAGCGTAGGCTTTTCTCCTTCGCTCCAGCTTCAGGATAATATTCCACGAGCAATGCTGTTGGATATTGCTCACTAAAAGAACGGTTGAAGTCAATCCGGTTTGTACTCAAAAAATCACAGTCATAGACAAAATTACTAAAGTATTCAAGAATAGAGAGTTCTATCTGCTCGCCGGATCCTTCTTTTATTCCCCAAATATATTTATTTTGATCTGTGGCACTTTTTTTGATTTGCTCTCCGGAAAGAACAAGATCACTATGTAAATTAACAGCGGCAGATGGTGAGAAACGTACTCCCTTTTCCGGATGAATATACTCGGCTAATTTTCCATACTCTTGATTTTTGATGACTGTTAACACTTCTTTAGCGCGTTCCTCTATCACAGAGGCAACGCCTTTTTCTGTATTATTTAAAGCCTTTTTTAAGGTATCAAGCTCTTGCCGCAGCTCATTAATTGTTTGTTGAGATGTATCAGTGGTTAGCAACATTTCATTTTTAGTTCGTAACTCATTAATCAAAGCTTCGTGATTACTGATGATAAAAAGCTTTTGCGTATAAGAAATTCCCATAATTACTAAACCTACTAACAAAACCAAAATAATTAATATAAAAATAATATCTTTTGCTTTAACACGATGTCCAAACATTACCTCTGTCTCCTTTATTTTTGCATGATTTTACTGTAAACTTGCGATATACGAATTTGATTATTACTATGTTTACATAATGCCTTTCCCTGCCTTTCTAAATAATTTTTCTGATTCTATTTATTTCTTATCTTCACTAAACTCACTCAACTCAGTCTGATATACTTTATCAGTGTGAAGCCCTCTTTTTGCCTCAAACTTCATATTATTAAAGGTAAAATTAGTTCCGTCGTATTGAATATCCATATACAAATCCCCAATAAAAAGTGGCGTAGGATAAGATTCACTGCTAAGACCCACGGAAAACTGTGCCGTTATTTTATTATTTAAAGTTTTAAAATGGACAATATTTCCCAAATTAACTACATTATCAATAATTATGCCACTATCTAAGGCTTGTAATTGCTGCAAATTAACAAGGTATATTTCCTTATCCAGTTTAATTTCAGTCATTAAAACGCCTTCTTGAGTATATGTTTTAAATTTCACCTCTTCCTTAAGTTGAGCTAAATAATCTGCGGCTTGATAACAGTTATCCTGAGCTAATTCAATAATATGTAATTCTTCTTGAGCAAAACCAGTTCCCGAATCTATTTGAAAAATAACCGAGAGTTCTTGTTCTCCATCTTGGTCAAAATCACCGAGATCCATTTTGGGTAAAACAAATCTCGTTGTATTATAGTGCCAATCAAAATAATGCCCATTACCATCAACATAAAGAATTACTCCTGAAGGCTTTATTCCATAAAGATAAATATTTTTATCCGGTATGGCCGCTATGACCGGAAGGTTTGCCGCATTAAAACCTTCCCAGGATTCAATTACTTTTTCCTTTTTGGGAGCAACAGATTTTCCTTTCCTTAACCCTTTTTGTTGTGAGGATAAAGAATCATCTGCCGTGCCTAAAAAATGCTCAATCGTAATTTTCTGCTCCTTTGCCGGAATAATGATTTTATGATCTTGAACTGTACAGGCAGAAAGAGATAAACATACAGACATAAAGAAAACAAGAAAAAAGAGAACTTTTAATTTCACTTTTAATTTTATTATCTGATATTTCATTTGTCTGCCTCCCTATCCAAAATTATCAGCAATTATATTATACCAAACTTTTCTTTCATTTAACATAAATATTCCCTATTAAAACCTCTTTTCAAATATCAAAAAAGCTATACCACCAACTTAAGTGGTATAGCTTTTGAGCTTAAAATCTACTTGTCAATTTTCCCCATAAAGAATTTGATTTTTGTAGATAATTATTACCGGTATTACGAAGCGTATTTTTTATGCCTGTTTTCTTATTTGATTGAAATCCTGTAAAATATTTATTAGTAGTACTGGTAGCACGATTAATTATCCCTCTAATTGCTTGAGGTTTTTTATTAGCACTACTAGTAGTTTTCTTTATGCCTGTTTTCTTATTTGATTGAAATCCTGTAAAATATTTATTAGTAGTACTGGTAGCACGATTAATTATCCCTCCAATTGCTTGAGGTTTTTTATTAGCACTACTAGTAGTTTTCTTTATGCCTGTTTTTTTATCTGATTGAAATCCTGTATTTTTAAGTTTAACCCCTGTAATTGGGCTTGTCAATTGAATCATTGGTATTTTACCTATTAACTGGTTAGTTATACCAGTAGCTTCTCTTTTTAAACTTTTTTTAACCGTGACTGTTTCTTTATTACTCTCATAAATTTTATTTTCGTTATTATCATATCCCTTTATTTTATAAGAATATGTTTTACCCTTTTCAACATCAAAATCATTATAACCAGCATCCTTTGTTGTAGCTAGTAAATCCCAATCTAACGTTTTATTAAGCTTGTATACAGAATAAGTTGGTGTGCCTTTTTTTGCTTTTTCCCATTCTAATGCTACATATGTTTTATTTTCCAGCCAAGCAGTTCCTGTTAGTGCTCCTATTTCTCTTGTGCTGTTAATAACCGTTGCTGGTGTTATATTACCTCTAACTGAATAATAATCATTCTTATCAACTGCCACAACTGAATAATTATAAGTTTTCCCAACGGTCACATCTTTATCCACAAAAGATGTGTATTTTCCATCTATTGTCGCATGTTCTTCATCATTACGTATAAGCTTATAGTGTTTTACATTGACTCCTGCCGGTTTAGTCCATTCGATATTAATTTTTTTGTCTATTGATTTACATTTAACGATTCTCGGTGCATTAAGTATTTTAACGATTACTTCATTACTTGCAGGTGATAAGTTATTGTTGTTATCATATGCTTTAACCGTATACGTATGTACACCAACTGAAGCCAAAAACGTTGTTTCGTATTTTCCTGTGAGTCCGCTCTTTGCAGATTTTTTCGAGATGTTTTTAATTTCTTTATAACTATTATTGTCATACACTTTAAATCCGGCAATATTTCCTATGCCCAAAATTTCGCTATTCCATTCCAACGTAATACGACTTGCACTTAAAGGAATGTTTTGTTTTGCCCGTAAATTTTTCGGAGTGTCAACAGCTAAAGCGGTTACGGATAAGCATTGCATTGTAAGGATAAATAGAAAAATCCCCAAAATTATCTTCTTTTTCATAAAATAATAGTACCCCCTCTTTTAATTTGCGTAATTGTCTAATTTGCGCCACAATTAATAATATATATTATTTGTATGTAATTTTCAAGTAACAAATTTATAAAATTTGTTTTTTCTGCAATCCGTTCTTTCCTTTAATGCAATAACAACATCTCTATTACTATAAACTTTACTATTAGTTTCCACAAATCCTTCGAGCAGATATCCTTTCTTCGTACTCAATTGGCTTCTTTTCTTCGTCTTTATTCATGTCGCCATTGTTGTTCTCCTGAGAAACCGTTTTATCTTTCCCATTATCCGATTGATCAATTTGACCGTAATTTGTCTTCTCTATGTCTTGATTTCCTAAATTTGTTGGCGTTTGAACTGTTGAACAACCTGTTGCTAATATAAGAATTAATAAAAAACAAGGTAATAATAGCAATTTTCTATTCATTAAGGCGATACTCCTTTCGAGAGTCGAGATTATTTTCACCTTATCACGAGACTTTTGTATCTGATGAGGGCAATTCCCCCAGGTTTTTTAGACCAAAATGCTTCAGAAAGTCTTGGGTCGTGCCATAGATGATAGGTCGGCCCGGGCCTTCTTTCCGTCCTATCTCTTGGATCAAGGTGCGTTCAATCAGAGTATTGAGAGCACTATCGCTCTTCACGCCGCGAATATCATCGATCTCGCTTCGGGTAATGGGCTGCTTGTAGGCGACAATCGCCAAGGTTTCCATGGCAGCCTGAGTTAGTGTAGTCAAGCGCGGTTTTACGAGCTTCTCAATATAGGGGGCATATTCTGCTCTGGTAACGAAGGAATAACCCCCGGCTACTTCCAGCAGACAAAAGCCCCTTGCTTCTCTTTCGCAATCGGCTTTAATCTCCTTTAAAAGAACCTCCACATCATATGGAGAGCGCTCCAGAATTTCCGCCATAGTTTTAATTGTCAGCGGTTCATTCGTGACAAACAATAAAGCTTCAATGGTATTTTTGGCTTCATCAGGAAATAGTGGCATTCTCTAAATTCTCGCTCCTTTCTGTCGGCATTGTCTGAATCATAAAGATATAGATATCGTCAAACATGCTATTTTGTTTCACATAGATTTTTCCCAGTTTAATCAATTCTAGCAGAGCTAAAAAGGTGACAATAATTTCTTCCTTGCTGATTGGTGGGGCGGTGAGCAATTTATAAAAAGAAATTCCTCTTCCCTTCGGAGTTTCCCGTAATAAAGTAAGAATACTTTCAATTTTATCTTGAATCGTGATTTCTTCCCGACTTACAGAAACAAAATCCAGTTTTTTTTCTACATTTTTGAGAACTCTGCTAAAAACAAGCATGAGGTCATCCATTGATAAGGAGCCAACGGGATTAGCAGGACGAAATTCTTTCAGCAATTTTGCATCGTCCACCTCCCGCCAGAAGTGTTGGGATTGGCGTTCCTCTAATTCCCGGAAAATATTAGCACGTTCTTTGTACTCTTTATATTCCAGTAATTTTTCTACTAATTCGACTCTAGGATCAATTTCTTCCTCTTCCGGTGTCTCAATTACTGGTTTAGGTAACAACATTCTCGCTTTAATGGCCAGCAAAGTACAAGCCATGACCAGAAATTCACTGGTTAATTCCAAATCTAATTCTCCCGCCATATCCAGATAATCTAAATACTGCTGGGTAATCAGGGCAATCGGAATGTTATAAATATCTAGTTCATTCTCCTTAATCAGATGTAAAAGCAGATCCATCGGACCTTCAAAAACCGGCAGTTTTACTTGATACGTCATTTTTTCTTAGCTCACCACTTTATCTTACCACTATCTATTTATGACTTCATAGATGCCACTTTATTTGTTGCTTTATATTTTCATTGCGGCACGAACCAATTCCATGGTTTCTTGTGCTGCTACTCTCGCTTTTTGCGTGCTTGTTTCTAGAATTTCATTTAGTAGCTCCGGCTTATTAGCGTAATATTGGCGTTTTTCCCGCATGGGTGCCAATTGCTGATCAATAATTTTCGCCAATCTTTTTTTACATTCTACGCAACCGATTTTTCCTTGACGGCAATCGGTACGCAGCTCTTCGATCCCCATAGCGTTATAGATGTTTTGATAGGTATGCACAATACAGACCTCCGGATGTCCGGGGTCACTTTTTTTAATTCGGGCAGGATCCGTCACCATCATCTGTACTTTTTCCCAGATTTCCTCGGTGGTAGCTCCCAGCGGAATATCATTGTTATAGCTTTTGCTCATTTTACGGCCGTCCACACCCGGTAGCATGGCAATTTTAGAGAGCTTGGGCTGCGGCTCGGGGAAAATAGCACATTCATAAAGGTAATTAAAGCGACGGGCAATTTCTCGCGCAAATTCCAAATGCGGCAGTTGATCCTCGCCAACCGGCACGGCATTGGCCCGATAAACTAAAATATCAGCAGCCATCAAAAGGGGATATCCCAAGAAGCCATAAGTAGAAATATCCTTCCCCTGACTTCCTAACTGGATAAGCTGATCTTTATAAGTGGGAACCCGTTCCAACCAGGAAAGAGGCGTAATCATGGATAAAAGTAAATGCAATTCGCCATGCTCTTTCACATTGGATTGCAAAAAAACCGGGCTTTTTTCCGGATCCAAACCGGCACTCAGCCAATCCAGTAGCATCTGACAAATGTTTTCCTTGATTTGTTCCGTGTTGTCGAAAGCGGTTGTTAAGGCATGCCAGTCTACAATACCAAAGAAACATTTATACTCATCCTGAAGTTTAATCCAGTTCTCGATGACACTCAAATGTCCGATATGCAATCTGCCGGTCGGACGCATTCCGCTGAAGATAGTACCTTTGTTCATTTCTGTGTTACCTCCATTAGCCAACAATAAAGTTACTGATCAGCATTACAAAGCCAATCAGGATTTCCACGAGAGGCCATAAAACTCGATCGATAATATGGGTAATGATTAAAAGAATAAGGATGAAGGGACCATATGCTTCTAGTTTATAAATAAAATCATGCATATGATAAGGAAGTATCCCAGCCAGAATTTTTGACCCGTCCAGAGGGGGTACGGGAATAAGATTAAAGACAGCCAAGCTGGCGTTAATCACAATCAAAGCCTGTACTAGCAAACTCCAATAAATATGCACCTGAGCCCTTATGATTAAATTGTACAATATGCCTGCGATTAAAGCAATCAGGACATTGGAAAGCGGGCCGGCCAAAGCTACCAGAAGCATCCCTCTCTTTTTATCGCCCCGAAAGTTCATGGGGTTAACCATAACTGGTTTGGCCCAGCCAAAGCGAGCGACAATAAGCATTAAGGTTCCAATAGGATCTAAATGAGCCATGGGATTAAGGGTTAGTCGTCCTTGATATTTTGGTGTTGGGTCACCCAATTTGTACGCTACATAACCATGAGCAAACTCATGAAAACTTAAGGCAATTAAGATTGCTGGGAAGCTAATTACTAATCGTTGCCAAAAAGCCGCATCAAACATTTGTTTTCCTCCCTTAAACATTAACGAGATCATTTTTGATATTGTATTTAGGTTGCTGCAACTGTTTTATTATATCATATACTGGATTATTTTACATGCAAAAAAGGGCAAATCCTGACTGGCTCTAATGCTTGTTTTCTTTGAGCTGATCAATAATTTCTAGTACTAAATAAATCGCCAAAAAGGTCAGTAAACTTCTCATGATAAAGTTAATGGTCTGGTTCTTCACAAAAGCGGTAATTAAGACAGGGCTTAGAAAAGCCATGCAGATAACCGCTCCGATCAACAAAAATAATTTTTTCTTTTGCTTCATAATTCCTTTATCCACGCCAATTAAGCCAATCTCTCAGGAATAAGATCATTACGCACGAGATCTGCATAGGTTTCCCTGGCTACAATCAAATCAGCCTGTCCTTGCTTCACCAGTACTACAGCGGGTCTAGGCAGGCGGTTGTAGTTGCTGGACATCGAATAGTTGTAAGCTCCTGTGCCAGAAACGGCCAAGAGATCGCCATTTTGCATGCCCGGTAAGGTAATATCCCAAATCAGCATATCGCCTGATTCACAGCATTTTCCCGTAATTGAAACCACTTCTGTCGCTTCTTCCTGCATTTTATTGGCTACAGCAGCTTCATATTTAGCCTGATAAAGTGCGGGCCGCGGATTATCGGCCATCCCTCCATCAACTGCCGCATAGGTGCGAATACCGGGAATATTTTTAATAGAACCAACAGTATAAAGAGTTGTCCCCACTGTCCCTACAATGGAGCGTCCCGGTTCAATAATTACTTTGGGGACGTTCAGCTTTAGTTCTTCCGCCTTTTGGGTAACTGTATGCATAATAATCTCGGCAAATTCGCTGATGGGCGCAGGGGCATCATTTTCCTCATAATAAATGCCAAAGCCTCCTCCTAAATTCAATTCAGGAAGTTCTCTTCCGGTCACTTCTTTAATTTTTTTCAGGAAGCCCATCATTACTTCGGCAGCATGATGGAAAGAATCAATTTCAAAGATCTGTGAGCCGATATGACAATGAATACCTTTAAGCTCAACTGCATCATGGGAAAAAGCCTTTTGGACAATTTCTAAAGCCTGCCCTGTGGCAATCGCCATCCCAAATTTAGAATCAATCTGACCCGTACGAATATATTGATGGGTATGTGCTTCAATGCCAGGCTGAACTCTTAAGAGAATTTTGGCCCGGGTGCCTTTTTCTTGACAAAGACGTTCCAGCAGTTCTAATTCATCAAAATTATCAACTACAAAACGCCCGATTTTACAGGTTAGAGCATATTCTATTTCTTCCGCAGATTTATTATTGCCATGAAAATAGATTCGTTCCGGAGCAAAACCGACCTGCATGGCCGTATACAATTCTCCCCCGGAGACGACGTCCAGCCCCAGCTTTTCCTGTGTAATGATACGAGCCATCGCTTTAGTCATAAAGGCTTTACTGGCATAGATTACTTCATTACGGGGATATTTCACCATAAAAGATTGATAATACTCCTGACAAATCTGCCGTAAATGGTCTTCATCCATAACATAAAGCGGTGTCCCGAATTTTTCAGCCAGTTCTACGGCATCACAACCGCCTATGCTTAGATGCCCTTGTTCATTGATGGTCATCGTTCCATGTAGTTTCATGCTCTCATTCTCCTCTTATCTCTGTTATCTTACTAAGGTATTAAGGTAAAAATTAGCCTTAAGTTTATCTTACGGTATTGGCTAAAATAGTTTAACTTATGGTAACATATTGCTTTTGTGCGGTCAAGGCATCTTTCTTAGATTGCAGCAGTTCCATAAAAGCTTCAAGTCTAGTATTAATTCCTGCTTCCCCGGTTTGCTCATCAACATAAATATTTAAGACAGGAATGCCATAGCTTTTACTAACTTGTGGGAAAATATTATGGGCTACAATTTCCGGCATACAGGTTAAAGGAGCTACTTGCACAATTCCATCATATCCTTCCCTGGCAAAAAGAACACTGGCGCCAATGCTTTCTTGCCCATGTCCGCCCACAAAATGATTTAAAAAGGGGCTGGCACTATTCTGAAAGTGGCTGCCCCTCCCTTCACCTTTGCCTTTGAATAATCCGGGAGAAAGAAGATGTTCACTAATCCAGTCACTCAAATAAAGAGATCTGTGTACCTGTGCGCCCATATAGCCTAGTTTCTTTTCAATCTCCATACTGGCAAAGGGTTCAAGTAAGGTATAGATTTCACCTACTAACCCGATCTTGACAACATTCTTTTCTTCATCTTGGGGAATGTGTTCCAGTTTTTCCCTGGATAAAATATAGCTTTCTTCCAGTTCGCCGAGATTTTGAGCCCGATCAATGATGAGCAAAGAATTGTGAAAAATCTTATCGGCGGTACCTTGCGCTAATTCACGCGGTCTAATTTCCTGTACCAGCTTTTCTAAATTATCAAGGGCCACAGCTTTCTTATAGCCCAGACGAATCCCTTGTAAGACTCTCCACCAGGACGCCTTTCCCACCACTTTTTTAATTTGCTTCACAAATTGCCAGTAGCTCGTATCAGGTGGTTCAATAATTAAGGAATCATAATGATAACCCAGCTCTTGCAGAATTTCCTTTTCTAACTGGGCATACAAACCAAAGCGGCAAGGGCCTGTACCGCCGGCCATAATAAAGACATCAGCGCCCAATTTTTTTGCTTCAATAAAATTACCAATATTTATTTTTAAAGGAAGACAGGCAAATTCAGGTGAATGTTGTACACCCAAGGATAAAGTGTCCTTCGTTATGGGGGGTGGAACAATGACCTCTAGTCCAATGTATTCAAGCATTCCTTTCAGTGCTACCCAAGTATTGCCCATATGCGGAAACGTAATTTTGATGATAATCACTCCTCCACTGAATCATATCTACAAAAGCTTCAATTCTGGTTCTAAGTCCGCCTTCTCCCGTATGTTCATCAATAATGACATTAAGATAAGGAATCTTCTTTTCCACCAAACGCCTGATAATTAGGTTTCCCATAAAAGAATCAATACCACAGCCAAAGGAGGTCAGCATAATTACCCCTTTTCTTTCGGGATATTGCAGAAAACTATAGACGGAACCTAATAAATTTCGTCCATAAGTCCAAAAAATAGAGCGAGGGAATTTTTTTAACTGGAGCTCTCTCTCTTTCCGAGAGGTTTGGGCTGGTGTAAGGGCAGCACAGCCTAGCTCCCGCAGCTTCTCCAAAAGTCCCATATTCAGATATTGGTCATGAAGATTATAGTCGTGTCCTAAAACAAGAATAGTTAAATCAGCAGTGTCGCTGGTATCTAAAGCTCCCTTCGTTTTCTTTATTAAATTCTCTTCTATTAAATTCTCTTCATGCCTCTTTTGTTCCTGCCAAGCTTCTTGCCAAGCGTTCTTTATTTTCGACCAATTTCCTGTAAACGGAGCAGCACAATCCCACAAGATGCTCTTTAAATCAGTGGCTTTTACGAGATTAATAACCGGCATAATTAAGGGCGGAAGCTTAAGATTGCTAGCCTTTAACATATCGGGAAGTCCCATAAATTTTGGACAGATATAGGCTTTTTTTTCTACACTAACCATCCGTGGTACGAATAAATAGTCTACTCCCGCTGCACTGAGATTAGCGGCATGGCCAAAAAACACCTTAACCGGTAAACAGGTCTCATCAACCACACATTTTACCCCTTGGTCAAGAATCGCTTTATTTGTTTCCGGAGAAACAACTGTTTCCACGCCAAGCGCAGCATAAAAAGTACGCCAGAGTGGATGATAGGTCTGATAAAACAACGCCCGCGGCAAACCAACTTTTAAGGACAACTTCATTCCCCCTTCTACTTTACTCATCTATCTTACTCATTTATCTTACTCATCTTCTTTACTTATCTACTTTGCCAATGCTCCAAAACCAACTCTAACGCTTTAGTGGTAATCCGGGCGCCCTCTTCCGGATCATCCTGACCATCCATCTTCCCGATATCCCCAATTCCTACTACAAAGGGGATCTCTTGGCCTAATTCATTTAAAACATCCACTGTATCTCCCCTGATAATCGGCAAAGAGGAAATTACTTGACCTTTTTTATCAACTTGACAGGTTAAAACTTGCCTTTCCCTAGTTACAGCACAATTTACTTTGGTTCCATCAATACTTTCTGTATTAGAAGCCACAGCTACCACGCCCATTACTTCTAAATCAGGATGTTTCGCCACATATTCCAGTACCCTTTCCCCTTTTCCCTTCTTACCGGAACCGCGATCGTCGACCATAACTACAACCGGATCGTAAGGAGTACTTTTAATCAATTCTACGGTCTGAGAACCCGTCAGTCGGGTCGGATTGCCGGCCGAAGCGGAAATACAGCGTCCACCGATATTACCGGAAGCTTTTTCTACAGCTTGTCGAGCAATTCGATCTCCATCCGTAACCAGAATTACTCTTTTTTTCCCTGTTGTTTCTTTACTCATTTTTTCTTTGCTCATTTTTGCTCTCTTAACCCTATCCTTTAGGCTGAAAAAAGGTAGCCGCAATAAGCCCGAATACTATCGCTGCCGCAATACCGACAGCTGTTGCTTCTATTCCGCCCCCCAAGGCCCCTAGTAATCCTTTGTTCCTAACCCCTTCTATTGCTCCTTGTGCCAAGGAATGGCCAAATCCGGATAACGGCACACTGGCCCCCGCCCCACCCCAATCAATGAGCGGCTGGTATAAACCAAGCGCACTTAAAATAACGCCACTGGTTACATACCCTACCAAAATATGCGCCGGTGTGATCTTAAAAGGTGTTACGTCGATTAGCAACTGAGCAATTACACAAAAAAAACCGCCTAGCAGAAAAGCTTTTAAAAGCATTGCCATTTCATTGACCTCCCCCTGTGGATTCCAGCACAACTCCATGTGCAATACAAGGAATAGTTTCTCCCTGAAAAGAACTTAACTGACTTAAAAGCGCCCCTGTCCCTACAAAGAAAACCCGCTGATATGTACCGGCTTGCAGTCGTTTAAGCAGATGAGCCGCTAATACTACCGCTGAACAGCCACAGCCGCTTCCTCCCGAATGGGTATCTTGTTCGGGAGCATAAACCAGAATACCGCAATCACTAACTTTATCTGTAGAATAGCCTTCTTTTTTCATTAATTCTTTTAGTAAATTATTACCCAAAAGGCCGAGATCCCCTGTGATAATCAAGTCATAATCATCTACCTTTCTGCCTAAATCCTCCAAGTGAGTCTTAATGGTGTTCATAGCTGCCGGAGCCATCGCTGCACCCAAATCATGGGCATTGCTAATACCCATATCTATAATTTTCCCTATTGTGGCATGTGTTAATCTTACTCCGGAACTATTAATCCGCTCCACTACACAAGAAGCACTGCCGGTAACCGTCCATTGGGCGGTCATTGGTCGCTGTACGCCTAATTCCGTGGGAAAACGAAACTGCCGTTCAGCCGTATCATGATGACTACTGGCGGAAACCCCAATTCTTTCCGCAAAGCCGCCTTCCAAGAGGATCCCAGCTACACATAACCCTTCCGCCATCGTCGAGCAAGCCCCATACAAACCCAAAAAAGGTATATTCAAAAAACGTGCCGTAAAATTAGCACAAATAATCTGGTTTAAAAGATCACCGGCCAGATAAAAATCTAAATCACTAGTAAGCAAGCTCTGTTTTTCCAGCGCTATTTCCATAGAATACTGCATCATTTTTTGTTCCGCATTTTCCCAAGATTTCTCTCCGGCTAAAGCATCCTCAAAAACTAAATCATAGTGCCTCCCTAGCGGTCCTTGCCCTTCCATCGGACCTACAACAGAGGCAGCAGAAGCTATTGCCGGTACCGAAGAAAACTGTAACGTTTGTTTACCAATCTTTTTTTGTGCCATGAGCGCCCCCTACGTTATTTTAAAAAATAATAAATTAAACCAACCAGAATAGAAACCATTGTTCCATAAACGAGTACCGGACCCGCTACTGTAAAAAGGCGAGCCCCTACACCGTACAAAAAACCTTCTCTTTTAAATTCCATCGCTGAAGAGACAATCGAATTAGCAAAGCCTGTAATAGGCACAAGCGAACCAGCGCCAGCCACTTTTCCTAACTCATCATAATACCCAATTCCGGTCAGAAAAGCGCCCAAAAAAACCAGGATAGCTGAAGTGGCTGCCCCCGCTTCTTGATCCGCTAGTCCACCTTGTAAAAAAAAATCTTTAATTACTTGTCCGATCGTACAAATAGCTCCACCTACCAAAAAGGCCATAATGGTATTTTTAACTACGGTTTGTTTAGGAGCAAGCTTTAAAGCTATTCTTTGATAAACCAATTGTTGGGGCTGAGCAACCCGCTGTTGCTGTCTCTCGATTTCCCGTCGTAAATCAGTAAAATTTTCTTTTTCTTCCCCAGTCGCCCTTGACTCCCAATAAAGCACCTTCTGGTGCTCTTTTTGTAGTTCTTGTTGAACCTTCGCCATCTCCTGCTCTTCCAGCAGAACCTGATGAGCAATTAATTCTTCCCTTTGTTTAATTTTTTGCCGAATTTCTTCCTCATGCAACTAAACTGTGCCTCCTTTCCTCATTCCTCTTCATCCTTCTTTCCCATCTAAAACAACCTTTAATATTCTTTACTTAAGCTAAAAAAAATAAACAGGGTTAATGACCCTGTATTCATGACCCTGTCTGACTATTATCCTCATTAAGCAGATTTTTAAACTTTTTCAAGGCTTGCCTTTCTATTCTGGAAACCTGTACCTGGGAAAGACCTACTATCTTCGCAACCTCCATCTGGGTTTTATCATGGAAAAAGCGCATTAAGATAATTTGCCTTTCTTTTTCTGATAGTTTATTTAAGATTTCCTTAAGGGCAATTTTCTCAAACCACATATTTTCATCTTTTTCGTTACTCAATTGATCAAGAAGATAAATCGGATCTCCATCATCCTGGTATAAGGTGTCATGAATAGAAGTCGGCATTTGCACAGCTTCCAAACTGGAAACAATTTCCTCCATGGGGAGTTCTACCTTTTCAGCAATTTCCTGCAGGGTTGGTTCTCTTTCTAATTCCTTAGTGAGAGTTTCCCTCATTTTATTAATGCGATAAGCATTTTCTTTTAAGGAACGGCTCACCTTTACAGGGTTATCATCACGTAAAAACCGCCTGATTTCTCCGATAATCATCGGAACAGCATAAGTAGAAAATTTCACATTAAAAGATAAGTCAAATTTATCAATAGCTTTAATTAACCCTATTGTGCCAATCTGAAAAAGATCCTCCAGCTCATAACCTCTGTTGGCAAATCTTTGCACCAGACTAAAAACGAGACGTAGATTGCAATTTATTAATTTTTCTCTGGCTTCCCCGTCACCTGTTTGGACATTCAGCAATAACTTTGTCATTTCCTCGTCCTTTAACAAGGGGAAACGGGGTAAATTCATTTCCGATAATCTGACGTTCATTTAAACATCCCTCTTATGAAACAGCTCTATTTTTATTTTCGGTATTAATCTTCTTGGTTAAGGACACCTTCGTCCCACTATTTACCTTTGATTCAACCTTAACCTCATCCATAAAAGATTGCATAAAAACAAAACCCAGCCCGGTTCTTTCCGGGTCTGTAGAATAAGCCGGTTCCATCGCTTTTTCAATATCCGATATTCCAATCCCTTGATCAATTATTTCTAAATAAATAGTCTCTTCGGCAAGTATGCCGATTAAAGTAACAATTCCCTCGGGCTGATTACGATATCCATGAATAATGGCATTGGAAACAGCCTCGGAAACAGCTACCTTTATTTCTTCCAGATCATTTAAAGTTAACTCCAGTTGAGAAACAAGTGCGGCAATTGTTATTCTGGCCAGAGCTACATTTTCGCCCTTGCTGAGAAATTCCAGCTTAATTTTATTATTTACTATTTTATCCATTTCTATGCCCCCTTAAAAGTCTTTTTTTCTAATATTTTCCATGCCTCTTCTTCTGTATTGCATACCGGCATTAAGGATAGGATTCCTGAAACCTCAAAGACCTTTTTGATGGCCGGTTTGGGACCATAGATAATCATTTGACCATCATTAGCCTTTATTTTACGGAATCTGCCTAAAATAACCCCGAGCCCGGAACTATCAATAAAAGTAGCTTTCGCCAAGTCCAACAATAAATTTTGACACAGCGTTTCTTCCAAACTTTGATCAATTTTTTCTCGGAATTCATTGGCAGAAACCAGATCGAAATCTCCTCCGACATGTACTATTAACGAGTTTTTCTTACTGTTCAAAATTAATGACATGTTTATACCTCCCACTCTAATATAGACTAAAGATAATATTCTTGATAAATGACTAAACTCCTGCTAGAAATTGGAAATTTTTTTTAAAAAAAAAGGCTGTCTTAGTCTTACTTTTCTACATAACGACCAAGACAGTCTTGTCTTCTTACCTATTTACTTCTTTGCCTGCTTAGCTTTCTTGATAAATCCTATCCGGTTATCACTTTGCAAAAAACTTTCTTCATCATTTTCCAAACAGATCCTTTGCTTACCTCTTCTTCGGTTAATAAATTAGTTCTTTCCAAAATTTCGCCGTTTTTAAGGATAGAGATATGTCCTAGAATTTCCCCTTTTTGCAACGGCGCATTCACCAAAGGAGCTAATTCTATTTCAGTGCTTAAGCCTTTGTCTTCTCCCCTCGGTAAAGTAATCCCCACCTTTTCTTCAGGAAACACTTTTACCTGATCGGTTTTTCCCTTGCCTACTTTAACCTCACCAATAACCTCATTTTTTTGATAAAATTCCTTAAAAGAAAACTGAGAAAAACCATAATTAAACAAGATTTTTGTTTCGGCAAAGTGCCCTTTGGGGACAGGCACTCCCATTACTACTGATACCAGCCTAAAATTGTTTTTTTGGCAGGTACCGATAAAACAGTATTGGGCATCCTCTGTCCAGCCGGTTTTAAACCCGTCTGTCCCGGGATAAAACCAAAGCAGTTTATTTTTATTATCATATTGAAACGGTCTGCTTGTTTCTGTACGAATCCGATAATGCTTAACAGAACAAATGTTCAAGAGTTCCGGAAAACGCAAAGCATATCTTCCTAACAGCGCAAAATCAGCCGCTGTTGTATAATGCTCCGGATCATGTAAACCATTAGCATTTACGAAATGCGTATTTTTCATGCCTAATTCAGCCGCTTTTTTATTCATCAGCTCCACAAAGGCTTCATGGGAACCAGACACATATTCGGCTACTGCTACAGCGGCGTCATTTCCGGAGGCAAGTGCTATTCCTAACAACAATTCCTTGAGCGTCAGTTTCTCCTCGGGTGCTAAAAAAATATGGGAACCACGATAGGAAGCGGCATGCTCACTTGTCGTTACAACATCATCCAGCCGAACTTTACCCGCTTCCAGCGCTTCCATTGTCAGCACTAAGGTCATTAATTTAGTCATACTGGCCGGATATAATATTTTATGGGCATCTTTTTCATAAAGTATTTTTCCGCTATGAGCATCCACCAGAATAGCCGAGGCCGCTTTTAAGGAAAGCTCAACTCCCCAAAGTGGCTTAGAAATCACTACGTTCAACAGAAAAAAAGCCAGCAAAAACAGTAATAATCTTTTCCTTAAATAAGGAGACACAAAATAACGAGACAAACCAAGTCACCTCCTAGATCTATTCTTAGGTTTATTTTTTCCCTACTTCGGGTAGAAGTATGTAAAGAGAAAAAATAACAATTATTGGAGGTGGGGAATAATGGAGAGATTCTTCGCTTTGCTAATCACGTTACTGCTTGCGGCCAGTTCCTTATATCTGCTGATTGCTTTTATTATCATTCCTGTAGTTAAAATGATTAAAGAAAATGCTCGTTTAAAACGTTAAACCAGCCCATAAATTAACGGTTCCGGTTCAATGGGGTTCTCGGAAAACTGAAAAACGGGAGGAAGAATCTTTAAGGCTTGCTCCATTTTTTCTTGTTCATTATAAAAAAGGGTAAGCAGCGGCTGCCCTTCATGGACTCGCTCCCCTTTTCGCACATGAATTTTTATGCCTACCGCTAAATCTATTTTTGCCTCTTTATGTTCCCGTCCGGCCCCTAAGGTCATGGCGGCTATTCCCAGCATTTCAGCATTAATAGAAGCAATAAAGCCGTCCCGGTTTGCCTTAATTTGCTGTCGGTTATTAGCTTGAGGCAATAAAGCAGGATTTTCGACGACATTACGGTCTCCTCCTTGAGCTTCAATCATATCGGCGAACTTTTCCAAGGCTGCTCCCGAATCAAGCAGTTTTGTTAACAGTTCTTGACCCTCTTCTATTTTCTTAACTCTATGGGCTAGCATCAGCATCTGTGCCCCGGTATCAAGACACAAAGCTCTTAAGTCTCCCTGATTTTTTCCTTGTAAGGTTAAAATAGCTTCTTCCATTTCTAAGGCATTTCCAATAGCCGTTCCCAAAGGCTGATCCATATTTGTAACTAAAGCAATGGTTTGTTTCCCTACCTCTGCTCCGATTTTTACCATTACCCGGGCGAGCTTAAAAGCATCCTCTTTATTTTTCATAAAAGCCCCGCTACCTGTTTTCACATCTAAAACAATTTTATCGGCTCCTGCGGCAATTTTTTTACTCATAATACTGCTGGCAATAAGCGGGAGAGAAGGTACTGTTCCCGTAACATCTCTTAGGGCATATATTTTTTTATCGGCCGGTACCAGATTGCCGCTTTGCCCTACGACGGCTAGTTTTATCTCATTAACCTGCCTGATAAAAGCCTCTCTGGAGAGAGTTGTGCGAAAGCCGGGGATACTTTCCAGTTTATCTATAGTGCCGCCGGTATGTCCCAATCCTCGACCGGACATTTTCGCCACAGGTACTCCAGCCGCAGCAACAAGCGGTCCTAAAACAAGGGTGGCCGTATCGGCTACTCCGCCGGTACTGTGCTTATCAACCTTAATACCCTGAATAGGAGATAAATCCACCATTTCTCCCGACCGGGCCATTGCCATTGTTAAATCAGCTACTTCGTCCGCATTCATGCCCTGAAAGTAAATAGCCATACAGAGTGCCGCCATTTGATAATCGGGAATTACCCCTTCAACATAATTTCTAATAAAATACTCAATTTCTTCTTTCCGTAAGACTTCACCGTTTCTTTTTTTGACGATTAGATCTATTGCTCTCATTACTTTAGAACACTTCCTCTCTTATACACTTTCGTCCTCTTGTTCTCATACATTTTTTTGTATCCTCTTACCATCCTTCTATACCGGTTGTTTCTGTTTTTTTTCACGCCAAATTTGTCTGAGAAAACTTTCCCCGGGACACCGATAAGACAGCTCATATAACTCACTTAATGTTGCCGCAATATCCGCAAATGTTTTCCTTCGGCCAAGATTAAAATCGGCTTGAATATTTTTCCCATAAACAAGCAGCGGTACATATTCTCTGCTGTGGTCAGTACTTTCCGTAGTGGGATCATTTCCGTGATCAGCCGTAATAAGTAAAAGACCTTCGTCCTTAACCAGTGCTAAAATTTCCCCCAACCGGGCATCTGTCTCCTCTAAAGCCTTGGCATAGCCCACCGGATTGTTACGATGTCCATATAACGAATCGAAATCTACCAAATTAGTCATGACTAAGCCGCTTTTTAATTCTTGCCAGGCTCGAATCGATTCCGCGATTCCTTCCAGATTGCTTTTTGTCGGGATACTGCGGCTGATGCCTTGCCCGGCAAAAATATCGGCTATTTTACCTACCCCGATTACTTCTTCTCCTTTAGCTTGCAAAGCATCGAGTACCGTACGGCCGGGAGGTAAAAGCGAATAATCATGTCTATGGGCAGTACGGATAAAATTTCCCGGTGTTCCGATAAAGGGTCGGGCAATAACCCGCCCTACGGCCCATTCTCCGGTTAAGATTTTCCTAGCCTTTTGGCAAAGTTCATAAAGCTCTGACAGAGGAATAACTTCCTCGTGTGCGGCGATTTGAAAAACGCTGTCGGCAGAGGTATACACAATCGGAAAACCCGTGCGCAGATGTTCTTCCCCCAGTTCTTGAATAATTTCCGTACCTGAAGCCACTTTATTGCCTAATACTTTTTTCCCTGTTGCGATAGTAAAAGCTTCGATCAGCGCAGCGGGAAACCCCTGTGGGAAAGTAGGCATAGGGTCTTTCATTAATAAGCCGGCTATTTCCCAATGACCGGTCGTGGTATCTTTGCCGGCCGACATTTCCGCCATCATTCCATAAGCGCCCTCTGCAGGAAAATCAGAGGCAATTCCCTGAAGGGGGGCTACTTTTCCCAGTCCCAATCTTGCTAAATTTGTAAGCTGAAGACCAGACACTGTTTTGGCAATATGACCTAATGTATGTGAGCCTTCATCACCATAAAGATGTGCATCAGGCAATGCGCCAATTCCTACACTATCTAAGATTAATAATAAGGTTTTCATTACAATACCATCTCTCTTCTTTCTGTTGTTTTCTTATCTAAATTAACGCTAAGCTCTAGATGAAACATAAATAATAATTCTACAATAAAAGGCGTTTTCCTTTTCATAATAAAAAACCACCTACTTGAGGTGGTTTTTTTATTATCGATATATTGTCTCTTATTTTTTTATTTTTAGGGTAATGGAGAGCATTATTTATAATTATACCTTGTTTTATAATTGTTTGTATTACCCCATGGTGTTGTATTACCGCTTTTCTGTTTGATAAAGGGATTATTTGGTGCAGCGTTAAAAGGTTTTTTAGTAGGTGCAACATTTTTTACTGATGCTTTATTACCACTTGCATATCGGGGGTCAACAAGGTACATTGAGCGTATGGAGTTTGCATTACCCCATCCTTTTAGATTGCTAAAATAACTAAGTTTTGTTGGTACTAACGGTTGTAATGTTTGTTTCTTCTTATAACTTATGGATGGCTTCTTTGTTATTACTAACGGTTGTAATGTTTTTTCCTTTGTTTTAACGTTTATTACCACCTGAAGTGGCTGATAAGTAACTTTACCAACCTCTTTTAATGTTCTTTCCTTTGTTTTAACATCTGTTACCCATTGAAGTGGCTGATAAGCAACTTTACGAGTCTTTTTATTTATTATTTCTTTTGAATTAAAAGATATAACCTGTGTTTGAGCAGGTTTGGAATTATGATTATTACCATCAATAGCTACTACTTTATACTGATATTTTTCGCCGTCTTTAACTGTTTTATCAGTATATCTTCTTACCGATGATACTGTACTGCCTAACAACTTACTATTTCGATATACCCTATACTGTGATATACCGGAACATTTATCAGTAGAAGCACCCCAAGTTAGTTGAACATATCTTTTGTCATTGGCATCTCTTAAAACAGTAGCACTTAGACTAGGAGGTTTTGTAGGAGTATCTCCTGAATTAACTATTGTTACTTTTCCGGTACTGGCGGCTAATGCTATTAAAGGAATACATTGCACTATCATAAAAACTAAGGTAAATACCGCTATTAGCTTCTTTAACCCTTCTGATTTTTTCTTTACCTTATTCATCATGTTTACCTCCTTAACATACTTTTAAATTTAAAGAGATATTTTTATATAGTGA
>DHPU01000065.1:0-4797 GCA_002407935.1 Peptococcaceae bacterium UBA5356
GATGGGTACTTCTGTACATAGAAAGGTGGCTGGTAGCGCCAATGGTGATGCCCGATGGCACATTAAAGGCAAGAGACAAAGGAACGCCTCAGGGCGGAGTTGTGTCACCAATTCTTAGCAATCTGTTTCTACACTATGTGTTTGACAAATGGATGGAAATAAATCATAAAGCAAACCCCTGGTGCCGTTACGCAGATGACGGGCTGGTGCATTGCGGAACGTATAGCGAGGCACAGACACTTCTGGAATTAATAGACCGGAGGTTTAAGGAATGTGGGCTGGAAATCCACCCAGAGAAAACAAAGATAGTGTATTGCAAAGATGAAACGAGGAAAAAGGACTATCCAATGAACGAGTTTACGTTCCTGGGATATACTTTCTGTAGACGGACAGCAAAGAATCAGTATACGCAGAGAATATTCAACAGTTTTCTGCCAGCAGTCAGCAAGAAGGCACTAAAAGCAATGCGTCAAGAAATAAGACTGAGATGGAAGCTACATCTGCGTTCGGATTTAAGCTTGGAGGAATTGGCAGAGAAATACAATCCGGTGATTAGAGGATGGATTCAGTATTATGGAAAGTTCTATAAAACTGAATTAATAAGTCTTGCAAACTATATCAACATGAGGTTGGTTAAGTGGGCAAGACGAAAATATCTCAGCCTCAAAATACATAAGCAAAGCGCATACGACTGGCTTGTCCGTGTCTATAATGCCAACCCAACATTGTTCGAATATTGGAAATTGTTTAAAGTGTGTTAGTGGGAGCCGGATGAGCCGAGAGGTTCAAGTCCGGTTCTGAGAGAGCCTAGAGGTGAAATCCCCCTGGGCTACTTACCTCATGATCATGGAAGTCTGATGGATAAGATTGTTGAAGCAGGATTTGCATATAACTAATTGCTGCAAACAGGAACGGGTACGGAGCATATATTGCCGCTTGTTATTGCGGAGATCCTCAGGCCGATACATTATGATGGGGTGGAAACGATAAAAAGGCTGGAGTAGCTGTTATCTCCCTGCGTTTACAATGATAACAAAACGAGGGTAGGTACATATAAACCGGTTTTTAAACT
The DNA here is from genome assembly GCA_002407935.1 of Peptococcaceae bacterium UBA5356. Classification (GTDB taxonomy): domain Bacteria; phylum Bacillota; class Peptococcia; order DRI-13; family DTU073; genus UBA5356. Next base: position 1,073 of record DHPU01000065.1, read on the forward strand.
GTGAAGCACCGATGTGGAGAATTCACCGATGCTGGTTTTTGGTCTTCCCCCGGTAAAAAAGCAGTGAACTGGAAAACAAAAGAAATAATTATATTGGAGGAAGTAGTTTATGAAAAAAGTTATTATCCGCAAGGCAGATCCATTGTTTTTGGAAGAAGTAAATTCCAAAGCGGTGCCTTTTGACAGGAAGGATTATCAGACACGCCTGAAGCTGCTTGTAGAGCGCATGCAGGAAAGAGGAATAAGCCATGTTGTCATTTATGGAGACCGGGAACATTTTGCAAATATTGAATACTTCAGCGGTTTTGACTGCCGCTTTGAAGAAGGCTTACTCATTGTCAGTGAGAGTGGTAATGTCAGTATTTTGGTGGGGAACGAGGGCATTTCTCAGACCTATCAAATACCCTATGAAGTCCGGTGGTATCTGTATCAGAACTTCAGCTTACAGGGTCAGCCCAGGAACCAATACCAAAAGCTAACTGAGATTCTTGAAAAAGCAGGCATTGAAAAAGGCAGCAGGATAGGTGTTGTCGGTTATAAATATTTTTATGACGAATACATCCATACCGATCCAGCTCATACCTTTGACATTCCGGCCTATATTCTGGGAGAATTGCAAGAATTGTGCGGATATGAAAATGTTGTTAATTTCACACAGGAAATCACGGGTTTCCCCAATGGGATCCGTATGACCCTGAAGTCCGCAAAGGAACTGGCTTGGGCTGAAAACGCCGGCAATCGGTCGGCGGCCGTGGTACAGCGGATGCTTAAAATCTTGAAACCCGGCTTATCGGAGGAGGATGTGGCCCGCGGAGGACAGGCAGGCTTTACACCGATCTCGATGTTTCCACTGGTGAATTTTGGGGCAGAAAAGGTTCGTATCGGAGTGGCTTCTCCGACCGATCGGGTTTTGCAGCTGGGTGAGGTTTGCGGCTTGTGTTATGCGATACGGGGGTGCCTCACATCGAGAACAGGAATCGCTTCCTATGACGCAGCTTCGGTACGGGAAGAATTAAAGCCACACCTTGAATTCTTTAGGGTTTACTGGAAAGCGATTTCGCAATGGCTGGAGACCGTCAGGGTAAATGCTTCCTGCGCGGAACTGTATGATTCGGTCATGGGACTTATCGGCGGAGAGGAATATGGCGTTACCCTGAATACCACCCATTATACTGGGACAGATGAGTGGGTGAATTCCCCGATGTTTAAGAATTCCCCTTATTTCATCATGGACGGATCTCATATTCAGGTGGATGTTATCGCAAACAAGGCAAATCCGGTAATGACGGCAATTTGCGAAGATTCGGTGGTTGTGGCAGGACCAAAGCTGCGTCAGGAGCTTCGTGAACAGTATCCCGATGTATACGCAAGGATTATCAAAAGACAGCAGGTTGTCCGTGAGGTTCTGGGAATACAGATACATGATGATTTAATGCCAATGAGTAATTTGTCCTTTGTGTATTATCCCTATATGCTCAATACAGGGGAAGTATTTGCACTGGAATGTGATGTTGAATAAACCCGACCAGCTATGGCTGAGCTTTTGAACTTCGGTGGGGGCTTTGCCCCTACTTAAGCAGGAGTAGAGTGCTTCTCTCCGAAGAACCAAAATTGAAAGCCTAGAGGATGAAACACTCAAAAAAATGCATGTGTAGTGAAAAAATGCATAAGCTCGGTATACCAATAAAATAGTTGCCGGGCTTATTTTTTGCCATTTTGACCTAACATGGTATGGTTTGACACAGAAAATCCTTAGTCCAGCTTATATAGACCAGTTTATTTTTTTCTGGTATAATATGCTGTGAATTAGTCCTTGCCTAACTTTTGTATTCAAGGAGATTAGAATATGTCTTTTTTTAAAAAAAATATAGTTAAAAATTCAATTAATAGTGAAAGCCTTCCTGCTCATGTCGCTGTTATTATGGATGGTAACGGGAGATGGGCAAAAAAAAGAGGCCTGTCAAGGAATGCCGGTCACCAGGAAGGTGCAAGAACTGTCAGAAAAATTGTTGAATGTGCTTATGATATTGGTATTAAATATATAACGATGTTTGCTTTTTCAAGTGAAAACTGGTCAAGACCGAAGGAAGAAGTCGATGAGCTTATGGAGCTTTGCCTTGACTATTTAAAAGATGCAGAAAACGAAACCAGCGATAAAGATATTCGCGTGAGAGTCATTGGAAATAAAGAAGGATTATCACAGGAAATGAAAGACCAAATACAAAAAATCGAAGAAAGAACCATAAACAAAAAAAGGATGACCATGGTTATTGCTTTAAACTATGGCGGACGTCAAGATATTCTTCAAGCTGCAGCAAAAATAGCTGAAGATGTTGTAATTGGGAAACTGAAGCAAAACGAAATAACTGAAAGTGAGCTGGATAAAAGGTTATATACAGATGGAATACCGGATCCTGATCTACTGATCAGAACAAGCGGCGAAATGAGAATTAGCAACTTCCTTATTTGGCAATGTACTTATACTGAATTTTATTTCCCAACGGTTCTATGGCCGGACTTTACAGAAAAACATTTTAAGGAAGCAATTATTGATTATCAAAAACGAAGCAGACGCTTTGGTGGCTTGTAGATGAGATCAATCTTTAAGCTAAAAGAGCATTTTATAAGAACAACGTTATTTGTTTTGGAAAACGGAGCTCTGTAGCTTCTTCCGTTATTTTAATACCTGTTCTAAAGTGGGCTTCGCCCACAACCAAATAGCGGAACCTTACAGCTGCATAACATCAAATTCTTATTTTTATTTGATGTTTTGCAGCAATAAGGTACTAAGTTAGTATGCTATAAGAGTTAAAATTCGTAGTGGAGGTGAATATGAAAACAAGAATTATAAGTGGTGTATTGGCGGGCATGTTACTTTTTATTATTATGCTGCTACCCTCGTATGTTATGGCGCTCACTGTTTGCGCAATATCTATAATAGCCTTGTTTGAATTTTACCAAAGTGTCAAGAAAGTTAATTTTCATCCTGTCCAAATTGTGGGCTTTTTTGCATGTATTATGTTTTTGCTTTATTTAACCTATAAGACATTTTTAATTGATACTAATAATGAGTTTTTAAGCAATATTTCTCAAGTTATTTTCCAACAGAATACGTTTTATCTATTTATTTACCTAAGTATAGTATACTTGCTGCTTCAAATGGTTTTCCATAAAAAGAGCTTTACGCTAAATGATATTGCTTTAACTATTCTTGGCATTATTTACATCCCTTTTCTTTTATCATTTTTGTTTTTGGTTCGTTTTTTAGAAAATGGCTTTGAATATGTATGGCTTATATTTATAGGCACATATTCTACTGATATATGCGCATATTTTATAGGTAAGTTTTTTGGAAAAACCAAGCTCATGCCTGAAATAAGCCCAAACAAAACGGTTGCGGGTGCCGTTGGCGGTGCTATCGGTAGTGTAATATTTACCACACTGTTTGGGGTTTTGTATATAAACGGCTATGAAGGATTGAATATACCATATTATCATTTTATTATTTTAGGTTTCTTGTGCGGCACAATATCTCAGCTGGGTGACTGGTCTGCATCCGCAATAAAGAGAAATGTAGGGGTTAAGGATTTTGGGCATATTATGCCGGGGCATGGAGGTCTATTGGATAGAATAGATAGTCTGCTTTTTGTAGCTCCGGCGGTGTATTTTTATATACAATTTTTTATCTGAATACATCCACCCCTAAACAGTGCGATTGCAATATA
>DHPU01000065.1:4914-5169 GCA_002407935.1 Peptococcaceae bacterium UBA5356
CCTAAACAGTGCGATTGCAATATATGGAGATTATTTAATATGACAAAGAAATTGATTGTATTAGGTTCAACCGGTTCTATTGGCAGGCAGGCACTTGACGTATGCGAAAAGCTTGGCGGTATCCGGGTCGTTGGTTTGGCTGCCGGAAGTAACATATCATTACTTGAAGAGCAAGCCAGAAAATATAAGCCTGAAATCGTTTCGGTTATGGATCCTTCAAAAGGAAACGATTTAAAAACTCGATTAAAAGACACT
>DHPU01000065.1:5270-5992 GCA_002407935.1 Peptococcaceae bacterium UBA5356
TTAAAAACTCGATTAAAAGACACTACAACAAAGGTTGTCTGGGGTTTGGAGGGAATGCTTGAGACCGCAGCGTTCGGAGATGCCGATACTGTTTTAACTTCAATTGTAGGTATTGCCGGTTTACTTCCTACAATGAAGGCTATTGAAGCCGGAAAAAACATAGCCCTTGCGAATAAAGAAACGCTTGTTACTGCCGGTAAGCTGGTAATGGAGGCTGCTAAGAGGAATAATGTAAACATATTTCCGGTAGACAGCGAGCATTCAGCATTATTTCAAAGCTTATCCGGCAATAGAAGTCAGGATGTTGATAAGCTTATTCTCACTGCTTCAGGTGGACCGTTTCGGGGGTATTCTGCAAAAGAATTAGAAAAGGTTACACTTAAGCAGGCTTTAAATCATCCTAATTGGTCGATGGGCAACAAAATAACTATTGATTCAGCGACAATGATGAACAAGGGGCTTGAGGTGATTGAAGCCAAGTGGCTGTTTGACGTTGAGCTATCTAAAATTGAGGTTTTAGTTCATCCTCAGAGCATTATCCATTCCATGGTTTCATATATAGATGGCTCAATTATTGCCCAGTTGGGTGTGCCAGATATGAGAATTCCCATCCAGCTATCCTTAACATGGCCGGAAAGGCAGGAAAACAGCTTTGGCAGAGTCGATTTTATGAAATTAAAATCATTAACCTTTGAAAAGCCGGAACCCAAGGTTTTTCGTTG
>DHPU01000065.1:6151-6403 GCA_002407935.1 Peptococcaceae bacterium UBA5356
CGGAGGCAGTATGCCTACTGTTATGAATGCTGCAAACGAAATTGCAGTTTCGTTGTTTTTAGCGGGGGAAATTTCATTTACAGGTATAATGGATCTTATAGAAAATGTTATGCAGAACCATAAGATGAATACAAACCCATCACTTGATGATATAATAGAAGCAGATGCATGGGGAAGAAAAGAGACAATGCGTCTTTTTAAACGTAATAAATGATTAATGGATAACTATATTGTGATTGCACCAGGTTCCAG
>DHPU01000053.1 GCA_002407935.1 Peptococcaceae bacterium UBA5356
CTCAAATTATCATGCCGACGTAGCTCAATTGGTAGAGCGAGTCCCCTGTAAGGGTAAAGTTGTGGGTTCGATTCCTGCCGTCGGCTCCAAAAAACCATTACAAAACACCTACTCGGATTTAATATATAAAGAGTGAGAAGAGACAGGAGTTGCGTTTTGAGTAAAAACCCTTATATATCAATGATTTGAGGGTGATTTTAGGTAGGACATTTTTGTCCTACATGTAGGACATTTTTGTCCGCAACTGAAAGGCAGGTGCGACAATGGATAGAGGGCAATTTAGCCTAAAAATTCCGTTGGATAAAGAAATGGAAATACGGAAACGGGATTTAATGGGTAGTCTTGATATAGACGCAATGAGTCGCCAAATGAATGCGGCAAAAGAGCGTGGCTTGCGAGTTATTCCCCTGGTGGATAAAAACAGGGCTCAATTCGCCCAAATGATTGCGCCAAATATGCGGCATTTAGTCAAACAGAAGTATCTAACTACGCCCGAACTGGCATTTTTGACATCAATATGTGGAAATATTGAAATGCACAGCAACGCCATAGTTTCTTACGAGGATAATGGAATGGGACAGTATTTAAAAGTTACTGATATTGCAAAATTAATGAATTATTCCGAGCGGCAGGCTAGGCGTTTAATTAGCAGTTTGATTGAAAAGGGAATTATTTACGAATACGTTGATTCGCTATCAATGAAAAAATACGGTCGTGTCGTTGAGGAAAGACCGCTTTTCTTAAATCCGGAAATCGTTTTCAGCGGAAACAGAAATAAGATCAATGCCACCCTTTGCCGGTTAGTGATAAATGCGGATCATCTTGAAAAGACGAGTAAAGATAAAAAGAGTATTAAGCTCCCGTGGAAGCTGTGGATTGAACACGGTTGCGAATTCGGTAGACTTTATCGGCGTGATACATGGTTAAAGAAAAAGAAGGAGCCACAAAAGAAGAAAAAATAAGCCTAATTTTGCATAAAGACACCTTGGCCGGGTGAATAGTCGAGCACCGCACCGCTCGACTTTCTTTATGCTCAAAATAAAACATATGGTGCGGAGAAAAAAGAAAGGTGCGGTGATATTTATGGGCGAGAAGGGTTCTGTTTATTTTGTGCAAGGCGAATCGGGTGGTCCAATTAAAATCGGTTATACAACTAATATGAAAAGAAGAATAATTTTGCTACAAAACGGATACCCAGAAAAACTAGTTGTCTTAGCACTTACCCCGGGCACGAAGGAGACCGAGGAAGTGATTCACATTGAACTACAAAAGCACCGGCTTCACGGTGAGTGGTTTGCTCCACACGCCGAAGTACTAAAAAAGGTTGCAGAGGCAGGAGTTCGCGAAGATACCGAAGACATCAAAGAGAGCAGGTGCTACATAAAAACCCACACTATTTTGAAAACCAAGGAGATTGATATCCAAAAACAAAATGGGTTAACACTGGAAGAAATGGGGTGTTTGGCGTTTTTGTCACTATATATACAGCCGCACACGGGAAGGCTCATTTGCGGCCGCAATAAAAGAAACATGAAATATCAAGACATCCTTTCAGTGCTAAACCAAGGCAGGAAAAAAACTGATAGAATAATCAAATCCCTCAAAAAGAAGGGATTTCTTTTTTACGATAAAGGGTATTATCTTGCCTGCGATTTTATTTTATAACTTAACATTAAAACAAATTATAATCAGGCAATAACCACCTATTAAGGGGTTTATATATTTACGTTATGAATTTTGGCAAGGGCAAAGCAAAGAAAAGTAAGGTAAAGAAAGGGAAAGGTGATTTTAAAATGGACGAAAAAAATGGTGCTGAATCTAAGATGATTCAAGTTAAATGCGCTTATTGTGGCAATGTTTTTGAATGCACGTGGCAGGATTATCGAATGGGAAGAAAATACTGTAGCACAGAATGCCGGGAAAATGCAGTGAAGAAGAAACGTGAAGAAAAGTACATTGTTGAACTTGACGAATATGGGCCTACTGTTGTTGAGGGTGTAGATGAAAAGGACGTGCCGTCAATTTTTAACACGGAGCAATTCAACTATGCAACGGAATTAGTCAACCATATGGTTCTTAACGACTTAAAAGGCGAAATTCTCAACGTTACTGAAGGAATCGGGCTTAGAGAGAGCCAAGAAAGAGCTATCAAGAGGACCATAACCAATATATTGCATCAATTTACAAGGGACTACAAAGAATCCCTTGAGATAGTTCTTGACAAAAACGAAATTACGACCGATAAAGAATAAACAAAATTAAGTAAATAAAACCGGCTTGCCCTTGCCGGTTTATTATATCCAAATAAAAACGGAGGCGATGTATTATGGGTGGAGATTACGAAGTCAGGTTTCGGGTTGATGACGTGCGTGTGCCATATCGAACGGAGTACACGCGCAGTTTTGGGACGTTTGCCAAGTTAATGTTTACGAACAGAAAAAGGCTTATCTATTTCAAAATATGCTTTTGATGAGCACGGGGGGAGAGGTGGCTTAAGTGATCGACTGCTACAGGTACACGGATACTGAGCTAAAAAAGCTATTGCGTAGTCTGACAATAGTTATCGACACACGGGAGCAAAACAACAAAGCCATCATCGACTACTTTACTGCAAAAAAAATACCGCACATCACCCAAAAGATGGACTTCTGTGACTACACATGCTTCCTGCCCGCCAATTCGGAGCTAGGCATAGTGCGTGATACATATATCGACTGCTATTTAGAACGAAAAGGGTCGCTGGAAGAGCTAAGCGGAAACCTATGCAACGACCGCACGAGGCTAGAAAGCGAGTTTTTGCGAGCAAAAGACAAGCGACTTATTATGATGATTGAGGAATCCGCAGGGCTAGAGAAGATCATAGAGCATAAATACAAAACAGAGTACAACGAGAAGTCATTTTTAGCGAGCTTGTTCAGCTTTGCGCATAGATACGGCATTGATATTCACTTTATCGCCGAGAAATACGCAGGTCTGTTTATCTTTTCGCAGATGTACTATGCGGCGAGGGAATTGTTGAAGGCGTAAAAGATGATTAATAATTTAAGGGAGGCATTGTTATGGCGAAAACATTGGGAGCTATTGCAGCTACGACGATAATATTTATTGCAAAGGGCTATATAGAGAATAAGTTTGGCATAACCCTCGGATGGGAACCAACAATATTTGCGATAGCGACCCTTACTTATTTCGAAACAACAAGCGATAAATAAAACCACAAAGGAGGCGTTATTATGGCAAACGAACCATATGCAGAATACCTAGGCGAAGGTTACTGCGACAAAGTTAGGCAACTGCTCACGGCAGACGACAAAATATGTACCGATACCATGATTAATTCCGACGTATGTATCGGGGCAATGAAAAGGGTACTTGAGCCATACCTCGAAGGTGGCAACGTTGCATTTCTTCCTACCGAAAACAAGGTGCGGGTAGAAAACGAGACTGACTATGCAACATTTCAGCAGGCGGCGTTATGCATCTTGGCTGGGGTGCTTTGTTCCCCCATCATAAGCAGGGCGAAAGTGCCGCCGTTTCTAGGGCAGAAGTACCAGAAGAACTGGGAAAAGAAGCAAACGAAGCTAATGCATAAGGGGCATTTGTGGCTTGAGTCGTTGCGGGCAAAGGAGGTTGCACAGTGATTCATTGGCTAATACTTCACATACCTCATTCGATAATTTTGTTTGGTGTGGCCGTATTCCTATGTTATAAATATTTGGGCCATTCAGGCGCATTGTATTGTCTTATATTCTATAGTCTTTTCGGAATACTTTTGGTGTGTAGTCAATTATTTTAGGGAGGCGATAGTATGATTGAAATTTATCCGAATGTTTTTGTTGGCGACCAGCATGATTTTGACGGCGTTAAAATGCCAATGGGCACAGAGATTGACGATTGGTATGTTTTACATTGTGCAAAAGAACCATATCACCGTCAATTTGTGGGCTATACGGGGAGAGGGTGTCCCAAAGACTCACCAGAGTATCTCTTTGCCCGTCGTGGCAACAGGATGGCACTGAATATGGTTGACGCAAAAAGCCCCGAATTTTTCTCCTATGAAATGGTGAAAGCGGAGCTTGACTTTTTGGAAGAGGGATATAATGCAGGAAAGAAGCTACTCATACATTGCAATAGGGGCGAGAGCAGAAGC
>DHPU01000057.1 GCA_002407935.1 Peptococcaceae bacterium UBA5356
ACATGTAGAGCTTAATGTAATGCGAGGCAACTGGAGTTCTCAATTCGCAACAGGCTATTACCATGGCAAATATTTAACTGATACAGCGATGACCGTTGTAGGTGCTTATGAAACAGCAGCAGGATTAAAAGGAATGGCGGCGACTCCCGCACTTGCTCTAGTAACCGGAGGAACTGGTAGTATTGCGGCTGCACCTAGTGTTGCTCTTATTGGACATGGAGATCTCCTTAGTAAAACATCAAGTTCAAATCTAAATAAAGATTTAGATCAGTATAGGTATTACAGCCAGAAATCATCAAAATCTACTAATCAAAATCAAATTAAGGGGTTAGTTGATGAGGGAACGAGTAAGACTGTATTCAATAATGGTAAGGTTACTGTTAAAGGAATAGAGTCAAAGCCAAAAGCTTTTAGCGGAAAATCTGCTAATGAAATTGCTGATATGTTAAGAGCTGAAGGATATGATGTTACAGTTCAAGTATCTACTAAGTCCCGTTCAGGTGCACAGATTATTAAAATTAATAATCCTAGTAATCGCATGAATATTTCTCAGGTTCAAGTTTCACCTGGGGGAGGAAGACATGGGGTAAATCCATATGTAAAAATTAGTACTACTGACCAAGGAATAATTAAGATTGTCGATGGTGTTGAAAGTACTTATATAACAGATGGAGCAGAAACAGCAAAAATTATTTTCACAGGGGGGAGATAAAATGGTTAATCTTAGTGCACCTATAATTCCATGGGAGGGCATAGGAGGTATTAAATTATATACTCATATAAGCGAGTTTTATAAGACATTTAAACAGCTCAGAGAAGAGCCATCTTTAATTGGAAAGTTTTATATAAAGTATGAGATACCTGAGTCAGTAGATTTGTGGTTCAATGTAATAAATGGAAAACTATTTAAAATTACTGCACTTAAGAATTATTCGGGAAGACTAAAAGAACAAATATATATTGGAATGCATATATATGATGTCTTGAGATTAGACCCGAGCTTTATCTATGATGATTTTGAAGAAGTTTATTGCAGTCCAAAAGGAATATATATCGAAACAGACCCTGTAAATCGTACTGTAATGTGGATTTCGGTGTATGTTAAAGAGGTTGATAATGAGGATTTTGAAAAAGGTAATTGGTAGTTAAGTAGTTGTGGACTTCAATAATTATATCCGGCATGTTTAAAATAGAAACAACCGGAATTGGGCTGATGTTTCAAAAGAATATTCGTGTCCACTTCAAAAATTACATCCGCTCATTGAAACTGGAAATAATCGGAACTTTGCGAGCTTTTCGGGGCGAAATCCCCAAAATTAAATCGGAATAACAAAAATTCTCGGTGTGCGAAAATGCCGAGAATTTTTGTTTTATCCAGCACAAAATAAGCTTGCGCAACAAGCTTTTGTAAAAGGTCATCTTCTACTGTTCCCTATCAGGCAACCTTTTTGTACCGATGATAAAGCCCATTCAAAATAGACTCACCTTCTAATACAGTGCTTGCCACAACTGTTTTAACGGGTTCATCAGCTAAAATAGGCGTTTGGCGGTTTATGCCCTGATGGGTTCTTGCCGGGTTGTAATACCCATGAATATATTCCCGAAGCAGCCGTTCTAAATGCTTTTCATTCAACGGAAGAAGGATTGGCGGTCACCGCAAAATGTTCGATCTTCCGGCGGTCATGGCTGACAATTAGCAAAACATAAAGCATCTTAAAGCACAGGGTTGGCACTACCAAAAAGTCCATTGCCCAGATTGCCGGACGGTGATTTTGTAGAAAGGTTTGCCATGCCTGTTTCTTTCCTTCTGTCGGAGTCTTGCGAACAGTGGGAAGATATTTCGCAATTGTATTGGGAGCCGGAGCATCCGTTACACCCAGATTCACTAATTGCTCATGAATCTTTTCCGGTGAAAGCAATGGGTTTTCCTGATGGAGTCGTTTGATGAGGGCAATTGTTTGAGCGGAAATTTGCGGTCTGCCTGCTTTGCGGAATTTGATCCGCCAGAAGAATTTAAAAGCGGTCTTATGCCAGCGGATAACCGTTTCCGGCTTGACTAGCACCAACGCCTCCTGCCAAGCCGGGAAAATTTTCGCCAACAATACCCAGAAACAACGCAAGGCCGGTTTAAAGCGGGGTTTCGGCATTTTCCCGGCAAGGATATCCTTCTGGACAAGGGCTAACTGACTACGGAGGGCTAATATTTCTAAGTCTTTGGCCGTATTAGACAGTAGCCTTGTTTTTAAAAACCACGTCAATATTTGCAGCCAGTGTACCACAAAGGAAAAGACTGCTTTAAAATCAACCATTTCCACCAACCTCCAAGACACAGCATCTACCCTTATTGTAGCTAAGCTGTATCGGAGGATTCAAGCGGGTAATGCTGAACCCCCGTGCCATGCCGCCAACCTCCTTCCGGCAGACCAGCCCTGCGGCCTAATCTGCCCATGTGCGCCGGAAAGTANNCTAAGCTGTATCGGAGGATTCAAGAGGATGAGGCTGAATTTCCCTGTGCCACGGCTCCAACCTCCTTCCGGCCGACCCGGCCCTGCCGCCTTATCTGTGTATCTGCTGGCTGGAAAGTATCGCCGGGGGGCGGGGGTGGCAAGGACTTTTTCCGATTGGCATAGCTTCATTTAAAAACCACATAGATCCTACCTTATGGAATACTGGACACTTATTGTTACTAACTCGGGTTGGGGACGGTTGACCCAAAAGTAAATTTGGTTGTTTGCCCGTTTTTAAAATAATAGGATAAGATGTTATACTCCCAAGCTTGACACTTAGACAAAATAAAAATCCTGTAGAGTCTTGGTATATATGACTTTGCAGGATTCTGTGTTAATGTAAAAAGTGCGTACTTTTTTTATTTTTTCGTTTCTTTAAAAATTTTTTTC
>DHPU01000066.1:0-56927 GCA_002407935.1 Peptococcaceae bacterium UBA5356
TAATCAGGGTGTCCAGGGTTCGAATCCCTGATGGCCCACCATTAAATGCCTAGTTGCCTGCGGGAGTGGCGGAATTGGCAGACGCGCTGGATTTAGGTTCCAGTGGGAAACCGTGGGGGTTCAAGTCCCTTCTCCCGCACCATTAATAAAAAGGATGAATATAAATGCTTTACGAAGATAGTATAAGCGGAAGTGGCTCAGTGGTAGAGCATCGCCTTGCCAAGGCGAGGGTCGCGGGTTCGAATCCCGTCTTCCGCTCCAGTTAGTTTAGATGGCTAGTTAAACTAGTCTTTTTTACATATATATCTTCTATATCTTTTAGTTTCCTTTATTTTAAATCTGGTTATAATGAGGGTAGCACGTTTTTTGAGATGTTTAATATGGTATTAGGAGGAGAAATTTCTTATGAAGGTTACCACGGAAAAATTAGCTAAAAATAAGGTTCAGTTGACAATCGAAATTGCGGAAGAAAAATTTGAAGAGTCTTTGCAAAGGGCTTACAGAATTGTCATTAAAAAAATTAATATTCCCGGTTTTAGGAAAGGTAAAGCCCCCCGTAAGATTCTGGAACAAATGTATGGCAGAGAAATCTTGTTAGAAGAAGCTTTACAGGATGCAGTTCCCAAGGCATATCAGGAAGCAGTAGAGGAAGCTAAAGCTGAATATACTGTGGTAAGTAATCCGGAATATGAAATGGTGCAGACAGATAAAGGGCAACCGTTTATTTTCAAAGCATCGTTTGAGATTAAACCTGAAGTGCAATTGGGTCAGTATAAAGAATTAGAAATTGACAAATTACCCACTGAAATCAAGGAAGAAGATATTGATGCGGAAATTAACAAAATGCAGCAAAGATATGCTAAGCTTACTGTGGTAGAAGAGGTAGAAGCCATAGAGGGCGATACTGTTACGATCGATTTTGTAGGGAAAATAGATGATGAAGCTTTTGAAGGGGGAACAGGGGAGGACTATCCGCTGGAATTAGGTTCACATACTTTTATACCTGGCTTTGAAGAACAGTTAGTTGGGGTAAAAAGTGGGGAAATAAAAGAGGTGTCTGTTACTTTTCCTGCCGAATATCAAGCGGAAAACTTAGCGGGTCAAGAGGCCATCTTCACGGTTACTGTTAGGGAAATTAAACGTAAAGAACTGGCTCCTCTTGATGATGAGTTTGCTAAAGATGTCTCTGAATTTGCTACTTTGCAGGAATTAAGAGAGGATATAGCGAATAAATTAAAAGAGGCTGCGGAGAAAAAAGCGGAGTATGAATTGAGAACAGCGGCAGTGCAAAAGGCAGCCGAAAATGCGGAGGTAGAAATACCCGCAGTTATGATTGAAAATCGTGTTAATCAAATGATTAATGATTTTGCTTATCGTTTGGCACAACAGGGAATTAGTTTTGAGAAATATTTAGCGAGTACGAACACCCAAATTGAGGATCTCGAAAAATATTATCAAAAAGATGCGGAAACGTTAGTGAAAGCGGATCTTGTTTTGGAGGAAATCGCCAAAGCAGAAGGAATAAAGGCTACCGAGGAAGATGTTGCTAAGGAAATTAAGAAGGTAGCGGAACATTATAAACAAGAACCGGAGAAGCTACGTGAAGTTTTGGAAAAAGAGGGACGGATTTCATCCCTGGAATTTGGTATAATGTTAGATAAAGCGGTAGACTTTATTATTGAACAGGCAAAAGTAAAGTAAGTGTTATTTCCTGTAAAAAAGGAGGTAAATAAAGTATGAGTACTCTTGTTCCTATGGTTGTAGAGCAAACTAATCGTGGTGAAAGAGCTTATGATATTTATTCGCGGTTACTGAAGGATCGAATCATTTTTTTAGGTACAGTCGTTGATGATTATGTGGCCAATTTGGTTATCGCGCAGATGCTCTTTTTGTATGCTGAAGACCCTGATAAAGATATTTCATTGTATATTAATAGTCCTGGTGGTTCCATTACAGCAGGAATGGCTATTTATGATACAATGCAATATATTAGAGCTGATGTCTCGACTATTTGCGTGGGGTTGGCAGCTTCAATGGGTGCGTTCCTTTTGGCAGCAGGTACGAAGGGGAAACGCTTTGCCTTGCCTAATGCCGAAATTATGATTCATCAACCTTCGGGAGGAGCGACAGGGCAAGCTACTGATATTGAAATACACGCGAAAAGGATTATCCATATCAAGGAGAAGCTGAACAAAATTTTAGCAAATAATACCGGGCAATCTCTTGAGCGTATTCGGGAGGACACCGAACGGGATCGTTTTATGGACAGTGAGGAAGCAAAGGAATATGGGCTTATTGATGATCTGCTGTTAAGGATACCTCAGAACCCTAAATAAACTAGGTTAGAGGTGAAATTATGTATAAATTTGGAGACGAAAAAGGACAACTTAAATGTTCGTTTTGTGGTAAAATACAGGATCAGGTTAAGAAATTGGTAGCTGGTCCGGGTGTTTATATTTGTGATGAATGTATTGAGTTATGTAATGAAATAATTGAAGAAGAACTCATGGAAGAAAATGAGTTGGAGCTGGGGGATCTTCCTAAACCTAAGGAAATTAAAGCTTTTCTTGATCAGTATGTGATAGGGCAGGAGGATGCCAAAAAGACTTTAGCGGTAGCTGTTTACAATCATTATAAAAGGGTTAATTTAGGTTCTCGCATTGATGATGTTGAGCTGCAGAAGAGTAATATCGTGATGCTGGGTCCTACCGGAAGTGGGAAAACTCTTTTAGCTCAGACTCTAGCTCGCATCTTGAATGTTCCTTTTGCGATAGCCGATGCCACTTCTCTTACTGAGGCCGGATATGTAGGTGAAGATGTTGAGAATATTTTACTCAAACTTATTCAGGCTGCAGACTATGATGTTGAAAAAGCAGAAAGAGGCATTATTTACATTGATGAAATTGATAAAATTGCCCGTAAATCAGAAAACCCCTCCATTACACGGGATGTTTCCGGTGAAGGGGTGCAGCAAGCACTTTTAAAGATTTTAGAGGGTACCGTAGCTAGTGTGCCACCTCAGGGGGGGCGCAAGCATCCTCATCAGGAATTTATTCAGTTGGATACTTCCAATGTACTTTTTATCTGTGGTGGCGCTTTCCAGGGTATCGAGAGTATTATTCAAAACCGCATCGGGGAAAAGGTAATGGGTTTTGGTGCGGAGGTAACAGGCAAACGGGATCTTAAGGTAGGAGAGTATCTCAAACAAATTATGCCCGGGGATCTGCTGAAATATGGTTTGATTCCGGAATTTGTAGGACGTCTGCCGATTACAGTTACCTTGGATGCTTTGGATGAAGAGGCTTTGGTGACGATTCTTAATGAGCCGAAAAATGCCTTGGTAAAACAATACCAGAAGTTATTTGAACTAGATAATGTTACCTTAGAGTTTAAACCGGAAGCACTTACGGCCATTGCGCAAGAGGCGATTAAGCGCAATACGGGAGCACGTGGGTTAAGGTCTATCGTCGAAGATTTAATGAAGAATGTGATGTATGAAATTCCTTCGCGGCTAGATATTCATAAGTGTATTGTGACGAAGGAAGCGGTCATCAACAAGGAAGAGCTTTTATTGGTAACAACGAGTGAACGTAAGAAGAAAAAAGAAGAAAGTGCCTAATGAACAACAGGGCATGACAAGGCATAAAATATGCATAAGTGGATGGAAAGAATAATTAATAGCCAGGCAAATTTGCCTGGCTATTAAGCTTTTTTAAGCTTGGAGGAGATTAGCTTGTACCAAGACTTCTTTCCGCGATTTCAATGGCTTTTCGCACCATAGAGCCACAATTACGGGAAGAGACGTTACCAAAGTCACCATCCGTCTGAAGGCGATCAAAAAAGCCCAGCTCTTTTGCACATTCCATCTTCAGGGCATCGGACATGATACTGCGTCGTCTGGCCATCTTAAAACCCCCTCTATGATTTTAATGGAGCCAGGTATAGTTTCTCCAAATTAAGCATCTTTCTTGCAAGGATAAAAAGGATGTTAATGGGTCAAGATATGCTTAAGAAGAGAAGTCGGGAAGGGGAAAATAGAAGATGGAGTCCTCTGGATTTGGCGGCCTTTTTAATATTATTCAAATATTTTTTATTGCTGTGGTAGGAATTTATTTTTTAAATTTGTTGAGAGGACAGCAGGGAAGTAAGGTAGTGGTGGGACGTGAGTCGAGAAGAGAAATTGAAAAGCTGGAAAAAATGCGGCAGATTAAGCTTAGCGAACCGCTTTCGGAAAGGACGAGACCGCATAACTTTACAGAGATTATCGGACAAGAGGAAGGATGTAAGGCGCTTAGAGCAGCACTTTGTGGACCTAATCCGCAGCATATTATTGTTTACGGTCCTCCTGGGGTAGGAAAAACCGCTGCTGCTAGGCTAGTACTGGAAGAGGCTAAAAAGAACAAGCTTTCTCCTTTTAAGAAGGATGCCAAGTTTATCGAGGTTGACGGTGCTACTTCGCGTTTTGATGAAAGGGGTATTGCGGATCCCTTGATCGGTTCTGTGCATGACCCTATTTATCAAGGCGCTGGTGCGATGGGGATGGCTGGCATACCTCAACCTAAACCGGGAGCTGTTACGAAAGCCCATGGAGGGGTTCTTTTTATTGATGAAATTGGGGAGCTTCATCCCATTCAAATTAATAAACTGCTGAAAATCCTCGAAGACCGCAAGGTGATGCTGGAAAGTGTTTATTATTCCACCGAAGATACGAATATCCCCAGTTATATTCATGATATTTTCCAAAATGGACTTCCGGCTGATTTCCGTTTAATTGGCGCTACAACCCGTTTGCCTCAGGAGATCCCTGCGGCGATTCGTTCTCGTTGCGTCGAGGTTTATTTTCGTGGTCTGACGCCGGAAGAAATAAAGGTTATTGGCAAAAATGCGGCACTAAAGTTGAGCTTGCCGATTCAGGAGAACGCTTTGCGGGTTTTACAAAAATATGCTACTAACGGGCGTGAAGCGGTCAATATCATTCAGATAGCGGCGGGAATTGTCTCGAATAATAACCGGCGAGAAATAACGTCTGCGGATATTGAATGGGTTGTCCAAAGTGGTCATTACACTCCCCGTCCTGAAAAAAAGATTGCGGCAGAACCGCAGATCGGGGTGGTTAATGGTCTGGCAGTATATGGAGCCAACATGGGGATGCTCTTAGAAATTGAGGTCTCCGTTTTACCTGCGGCGAAAGAGCGTGGGCAGGTAATCATTACGGGGATTGTAGAAGAAGAGGAAATGCAGGGGATGGGTGGTCATACGATGAGACGCAAGAGTATGGCTAAAGGTTCGGTGGAAAACGTACTTACAGTTTTACGGAGTAATTTAAAGTTGGATTGCCAAAAATTTGATATCCACGTGAATTTTCCGGGGGGAATACCTACTGACGGGCCTTCAGCAGGAGTAGCCATTGCTACCGCTATTTATTCGGCGATACGGAAAATACCGATAGATAATAAAGTAGCCATGACTGGGGAACTATCGGTGAGGGGCTATGTTAAACCGATTGGAGGCGTTGTAGCCAAAGTAAATGCAGCAAGGCAGGCTGGGGCTGAGCGGGTCTTAATACCGAAGGAAAATTGGCAATCTATTTTCGCGGAAATTAAAGATATCGAAATTATTCCGGTGGAAAAATTAGAAGAGGTTTTGCAGAGGACGTTGCTTTTTCTTGCCAGAGCTAGGGCAGGAGAAAAAACACAGTGCCAGATTCCAGGTGAAGATAGTAGGCTGGTAAATCTCAATTTTTGGAATAAGGACTTACCCTTTAGCTGATTTTATGATAAAATCTTCCTTGGATTGGTAAACAAAAAAATTTTTAGATAATCAAGGGAGGTTAGTATTAATGGGAGAAAGTCCAGTGCAAAAGGCACGCGTTTTACCACTTCTTCCTTTACGCGGGATAATGGTTTTTCCATATATGGTTATTCATTTAGATGTGGGAAGGGAAAAGTCGATCAAAGCCTTAGAAGAAGCTATGATTCAAGATAGAGAAATTTTCTTAGCTACCCAGCAAGATGCGCAAACGGATGATCCGATTAGTAAGGAAATTTATACAGTGGGAACTATTGCGGAGATTAAACAGCTGCTTAAGCTGCCTGGCGGAACGAGCAGGGTTTTAGTGGAAGGTTTGCGCCGTGGGAAAATTTTGGAATATGTGGAAGAGGAACCGTTTTATAAGGTAAAGGTTAGGGAATTTGAAGATCAAGAGGAAAAAACACCGGAAATAGAAGCACTGATGCGTAATCTTGTTTTTCAATTTGAACAGTATGTGAAGCTTAGTAAAAAGATTACTCCGGAAACAGTAATTGCGATTGTAACAATAGAGGATCCCTATCGTCTGGCGGATTTAATTGCGACACATCTTACTTTAAAAATACCGGAAAAACAAGCAGTTTTAGAAGCTATTGAGATAAAACAGCGTTTGGAAAAACTTTGCGAGATTATTGCTAATGAAATAGAGATCTTGGAATTGGAACGGCGGATTAATCTGCGGGTTCGTAAGCAGATGGAAAAGACCCAAAAGGAATATTATTTAAGAGAACAAATGAAGGCGATTCAAAAAGAATTAGGGGAACGGGACGAGCGGGGAACGGAAATTGAGGAGTATCGTCAAAAGATTAAAGAAGCCCAGCTTCCTCCTGATGCCGCCGAAAAAGCACTCAAGGAGGTTGGGCGTCTAGAAAAGATGCCGCCGATGGTAGCAGAATCAGCGGTGATCAGAGGTTATTTAGATTGGCTGCTGGATATTCCTTGGAATAAACAGACGGAAGATAATATTGATATCAAGGCAGCTGAAAATATTCTGAATGAGGATCATTATGGTTTAAGTAAAGCCAAAGAACGTATTTTGGAGTATTTAGCAGTACGCAAATTAACAGAAAAGATTAAAGGACCCATCATCTGTTTTGTTGGTCCTCCAGGCGTAGGCAAAACGTCGTTGGCGAAGTCTGTAGCCAGAGCTTTGGGAAGAAAGTTTGTCCGGATGTCCTTAGGCGGGGTAAGGGATGAAGCGGAAATCCGCGGTCATCGCCGTACTTATGTAGGGGCCATGCCGGGTCGGATTGTGCAAGGATTAAAAAATGCCGGAACGAAAAATCCGGTCTTCCTCTTGGATGAAGTGGATAAAATGAGTATGGATTTCCGGGGTGATCCTTCTGCTGCTTTGCTTGAAGTATTAGACCCTGAACAGAATAGTACTTTTAGTGATCATTATATTGAAACCCCGGTAGACTTATCCCATGTTCTTTTTATTACGACCGCGAATGTGGCTTATAATATACCGCGGCCGCTTTTAGACAGGATGGAAATTATCTCTATTTCCAGTTATACAGAGGAGGAAAAGCTGCAAATTGCTAAAAAGTATTTATTACCGCGGCAGATTAAAGAAAATGGCTTGCAAAAGGCCCAAATCGGGCTGGCGGAGAATACTATTTTGCAGATTATCCGTCATTATACAAGGGAAACCGGAGTAAGGAGCCTGGAACGGGAATTAGCCGGCGTTTGTCGTAAGGCGGCGAAAATAATTGCCGAAGGATCGCAAAAAAAAGTAACAATTATGCCCCATAATCTCGAAAAACATTTGGGCATACCTCGTTATCATTATGGTGTTTCCGAAAAGGAAAGTCTGGTAGGGGTGGTGACAGGTTTAGCTTGGACTGAAGTAGGAGGAGAAGTGTTAAGTATTGAGGTTGCTCTTTTGCCGGGTAAGGGCAAGCTAATTCTTACCGGTAAACTGGGAGATGTGATGAAGGAATCGGCCCAAACCGGATATACCTATATCAGGTCGCTGATCAATGACTTAGGAATTGAAGAAGATTTCCATGAAAAATATGATATACACATTCATATCCCTGAAGGGGCAATTCCCAAGGACGGGCCTTCAGCTGGGATCACCATGGCCACAGCACTGGCCTCGGCACTTAGTAATCGAAAGGTGAAAAGTAATGTAGCCATGACCGGAGAAATTACGTTAAGAGGACGGGTTCTTCCGGTAGGAGGAATAAAAGAAAAGGTGCTGGCTGCTCATCGGGCGGGAAGCAAAATTATTATTTTACCTTTAGAAAACAAAAAGGATTTAGAGGAGATTCCGGATAATATTAAGAAAAATTTAGAGTTTGTGCTAGTAGAGCAGATGGAGGAAGTATTAAAAACTGCATTGGAGAAGAAGCACTAATGAAAATAATACAAGCGGAATATACGTTAAGTGCGGTTAATCCTCGTCAATATCCGCAGTTAGACCAGCCCGAGATTGCGTTGGTGGGGAGATCCAATGTGGGAAAATCCTCTTTTCTTAATAAATTTTTAAACCGCAGAAATTTAGCCCGTACCAGCAGTACTCCTGGTAAAACCCAAACCCTAAATTTTTATCAGATTAATGAAACCTGGTATTTCGTTGATTTACCGGGTTACGGTTTTGCCCGAGTTTCTCTAGGAACTCAATCGAGTTGGGGGCGCTTTATTGAGGAGTATTTACATAAGCGACAGCAATTAGTGGGAATTATCCAGGTCGTGGATATCCGGCATGCCCCTTCCAAGGATGATTTGCTGATGCAGGAGTGGCTTGCTCACCGGGGATTACCTTATTTAGTAGCAGTAACCAAGGCGGATAAAATATCGCGCGGTCAGTATTTTAAACAGCTTAATTTAGTAAAAGAGCAGCTAAGGATTCCGCCTGAAATTCCCGTGATTGCTTGTTCTGCCCAGAGCGGGGAGGGAATAGAGTCAGTAGCGGACTGGGTGGAAGGCTTATTGAAGGTTTATTAAGGGAGCTTAATTAAAGCAGAGGGGTTTTATAAAGGGTTTGGTGAAGCCCTTGTGAAATCCTTGTCGCAAAAGCGACAATCTACAACTTGACTATAAGTTGTAGGAGTAGTATGATGTACCTAATAAAAAAATAGACAGGTGGTTTTAATATGTTTTTACAAAAGAACAAAAAGAAATTAATGCTGATTGTTCTAGCAATATTATTAACAGTAGTAATGGTTTTCAGTACGGCTTGCTCCTCTAAGGAAGATGCTGTATCGAAAAAAGGATCGACAAAAGAAAAGCTGGTTTTTGCCGATGCGGGTTGGGATAGCATCAAAATTCATAATGAAGTAGCCCGGTTGATTGTGGAAAGTGGCTATGGTTATGAGACTGATGTGATACCGGGTACCACCGCTGTTACATTGGAAGGTTTGAAGCGAGGGGATATTGATATTTTCATGGAAATCTGGACAGATAATATCCAGACATATCCTGAGGCGATTAGTAATGGCGACATCTTGGAGGTATCACTTAATTTTGGGGATAATCGGCAGGGTTTTTATGTGCCTACTTATGTAATTAAAGGGGATCCGGAGAAAGGGCTTAAACCGTTGGCGCCTGATTTGCAGTCAACCACGGATCTTCCTAAATATTGGGAAATATTCCGCGACCCTGAGGATAAAAAGAAAGGACGAATTTATGGAGCTATTCCGGATTGGGCAGCAGATGAAATTGTTAGTCAAAAAGTCAAAAATTATGGCTTGGATAAGGAATACAATCTGTTTAGACCTGGTTCCGGTACGGCACTTTCCACTTCTCTAGTAAAAGCTTTGGAAAAGGGCGAACCATGGCTCGGTTATTACTGGGAGCCGGAGTGGATTACGGGTAAATATGATCTGACCTTAATTGAAGAGCCCGATTTTGAGCAAGCCAAATGGCAAAATGGTTATGTCTGTGCTTTTCCTTCTGTGCCCGTAACAGTTTGTGTTAATAAGGATTTACCCCAAAAGGCACCGGAAGTGGTGGACTTTCTAAAAAACTATCAAACCAGTACTGCTTTAACTAATGCGGCGTTAGCCTATATGGAAGAAAACAATGCGAGCCCGAGGGAAGCAGCTCAATGGTTTCTGAAAAACAACAAGGAACTTTGGACGCAATGGGTTTCAGTAGACGTAGCGGAAAAAGTGGCAGCAGCACTTTAGAACAAATGCTGTAATAGCAATTTTGCAATAATAAAGGAGTAGAGTGAGGAGTTATATATGCAGGACTTTCCGGAATTTATTAGTTTTAAGTGTGGTATTTATATTGAAGTATTTGTAAAGTGGCTTTTAGACAATTTTATGGGTTTTTTTGATGTGCTTAACGAGGGCGTTCTAATGTTTTTGCTTAAAGCAGAGGCGTTTTTACTGTGGTTACCCTGGTGGTGCTTAGTATTATTGGTTTTTTTGCTGGGTTGGAGATTTAGAAATTTGAGGGCGGGAATTTTATATGCTTTTCTGCTTTCCTTAATTGGTGTCTTTGGTCTTTGGCAGCTTACCATGTCTACTTTAGCGATTGTTTTGACTTCCGTAGTAATTTCTTTACTGCTGGGGATACCGGTGGGAATTTTGATGTCTCACCATGCTAAACTTGAAGTTGTAATCAAGCCAATTTTAGATGCGATGCAGACGATGCCCAGTTTTGTTTATTTGATTCCGGCAATCATGTTTTTTGGCTTAGGGATGGTACCGGCGGTTTTTGCTACGGTTATCTATGCACTACCTCCTGTAATTAGATTAACTAATCTGGGGATTAAGAACGTACCGAAAGAAATGGTTGAAGCGTCCTATTCTTTTGGGTCTTCCTCCTGGCAGACGCTGCTTAAAGTACAGCTTCCGCAGGCCTTGCCTACCATTATGACGGGTATTAATCAAACAACAATGATGGCTCTTTCTATGGTGGTTGTTGCTTCGATGATTGGCGCGAAGGGTTTGGGGTATGAAGTTTTGGCAGGTATTAGCCGGATTGAGATTGCGAGGGCTTTTGATGCAGGTTTGAGTATTGTTATTTTGGCGGTTATTATTGACAGAATTTCGCAAGGAATTGCCGATAAGTATAAAATACCGGAACAATGAATGTAAGAAAAAAGATAATTTGATTGAGTGGGTGTATAGGATGACAGTAAAAATAAAGGTAGAAAACTTAACCAAAATATTTGGGCGTAACCCCAAAGCAGTTTTAAAAAAGTTAAAAAGCGGTGAATCTAAAGAAAAAATTTTCCGGGAAACAGGGAATACCGTGGGAGTAAACAATGTATCTTTTGAGGTGAGCGAAGGAGAGTTTTTTGTGATTATGGGTCTTTCCGGCAGTGGAAAGTCAACGCTTATTCGTTGCTTGAATTTGCTTAATATCCCTTCCGCCGGGCAGATTTATGTAGATGGCGCTAATATTGTGCAATATAACAAAAAGGCGTTAGGCGAGTTCAGACAGAAGAAAGTGGCCATGGTTTTTCAGCATTTTGGCCTTTTTACGCATCGTACGATTATTGGTAATGTAGAATATGGTCCGGAAATTCGCGGTATTCCTAAGGAGGAACGCCGGGAGATTGCCAAGAAAAATTTAGCGGCAGTTGGGTTGGAAGGCTGGGAGGATAAATATCCGAATGAGTTAAGCGGAGGGATGCGTCAGCGGGTAGGTTTGGCGAGAGCTTTTGCTAATGACCCGGATATTCTCTTAATGGATGAACCGTTTAGTGCACTTGATCCGTTGATTCGCAGGGATATGCAATTAGAAATGTTGGATATTCACGCTAAATTAGGAAAAACAATAGTCTTTATTACGCATGATGTCAATGAGGCTTTCAAACTGGGTGACAGGGTAGCAGTGATGAAGGATGGTGCGATAGAACAAATTGGGACACCGGAGGAAATCCTAACGAATCCCGCTAATGAATATATTGCGAACTTCGTGCAGGATGTAGATAAAACAAAAGTGCTTCATGCCGGTAATATTATGATTAAGCCGGGAGCACTTATCTCGCTGAAGGACGGACCGAAGGTAGCTATTAAAGAGATGAGAAATAACGGTATCTCCAGTGTCTTTGTGGTGGACAATGCCAGAAAGCTGCAAGGGATAGTAACCATTGATGATGCGGTGAAGGCTTTAAAGGAACAGCAGAAATTGCAGGACATTTTAATAAAAGATTACGATACCACAACTCCTGACACTTATGTGCAAGACTTGATTCAGGTAGCTTCTACCACCAAATATCCTATTGCTGTTGTGGATGAACAGGACAAACTGTTGGGGATTATTGTGCGGGTTTCTGTTCTCTCGGCTCTTACTTGAGAACAACAGTAGTTATCCTTTAAACTCCGGATTGCCATATTATATTTAAGGATTTCTCGGAGTATTTTGGGCGAAGGACGGTTCAGTTAGCCCGTTTAGGGCAGCGGCTGGCAGGGCTGAGTTTAATTCACCGGCTTTCAATAGAAAATCATGGAGCTTGATAAGCTCTTTTTTTTCAAGGAGAGGACTTTTCGACCAGCAGCCCGAGTTTTTGTAGCGGCCGATTCCTCTGATCAGGTTTTTTTCATCTTGCTGTGGGAAAAAGGCTTTTCCTACAGCCGCCAGTTTTTCAGGGCTATGTTCATTAACCCAGCGGAGTCCCTGAGAAAAGGCGTTCATAAATTTTTGATAGCTGTCCTGTTTTTGTGGGATTTTTTCTTTAGCGGCATAGATTACGGAGGAAACCAGGGGTTCAGTATTTTCATTCAATGATGTTACGACTTGACCTGATTCTTCCTTTTCCAAAATGGTTGCGGCGGGTTCAGTGGTGAGAAAAAAGTGTGCTGTACCGCTCTGAAAAGTTCCTAGTCGAAGAGATGGAGGTAGATTAGTGAGGAGGTGCACATCCAGGTGAGGACGGATTTGTTGCTGCTTTAAGATGGTTTCGAGCAGGATTTGTGCAAGCTCACCGTTTTCGGCACCCAGAATAACCTTTCCTTTGACGTCCTTCCAAGAAAAGGACTGCACACCTTTACTAAGTAGTTCATTTTTACCGGATGACTTGTCTTTTTTGGATGATGTTGTTTTCCTGGCGAGAAGAAACAAGCCATTTTTCACGGTGCTTTGGGCAAGATAAACGAGTTTATTTGGCTGACCTTGTTGGTAAAGGAAAAAGCCAAGTTCCGAGCCGCTTAGCAATAGGTCATATTTTCCGGAAATAACGCTTTCTACTGCTTCCTGGGTGGAGGCGTATTTTTGTAGCTGAACCAGTAGGCCTTCATCTTGAAAAAAATTATTTTGCAGTGCTGCATAAAGAGGCAGATGTAAGAGCGAATCTTCTTGATAAGCTATTGTTAGTGTTGAAATGACCGGTTCTTTTGGGGGACTCTTCGAAGCGCATCCTGTCAACAGGAAAATCAGAAGAAAAATACTGATGAAAAGCGGTTTGAGTCTATACACGGGACGCCTACCTCCGGTATATGTATATGTAATTCTTATATTTACATATAGTCGGGAAAGGCTAAGAGTATGACAATATATCAATTATTTTATCGCTCCAGTGACAGTGATACATCTGAAAGATGACAAAAAATTCACGTATACAAAAGGTTTGCCTGCATAAGCTGAAATGAAGGGAAGAGTGGAGGTTGAGGCTTGTGGGCAAAGAGGGGGCACAGGTTAAAGCTGTTTGGTTTGGGTTGACTACAGCTTTGGGCATTTGGTTTATCACCGGAGTAGCCGGTTTTCTCTGGGTTGTGGTGAGTGAGCAAACGACCTATTATTTAGGTTTGTATCTTTATCTTTTGGGTATTTTAGGGGTGTTGATTGGGGCAGCGGCCGCAGGGAAAAGAAGCAGAGGGAAAGGCTGGCTGCATGGTTTGTGGGTGGGTCTTTTGCTCGGGCTATTTGGTGTTATTCTGAATCTGGAGCTTATTCCGGAGTTGTATTCCTGGGGGGCGATTGGCCGTCAGCTTTTGGTCTGGACACTTTGGGGTGTTGCCGGTGGATATATCGGTGCTTATTTTCGAAGTCTGGAAAGAGGAAAGGCAGAGGGGATCAAGAAAAAGCTTTTTCGCGGCAGAGGTTAATAACAACAAATGCCCTTGGTGAAGAGCGTTCTTGATAATGCGTGCTTCTGAGTTAATGAGTTAAGCGTTGACAATTACTGAACAAATGAGTAAGATAAAAGGCAGATGTATACTGGTAAGATCAGTTGAAAATGAGAATAATGGCAATATAGGTTAGAGCACGCCGAAGAAAGGAAATAGTAGACTATAAATCCCTGCAGAGAGATAAATCCTTGGCTGTGAGGTTTATCAGGGTTAGTTATAGTACTTAGTCGTCCTGGAGGTGCGGTATTGAGAGGTCTTAGCTGATGCTAAGGAAGGTAGATACTGCCGGGTCTGCCCGTTAAAGCAGGGAAAGAGTCTCCAGTGGGGGAATTAAGGTGGTACCGCGGAAAAGAAATCCTTCCGTCCTTTTTTAGGGATGGGGAGGATTTTTTAATGAGCAATATTATTGGGTGAGATTATTGAGCTGGATTATTTTAAGAGTTGCAGGGAAGCTTGAGAAGGAGGGAAATTTTTATGACTATGGAAAATGAAAAAAAACTGTCTACAGTATATGAACCACAAAATGTGGAAGAAAAATGGTATCAGGTTTGGGAAAAAGAGGGTTATTTTCATGCGGAGGCTAATGAAGAGCTGCGGAAAAGGAAGGCGGTCGGGGAGGCGCAAACCTTTTCCATTGTCATGCCGCCCCCGAATGTTACGGGCTCATTGCACCTAGGACATGCTCTGGATAGTACTCTACAGGATATACTGACGCGTTGGCGCCGGATGCAGGGTTATCATACGCTTTGGCTACCGGGCACGGACCATGCCGGTATTGCTACCCAGGCTAAAGTGGAAGAACAGTTGGGCAAGGAAGGACTTTCTAAGTATGACTTAGGCAGAGAAAAATTTCTGGAGCGGGTTTGGGCGTGGAAAAAGCAATATGGCGGTCACATTACGAAACAGTTAAGAAAACTGGGTACTTCCTGCGATTGGGAGAGGGAGAGGTTTACTTTAGATGAAGGCTGTTCTCAGGCAGTGCAAGAGGTTTTTGTCCGCTTGTATGAAAAAGGCTTAATCTATCAGGGCAATTACATTATTAACTGGTGTCCTAAATGTCAGACGACTATTTCCGATATTGAGGTGGAGCACGAACCCCATACAGGAAAGATCTGGCATATTCGTTATCCGGTCTTAGATGATGATGGGGCAACTACCGGTGAATATCTGGTGGTAGCAACAACTCGGCCGGAAACGATGCTGGGGGATACGGCGGTAGCGGTTCATCCTGAGGATGAACGTTATCAAGGGTTGGTAGGAAAAAAACTGCGTTTGCCGCTGACCGGGCGGATTATCCCGGTAATTGCCGATGATTATGTGGAGCGGGAATTTGGTACCGGTGCGGTGAAGGTTACTCCGGCGCATGATCCGAATGACTTTGAAATGGGGTTGAGACATAATCTGGAGCAAATTACGGTGCTCAATCGTCAAGCGGTAATGAACGAACAAGCCGGTTCATACCAGGGATTGGATCGTTACGAGGCTAGGAAACGGGTCGTGGCGGATTTAGAAACACAGGGCTTTCTGGTAAAGGTAGAAGAGCATGAGCATGCTGTAGGGCAGTGCTATCGCTGCGATACGGTAATTGAACCAATGGTTTCTAAGCAATGGTTTGTAAAAATGAAGCCGCTGGCCGAGCCCGCGATTCAAGCTGTGTTGGACGGCAGAATCCGCTTTGTGCCGGAACGCTTTACCAAGATTTATTTAAACTGGCTGGAGAATATTCGTGATTGGTGTATCAGCCGGCAGCTTTGGTGGGGTCATCGTATCCCGGTCTGGTATTGCCAGGATTGTCAAGAGGTTATTTGCACCAAGGAAGAACCAGCAAAATGTCCACGTTGCGGTTCGGCTAAACTGGAACGGGATACTGATGTGCTGGATACTTGGTTTAGTTCTGGCTTGTGGCCTTTTTCCACGCAAGGTTGGCCTGAAGAAACGGAAACCTTGGGTTGTTATTATCCGACTTCCGTACTGGTGACCGGACGCGATATTATTTTCTTCTGGGTGGCACGAATGATTTTTATGGGGTTGGAATTTAGGCCGGAGGTACCGTTCCGTGACGTCTTTATTCATGGTTTAGTGCTTGATGCACAAGGACGGAAGATGAGTAAATCCCTGGGGAACGGGATAGATCCGATTGAGGTGATTGAGCAATACGGCGCTGATACGCTGCGCTTTATGTTGATTACGGGCAATACGCCCGGGAATGATCTGCGCTTCCAGATGGAGCGGCTGGAGGCTACCCGTAATTTTGCCAACAAAATCTGGAATGCTTCCCGTTTTGCTTTATTGAATCTGGCTGATTATCAGGAGGCGGGTCAAGCGGAGGAAAAAGAGAACAGAGAGAATACGGAAAATGCAGAGAACACAGTAGAAATGGGGAAATCAGCCGGAGCGGGAATAATGGCTGGAGTGGAAAAGACGGTAGAAGATACAGCGGAAGGCCCCTTAGCTGATCGTTGGATCAGGAGCCGTTTTTGCCGGACGGCCGAAGAAGTAACACGTAATTTGGAGCGCTATGATTTGGGAGAAGCGGGTCGAGTTATTTACGAATTTATGTGGAATGAATTCTGTGATTGGTATATAGAAATGGTGAAGCCGCGCCTTTATGGAAAAGAGACTGCGGCAAGCAGGAGAACGGCTCAGACTGTGCTGGCAGCTACTTTACGCGGCACGCTGGAGTTACTGCATCCCTTTATGCCTTTCATTACAGAGGAAATTTGGCAGCACCTCCCGCATCAGGGAAAGACGGTTATGCTCGCTCCATGGCCGCAGGGCAAGGAAGCTGAGCTCGATGAACAGGCCGAAACGGAAATGACGGTAGTGATGGAGGTAGTAAAAGCGCTGCGTAATTTGCGCAGTGAGATGAATGTGTCTCCCGGTAAAAAGGCGGAAGCTGTCTTGATTGCGCAGAACGAAGCTGCTTTGGCGGCCTTGCAGCATGGAGAAGGTTATCTTCTTAACTTGGCCGGACTTTCGCAGGTGACTATCCTGCTTAGTGCTTCGGAGAAACCTGAGCAAGCCGTAACGGCGGTGGTGAGTGGGGTGGAGGTCTATCTTTCCTTAAAAGGCTTGGTAGATCTCGAAAAGGAACAGGCTCGTCTGGAAAAAGAGAAAGCAAACTTGGAGAAGGAAATAGCCCGTCTGGAGGGAAAACTGCAGAATCAGGGCTTCCTGGCTAAAGCACCCGGTGAAGTAATCGAGAAGGAAAAGGGAAAATTAGCGGATTATCGTACGAAAAAAGAAGCTATTTTGGAAAGAATCGCTTCCTTCACCGAATAAGAGCAAGTTCATTCCCGAAAAGTGAGAAACACTGGGGAGCTGAGAAGAGAATGGATTATATAGAGGCACTGGAAAAACTGAATACACTGACTCGTTTTGGGATTAATCTCGGGTTGCAGAGAATTACTAGTTTACTGAGGTTGTTTGCTCACCCCGAGGAACAAATTCCGATAATTCATATTGGAGGGACAAATGGGAAGGGCTCTACCCTTGCCATGCTTTCTTCAATTTTACAAGAAGCGGGTTATCGGGTAGGGACTTTTACCTCACCTCATCTGCTTTCTTATCGTGAGCGGTTTATGATTAACGGTACGGAGATTTCGGTGGTGCGGTTGACGGAACTGCTGGAGGAAATCCTGGCCGTGGTGAGCGAGGTACAACAAGAAACCGGGGAGAATCCGACAGAATTTGAAATATTAACGGCGTTAGCGTTCTTGTATTTTGCTCGGGAAAAGGTTGATGTTGCTCTCATTGAGGTAGGGATGGGGGGAGATATTGATTCGACGAATGTCGTGAAAAAACCGCTTCTCTCGATCGTTACCAATGTTTCCTTGGAGCATACCGCTTATTTAGGGACAACGCTGACCGAGATTGCGCAAAAGAAAAGCGGCATTATTAAGCAAGGCTGTCCCGTCCTTACGGCGAGTGACAACGGAGAGGTTTTAAAGGTGCTGAGGAAGCGGGCGGCGGCTTGTCAAGCTTCGCTGGGGGAGATTTACAAGCAGGTGCATTGGACCGTGCAAGAGGAGAAAGAGCAGGGCGGTCAGGTTTTTAGCGTGCAAACGGCCCAAGGTAATTATCGTGAGCTTTTCCTGCCTTTTTGGGGGCAGCATCAATTAGCAAATGCCGTATTGGCCATTAGGGCGGCGGAGCTTTTGCAGGAGCAAGGTTGGCATATTGATGAGCAGGTAATTCGCCGGGGTTTAGCCCAGGCCAAATGGCCGGG
The DNA here is from genome assembly GCA_002407935.1 of Peptococcaceae bacterium UBA5356. Classification (GTDB taxonomy): domain Bacteria; phylum Bacillota; class Peptococcia; order DRI-13; family DTU073; genus UBA5356. The sequence goes on from DHPU01000066.1 coordinate 18,070, forward strand.
GCGTTTGGAGGTTATCGGCACAAGACCGCTCGTCGTCATAGACGGGGCACATAATCCTGCCGGCATGGCGGCGTTAGCTCATTGGTTAGCAAGTAAGAAGAGCGAAGTAAGACGAGTTATCCTGGTGATTGGGATGCTGGATGACAAAGATCGCTCTTGGGCGGCCGGTTTGATTAAACCGTTGGTGGATCTAGTGGTTATTACCAAACCCAATTCGGAGCGGGCGCAAGCTTGGGAGGAACTCAGGCAATATTTCGGGAAGGAAAATTCCGGGAAAGAAATCTCCGTATTAGTAATAGAGGATTTATCGGAGGCGCTAAAAAAGGCTTTACAGGAAGCAACCGCCCAAGATTTGGTGTTGGTGACGGGCTCTCTTTATTTAATCGGCGAGGTGAAAGAGCTTGTACAGGATAAACATTTAAATACGTTCTAAAAACACCCCCTCTCACATATAATTTTCTGATGAGATGGGGGTGTTATAATGTTACGCTTAGGTAAGAACGGTTTTGGCTTTGTCTCTTTTTTAGTAGTTTTAGTGTTGATTTTAGGTTCTACCTTGTTAATGGGACAGATTTTAGGGCGTTTTTATATAGGAAATATCCAGCAGGAGCAACAGGAACAGCAGGAAAAACAGGTAAAACAGGAAAAGGCAGAGATGGCACCAAAGAGGGTTTCTTCCCGCGGCGAGGCTCTTACCTGGGAAAGAAATAAGAAAAAGAAAGTTTTACGTTTAAAGAAGGTAGAGTATTATACGATTCTGGTGGCGGCGGCGGAACAGCAGGACGAAGCGTTACAGATTGGGCAAAACCTAGGGAAGCAAGGGTTACCGGTCATTGTTACGGCAGAAGCCCCTTATCAGGTGCTGCTTGGCTTTGTGAATAATGAGGCAAAGTTACTTTCCTTGGCCGAGAGAATCAGGATTGGAGAAACGGCGGTCGAGGTAAGATGTGAAATATTAAACAAGGTAGCTTTTAAATTTGAGGCGGAGGATACTTTGGCAGCGGAAAAAATTGCCCCCTTTTTGGGGAAAATCAGTTTATGTTTAGAAAAGGGTTTGTTACTGTATAAAAATATTACGGTGGCAGATGAAGAGATGATCTTGTTACGGCCCAAATATGCTTTACTGGCAACAGCGCTGGAAGAAGCGGCCGCTGAAGGAATAAGGATGGCGGCAGTGCTTGAGTCAGAGCAATTAGCCGGCGAGCTGGAAGAATTAGCCTGCTTGTGTCGGGAGTGGGGTCAAAGTCTTAGTCAATTGGGGGAAAAATGGAACGATGCCGAATTATTGAGAAGTCAGCAGCTGGCGCTGGTTTTAGTAGAGGAGTATCATCGGTTTCTTAGCATGAGTAATTGAAAAGAAACAAGCTTAGGAAGTGCTCAAGACGTTAATTGTACAAAGTATACAAGATTAGTCTGATATGTTATAATTAGTACAAAGTACAAGGAAGGGAGGCGAGCGCTTGAAGACTTTAAAAATTCCTGAGGCCACGATAATTAGACTTTCGGTGTATTCCCGGCTTCTTGATTATTTACATAAAAATGGGGTTATGATTGTTTCATCAGGGGAGATTGCTCGGGGTGTAGATGGTTCGCCCGCGCAGGTGCGGAAAGACTTGGCTTACTTTGGTGAGTTCGGGACGCGAGGCGTAGGTTACAATGTCAAAGATTTAAATGAGCAAGTCAAGAAAATTCTCGGATTAATGCATAAATGGAAAGTTATTATTGTTGGTGCCGGTAATTTAGGGTCGGCTCTAATCCATTTCAAAGGATTTAAGGAAAGAGGTTTTAATATTCAGGCTATTTTTGATAATGATCAAAATAAAGTAGGACAGAAGATCGGAGATGTTCCTGTTTATGACATTTTAGAATTAGAGGAACATGTCAAGACTAAGGAGATTGAAATTGCGATAGTAGCGATTCCCGCTCGCCATGCTCAAGAGGTTGTGGATATTCTTGTGAACTCAGGGATAAAGGCCATCTTGAATTTTGCTCCTTGTGTGATTTCAGTACCGCGACACATCGAATTACGTAGTGTGGATTTGACCGTAAATATGGAAATACTTACTTTTAATTTAGTAGTAAATAAAAGATAATATTGATGAAAAATAGATTATAATAAATAGGGCTAGTATTAAGATAGGGGAGGAAAAGGTGATGGTCCTTGCCGAGATTCAAAAATTATTGAAGGCTACAGTTTATACGCAAATAGATCTAGCCAAAGTGGAAATTAAAACGGCTTGCGGGGCGGATTTATTGAGTGATGTGCTGGCTTTTACTAAGGAAAAAACTTTACTCTTAACAGGATTGATTCATCCTCAAGTACTACGTACAGTCGAAATGCTTGATTTAGTAGGAGTAGTTTTTGTACGCGGGAAAGAGCCCTCTAAGGAAATGAGGGAATTAGCTCAGGAAAAAGGAATTCCCCTATTATCTACCAATTATCCCATGTACGAAGCTTGTGGGATTTTATTTAAAGCCGGTTTGGCGGGAAACAGTCTAAGCTTAACAAATAAAGACAAGTAAAGACAAGGAAGAACTAGATGGAGGAAGAGAAAGAATGGAATTAAGAACGATCATGGAAGTGTTATCCTTAAATTCATTAAATGACGGAGATTTGTCTGTTGATACGGAAATTAAGGGTTGTTATATTGGAGATTTGTTAAGTAATGTGATGGCACATGCTCAAGCCGGAGATCTTTGGTTGACGGTGCAGACGCATCAAAATGTGGTAGCGGTGGGGCAATTGCTTAATTTGGGAGGCATCGTATTTTTGGAAGGGCACTTACCGCAAGAAGAGACAATTGCTAAGGCTCGGCAGGAGAGGATCCCTCTTTTTAGTACCAAGGAGTCAGCTTATGAGCTTGCGGGTTATTTGTACAAGCTGGGATTGGAAAGAAAAGCATGAGGAAAGAATGGTCGTTGGATTTGCATATTCATACTCTTCTGTCTCCTTGTGCCGATAATGAGATGCTTCCTTCGACAGTAATCAGCCGAGCCAGGGAAGTGGGGCTTGATGCTTTGGCGATTACCGATCATAATTCGGTGGAAAACGCAGCTCCTTTTGTGGAGAAGGGCGAGAAAGCCGGGGTTAAGGTATTCCCCGGAATGGAGCTGCAAACCAAAGAGGACGTCCATTTGGTGTGCCTTTTTGAGAAGATGGAGCAGGCTTATGAATGGCAAAAGAGGGTATACCAAAAGCTTCCTCCTTTGCAGAATAAAAAAGAGATTTTTGGGGAACAGTGGGTTGTGGATAGTCATGATCATAAATTGCGGGAATTAGATAGATTACTTTTGGTGGGGACAGATTTTACGCTGGAGGAGGCCGTAGAGTCTGTTCATTTGCTGCAAGGGATTTGTATAGCGGCACATCTTGATCGGCAGGCTTTTAGTTTATGGGGACATTTAGGAAACATTCCGGTCGGACTTCCTTTAGACGGGGTGGAATTAACCCCTCATTTACCGCGTAATTCTAAGCAATTAGCCCAACTTAAAAAGGAAGGCTTTGATTATCTTGTTTCCTCGGATGCTCATTATCCTAATAGTATTTATCCTCCCCAGAGCTTTGCTTACTTAGAGGAATTATCTTTGACCGAATTAAAGTTGGCCTTGCAGCATCAGGAGGGACGGTATATTCGCACTTTGCGCTAGTTAATTTTGTAAGTATAATAAGTAGGTGAGGGATTTTATGCGCGAAATAGCTTTACACATTTTGGATATTGTCCAAAATTCTTTGGTGGCTCAGGCGCAGAATATTTGGATTACGATACTTGAGGACACACCAAAAGATCAGTTGGTAGTGACGATCAGAGATGATGGGAAAGGGATGGACAAGGAGACGGTTCGGAAGGTTGCCGATCCTTTTTATACAACGAGGACTACCCGTAGGGTGGGGTTAGGGCTTCCGCTTCTCCAAGCCAACACCTTAGCTTGCGGAGGTGATTTAAAAATAGATTCGGTTTTGGGTAAAGGAACAACCATAGAAGCCACGTTTGGACTGAAGCATATTGACAGACCACCTCTTGGTGATATGGCCGCAACATTAGTTTCATTTCTTTCAGGTTCACCGGATGTGGATTTTTTTTATTGCCATCAGCGTGATCAAAATAGTTTTCGGCTTAGTACGGTAGAGATAAAGAACAATTTAGCCGGATTAGCGGTAAATCACCCTGAGGTATTAGCGTGGTTGCAGGATTTTATCAGGGAAAAGGAAGCAAAGTTGTGAAATGTATTTTATTATTAAATTATTCCAGCTTGTCTAGAAAGAAGTAGGATGATAAACTTAAGAAGGATATTTATTTTTTATTGAATGCTTTTTAAGGAGGAGGTTTTGTGAAGGGATATAGTGCGCCCCGGAGCCCGGGATTACTATTAATTTTATTAATAGTGGGGGGCTTATTAGGAAGCCTTCTGGGAACAGTCTTAGGGAACACTTGGCCATTGCTTAATCACGGTTTTCAACCAATTGGATTTGCGCCTACGACCTTTGATTTGTTGGTTTTAACGATTACCTTCGGTTTAACCTTAAAATTTAATGTAGCAAGTGCAATCGGTTTTCTTTTAGCTTTATTTGTTTATTTTAAGCTTTAAAATGATGAGGGAGATTATTTTAGCTTCTAAATCGCCGCGGCGGGCGGAGCTTTTGCGGCAGATGGGCATAAAATTCCGGGTAGTAGGCAGTGGGCTCAAAGAAGAGGAAGCCTCCTTCCCTTTTAGGGAAGGAGTGCAGCAGTTAGCTTATTTAAAAGCGGAAGCGGTCTTAAAGACCGAAAAAGTGTTTTCTTCTACCCAAGGGATAATTCTTGCCGCCGACACGATAGTGGTGAAGAACGGTCAGGTGCTGGGAAAGCCTGCCGATAAGCATGAAGCCGCGCAAATGTTGACTTTTTTGTCAGGTGATGTTCATGAGGTTATGACCGGGATCTGTATAATTAATCAAGAAACCGGACAAGTATGGCGAGAGGTAGAGATAACCAGGGTTTATTTTCGTTCTTTGACAGATGGGGAGATAAAAGCTTATGTAGCGAGCGGGGAACCTCTGGATAAAGCAGGAGCTTATGGTATTCAGGGACTTGGGGGACTATTGGTGGAAAAAATTGACGGTTGTTATTACAATGTGGTCGGTCTTCCTTTAGTTAAAACCATGCAGCTTTTGCGGAATTGTGGTATAAAAATTCTTGGAGGTGGAAGGTAGTGATACCGATTAAGGAGTATCCGGAGGAACTGCGGCCGCGGGAAAAGCTTTTGTTTTTTGGACCTGAATCTTTGTCGGATCAGGAATTATTAGCTATTTTATTGCGGACGGGAATAAAAGAAAGATCGGCTTTAGATCTGGCACAAGAGCTTCTCTTAGCTGGTGGCTTTATTTATCTTACTCAGGTAAGTACGGAAGAGCTTAAGGGGAGAAAGGGAATAGGGTTAGCTAAAGCTGCTCAGATTAAAGCGGCGGTAGAAATAGGACGAAGATTGTCTAGAAAAGAGATGGGGGTAAAACCGGTTATTCATACACCCGCTGATGCGGCTGATTTGCTGATGGGCGAAATGAGTTATTTGGATCGCGAACATTTTAAAGTAATTAATTTGAACACCAAAAATCAGGTTTTGGTGATAGAGGAAGTATCGGTAGGAAGTTTGAATGCTTCACTTGTTCATCCTCGGGAAGTGTTTAAATTGCCGATTAAGCGTAGTGCGGCAAAATTGATTCTGGCGCATAATCATCCTAGTGGTGATGTTCAGCCGAGCAGAGAAGATTTGGCTTTGACTGAAAGATTGTATCAGGCAGGCAATTTATTAGGAATAGAAATTCTGGATCATTTGATTATTGGTCATAATACTTTTTTAAGTATGAAGGAAAAAGAATATTTTTAGAATAAAAGCAAGAGCATTATTCTCAATTTAGAAGGGGGAACGCAAAGAAGATGTTTTTAACAAAGGATATAAGTATTGATTTGGGGACAGCTAATACATTGGTTTTTATTAAGGGGAAAGGAATTGTCATTAATGAGCCTTCAGTAGTAGCTTTGCATAAGGATACGGGAACGGTCTTGGCTGTGGGTGATGAAGCTAAACAGATGATTGGGAGAACACCGGGAAATATTGTGGCGATTCGTCCGATGAAAGACGGTGTTATTGCTGATTTTGAAGTAACTCATACCATGTTGCGTTATTTTATTAGTAAAGCCACGAGAAAAAGCTTGAGCTTTTTTAACAGGCCGCGGATCGTGATTTGTGTACCGGCAGGAGTTACTACGGTGGAGGAAAGGGCAGTTAAAGAAGCTGCTATTCAGGCGGGAGCCAAAGAAGCGTATCTGATTGAAGAACCGATGGCTGCGGCTATTGGAGTTGGACTGCCGATTCAGGAGCCAACGGGTAATATGATTGTAGATTTAGGAGGAGGAACAACGGATGTGGCCGTTATTTCTCTAGGCGGAATTGTGACCAGTCGGAGTATTCGGATAGGTGGGGATGAGCTGGATGAGGCGATTATTAATTATATTAAGCGGACCTACAGCTTAATGATCGGGGAAAGAACAGCTGAAGAAATAAAGGTGAACATTGGTTATGCGATGAGAATAGAGGATGATTTACAGGAGTACCAGGTGAGGGGGCGGGATTTAGTTACCGGTTTGCCTAAATTGATTTCCGTTAACTCTGAGGAGATTATGGAGGCAATTTCGGAATCAGTTGCTTCAATTATTGAAACGATTAAAATTTGCTTGGAAAAAACCCCTCCTGAATTGGCTGCTGATATTATGGATCGCGGTATTATGATGGCAGGGGGCGGCTCTTTGTTGAAGGGATTAGATCGCTTAATCAGCCAACAGACGGGGATGCCTGTGCATATTTCGGAGGAACCTCTTAATGCTGTGGCTGTTGGAGCCGGTAAAACCTTGGAGAATATTGAGATTTTAAAAGGGTTGACTGTAGCGAATAAGCGAATAGGCTAGGTGGTTGTACAGTGACCAAAAAAGAGAAAATTTTATGGGGTCTTTTCTTTACCGGTATCCTGCTTTTTACCGTTAGGATTATGTTTCTTACTAGAATAGAAAAACCGCAGGAGTTTCCTTTGCAAATTGCTGTTAAGGAGATACTTGTTCCTTTTCAGAAAGGGATAACAGCAATAATCAAAGAGACAGACAATTTGCTGGTTTATTTTCAGGATAACCGGATTTTGCGTCAGCAGAATGAAGAATTAATAACTAAAGTAGGCTGCTTGGAGGAAGAGTTGTTTTCTCTAAAGGAACAGGAGTTAGAGAATCAACGCTTGCTGAAGCTTTTGCATTATCAAGAGGAAAAATCAGGGAATTACAGCTTAGAAATGGCCAAAGTAATTGGGCGTAATCCTGCTAACTGGTATGAAATAATTACTTTAGATAAGGGGAAAAAACAGGGGATTAGCCCAGGAATGGTTGTTGTTAATCATGATGGCTTGATTGGGAGAGTAATTCAGGTTACTATTAATACGGCAGATGTACTATTAATCTTGGATCGTGAAGGTGCAGTCGGGGGAAGAATTTTCGAGAATAGGCATACACCTGGGGTTGTAGTGGGTGTAGATAATTCTCAGTATTTACAGATGATTCATTTACCGCATGATGTACCGATAGAGGAAAACCAGACAGTAGTTACTTCAGGGTTAGGCGGTGTATATCCGGGAGGTATCCGCATCGGTACGGTGATAGAAGTGGCCCTCGAACCCGAGGGGTTAATGAAGAAGGCGAAGATCAAACCATTTGTGGACTTTTCTCGTTTAGAAGAGGTTTTTATTATTAAACAAGTTAAAGTACCTGAAGCGACAGCAATGCCCGAAGACGAGACTTTATCAGAAGTCGGGGGCGGTAGTTAATGTATTATTTAATGATGTTTATCTTTGGTTTAATAGGAATATTATTGGAAACGACTATTTTTGCACATTTCACCATAGCTGGAGTAAAGCCGGATTTGTTGTTAATACTGGTCATTTTCAACAGCCTTTTTCAAGGACCCGTGAAGGGGACTTATTTTGGCTTTTTTTTAGGGCTGTTGGAAGATATTGTTTTGGGGAACTATTTGGGGATGAATGCTTTGGCTAAAGGGATTACTTCTCTAATTTGGGGATGGTTTATGCAGGGGGCGTTTCGCGAAAATCTTTTAGTCCCGGTATTGTCTCTTTTTTGGGGTAGTGTTTTTCATGGAACCATGATCTTGTTATTGGGGAAAATTGTAGGACTAAACTGGAGTTGGAATTTATTCTTTTGGAAGGTATTCCCAGTAGCAATTTATAATACTTGTTTGGTTCCTTTTGTTTATTCTGGTTTTTATAATTGGGTTACCAAGGATGGGGAACGACAGCAGACCCTCTAAAAGGAGGTGGTTTTTTCGTGGAAACGCCGAAATCAACAATGGTGCTCGGAAGAACGTTACGGATTTATTTTGGTGTTGTGCTTGTGATTTTTGCCGTGCTTTTCTTGCGGTTGACATGGCTGCAGTTAATACAAACGAGTTTTTACCAGCTTAAAGCGGTGTCTAACACCATGCGTTGGATCCCCGAGAAAGCTTCCCGAGGGGAAATTGTCGACCGTAACGGGGAGGTACTTGTTACCAATAGACCTGTTTTTAATATTTCGTTAAATTATTTAGGTTTAAAGGATCAAGATATTGATGAGGTAATTACTAAGTTGGTGCAAATTATTAATGATCCGGAAATCAGCTATGATAGTGTCAAAACGTTATTAAAAGGAAAAAACCGCTTATATGAACCAATAGTGATTAAGAGAGATGTCTCCATGGAGTTGGTTACGGCTATTGAAGAAAGACGGCGTGAGATGCCCGGAGTAAGTGTTGATGTGCAGCCGCAGAGAACCTATATTTATGGAAGTTTAGCAGGGCATTTATTAGGTTATGTGCACTCCATTAAAGAGGAGTTGGATACGCCGGGTTTTGAGGATTATAGTATTAATGATTTGGTCGGGAAAACAGGGGTGGAGAAGTATTATGAAACGTACCTGCGTGGGCAAAAAGGTTTCCGTCAGGTAGAGGTGACGTCTCATAATCAACCGGTGCAGGAAGTGCGGGCTATTTCTTCTGTGCCCGGGGATAAACTTGTGTTGACGATAGACTTAAAATTACAGCAAGCGATGGAAAATTCTTTTGATGAAGTTTTAGCCAAGGTACAAAAAACTTACCCCAAAGCTAAAGCCGGTGGGGCTGTTCTGTTGGATGTAAAAACTGGTAAGACCTTGGCGATGGTCAGCCGTCCGGGGCTTAATCCGGAGGATTTCAATGGAAAATCACTGAGTCAGGAACAGGCTGATTATTATTTTAGTAATGAGCCGCCGGCTCTTCGCAATAGAGCTATTCAGGGCAATTATGTGCCGGGTTCAACTTTTAAGCCTGTGACAGGTATGGCGGTGCTGGAGGCGGCGCAAGCTACTCCGCTTGATACGGTGGTTTGTACGGGAAAGTATTGGTTTTCCCCGTATATCAAGTGTTGGACCGTGCATGGGAGAGTTAATTATTATAGTGCGATGGCTCGTTCTTGTAATGTTTATTTTCAGGAAATGGGTCGGCGAGCGGGAATTGCGCAGATTGGGAAAGTGGGGTTGGAGGTTGGTTTAGGGGATCGGACGGGAATCGATTTACCTTTTGAAAGCAAAGGAATATTACCCGATTTGGAATGGCAGAAAAACGAATTTGGTCTGCGGCGGGAGAAAATTAATCAAGAAATCAATCGCAATTTGGAGCAGTTAGAAAAAGAATATGGTCCGAAAATAAAAGCAGCTGCTGATCAGCAGGAGAAAAAGCGACTGGAAAATGAATTAAAAAGTAAAAAGAGGGTTTGGGAACAGAGACGCAGGGAGAGGTTGGAATTATATACCAAATGGCATGATTGGGATACTTTTAATACAAGTATTGGGCAAGGTTTTAATCAGTATACGGTCATTCAGTTAGCCAATTATACAGCGACGATTGCTTCCGGTGGTAAAAGATATAAGCCGTCGGTAGTTGAAAGAATTATTGATAATGTTGGAATTGTGGTGGAGGAGTTTGATGCGGAGCCAATCCTGATTTCGACGATCGATCCGACCACTTTTGCGGAAACTAAAAAAGCAATGACGGCAGTTACGGCTCCGGGTGGTACGGCCTATTCTCTTTTTAGGAATTTCCCTGTTAATATTAAGGTTGCTGCCAAAACCGGTACAGCTCAGCCGGGGAGAGCAGGATATATAAAAAATAAAGATTTTGACGGGGTTTTTATTGCTTTTGCCCCGGTCGATGATCCCCAGATTGCTTTTGCCGGAGTGATTGAACACGGTTATAGTGGCGGTGGTTCGATAGGACTGGTGGCGAAAGCCGTTTTTGAGGAGTATTTTGGAATAAACAAGCAAAAGCAAGTAAAGACAAGATCCACTTCCTCTGTTTCAGACGGTCAGAGCGCACCGGAAAACCCCGATACGGAAACCTCAACAGAGACACCGGTGCAAACGGAGGATGTGTCGGAAGAAACCTCGCCAGAAACCCCTGTGGAAATACCGGCAGAGATACCTGAAACAATAATACCGGAACAAATACCCGAATAATTACCAGAATATTCCTTGACAAAATAAGGGTTATCCGTTATAATTTCTATGATTTCGCTGTTTAATTTTTTTCTTTTAATTGGCAGGGATTTTGCATCATGATAGCGAACAATATAGGCTAGAGGTTTTTATAGGAGGAACAGGATTCATTGATGAATACGACTAATTTAATTGCAGTAAAGGGTAATAAAGAAGGACTCCAAATAATTTGCGGCGATAAAGGTTCGTGGAAGGAGATTATTACGGAAATCAAAACAAGATTGGCAGGGGAAAACAGCCATTTTTTTAAAGGTGCCAGTGTTCAAGTAGATACCGGGACACGAATTTTATCAGCAGAACAGGTTGGTGCATTGTGGCAAGTTCTTCAGGATAGTGGGTTAACGGTAAAATGTATTAAAACAGAAACCCAGGATGAATTAGCACAATCCTTTAAAAGTTGGAGTCGGGAACAGGGTAAAGAATTATCGGAGACAGAGTATGTTTGTGCGAAACCTGTTTTGATTGTAAAAAGAAGCTTGCGCTCAGGCCAAAACATTACTTTTGATGGTAACGTACTTATTTTTGGGGATGTTAATCCGGGCGCGGAGATTATTGCTTCAGGCTTTATTATGGTATTGGGCTATTTACGGGGGATTGCCCATGCCGGATCTTCCGGTGATGATAAAGCCTGGGTCATGTCTTTCCGGCTTCAGCCTACTCAGTTGCGTATTGCCAATTGTATTACGCGACCTCCCGAGGAAGAACCGCAAGGGCCGGAGCTTGCCAGGATTCACGAGGGAGTTATAGTCTGTGATAGTATGGACTGGAGAAAATATTATGATTTAATTGGGGGGATTTAGAGGATGGGAGAAGTAATTGTTATTACTTCCGGTAAGGGTGGAGTCGGGAAAACAACAACAACGGCGAATATCAGTACCGGATTAGCCTCAATGGGGAAAAAGGTTGTCATGATTGATACGGATATTGGGCTGAGAAATCTTGATGTAGTAATGGGACTGGAAAACAGAATTGTCTACGACTTAGTTGATGCGATACAGGGTAATTGCCGCTTAAAACAAGCCTTGATTAAGGATAAAAGATTTGAAAATTTAAGTCTTTTGCCGGCAGCTCAGACTAAGGATAAAACGGCAGTACAACCGGAGCAAATGAAAGAACTATGTCAGAAGTTAAAAGAAGAGTTTGATTATGTCATTGTTGACTGTCCGGCGGGGATCGAATTGGGCTTTAAAAATGCTACGGCTGGTGCCGATAAAGCTATTGTAGTTACGACTCCGGAAGTTTCCGCTGTCCGTGATGCGGATAGAATTATTGGCCTTTTAGAGGCTGCGGAGCTGCGCAATCCTACTTTGATTGTAAATCGCCTTCGTCCTAGTATGGTGAAAAAAGGGGACATGATGGATATTAATGATATGATTGATATCTTAGCGATCGAGCTTTTGGGAGTAGTGCCTGAAGATGAGCTGATTGTTGTATCGACCAACAAAGGCGAGCCGGCAGTTTTGGATATGCATTCCTGGGCAGGACAAGCTTATCGCAATATATCCAAGCGAATTACGGGAGAAGAAGTTCCGTTAATCTCGTTGGATGCAGACAGTGGCTTGGTAAGTAAAATAAAGAAATTCTTCGGATTTCAGGCGTAGGGCAAAGGAGGTAGTGGCATGGATTTATTTAGTAAGATAATGGGAAGACAGGGGCCTTCCAGTAAAAATATTGCTAAAGAAAGGCTACGGTTAGTTTTGGTGCATGATCGAGCCAGTATTTCCCCACAGATTCTGGATGCTTTAAAGGAAGATATGTTGAATGTTATTGCTAATTATATGGAAATTGATCGCAGAGGGACGGAAATAACCTTGAATTCTGATGAGGATTCCGTGGCGCTGATTGCCAGTATTCCTGTTCTCAAAATGAACAGAAGCAGCCAGAACAGCCAGAGGAGTGCCAGGTATTAAGGTGCGGTTTTAGTATTTAGTATTTAGATTGGGAGTTTTCACAATTGGGAAAAGAATATCCTTGGGGATCCGCCGTTCTCGGGTTATAATGGATGTATAGCAGGAACGGGGTGAAGTTTATGCGGCTGTCTAAAATTGCCAAGAGTCTGGATTATGTTCTTTTGGGGGTTGTAGTGCTCATCCTTGTGATGGGCTTCTTTGTTTTGCAGAGTGCGACGGTTAATGCCAGTGCCAAATATAATGTTAATTTTGTACTGCGGCAGGCTGTCTGGGCCGGGATAGGGCTAGGTGCTTTTTGTTGTGTTCTGTTGGTTGATTATAGCAAAGTGTCTAAATATGGTGTGCCGATTTATGCACTCAATATCTTGCTCCTGGTGGCTACTTTAATCTATGGGGTGGAAACGAAGGGATCCCAAGCCTGGATCCCAATCGGATCATTTAGGTTTCAGCCGGCGGAAGTCGTGAAAGTTTTATTAATTCTGGGATTAGGGCAGTTTTTGGTGCCCAGAGTGGGTAAGTTAAACACTTTTAAGGATCTAATTCCTGTTTTTATTTATGTAGCGATTCCTTTAGGGTTAATTTTACTGCAGCCGGATTTAGGGACAGGGTTAGTCTATGTGGCGATTATGTTTGGGATGTTGTTGGCGGCCGGTGCCTCTCCTCTTTTGCTTTCTTTATTGATCGGCGGGGGAATCGGGTCAGTCAGTGTGGCTGTTTTTGGCCATTACGCCTGGGGCTGGTGGCTGCCTTTGAAAAATTACCAATTAAACAGGTTGATTGCTTTTATTGATCCGATGCTTGATCCTCTTGAAGCGGGTTGGAATGTGATTCAGTCGCAGATTGCCGTTGGTTCGGGAGGACTTTGGGGTAAAGGCTGGGGCATGGGCTCGCAGAATATCAATAATTTTTTGCCTGAACAGTGGACAGATTTTATTTTTTGTGTCCTTGCGGAAGAGTGGGGTTTTATTGGAGCCGTTCTTTTACTGGGTTTATTCTTTATCTTGATTTATCGGGGAATTAGGATAGCCCGTAAAGCAAAAGATACTTATGGTGCCTTAATTGCGGTCGGGGTAATTTCCATGATTGTTTTTCATGTGATGCAGAATATTGGCATGACAATCGGTTTGATGCCGATTACAGGAATTCCGCTGCCTCTTGTTAGTTATGGAGGGAGTTCTTTGCTGGCAAATATGATTGCGTTAGGGCTGTTGATGAATGTTTATGTTTATCACGATGAACGGTTATTTTAAGGGAATAGTAAAAATTATTAAGAATAAGGGGAGAGAAGGATGATAAATAAGATGACAAAACTTAAATGCCTGTCAGTTATTTTTCTGGGACTATTTTTAGTGGTTGGTTGTCAGAATCAACAGTCGAATTCTCAAAATGGTACGCAACAAGCTATAAAATCGGATATCAATTCGGGATTACTGTTAGGCTTAGCCAAAGATTCGGATGTTAATCAGGAATTAAGTGCTTTTGCCAAGAAGCCGGGGGAATATAAAACATTGTGGATTTACCAAAATGGTAGCGAATTAACCTGCTTGGAGAAGCCCGAGGGGATTATTACTCCGGTTAAAGATAATCTTTGGAAACTGGAAAACAATAAATTTCATCTATCGGAAGCAAATGACACAGTAGATCCTGCTAATATTGCGGAGGAAGATCTTTTCTCCAAGTATAATTTCTATTATGATACTTCGAATATCGTCTCACACTTAGCCGGTGAAAAAGCACAAGATTTATATACAACGGAATCATTTAAAAAACAATTCAAGATTGGAGTAGAAGGAGAGATTAACAGCTATCAAGCAGGAATGGAATGGCTTTTGTTTGTCGGAAACAAATATGCGAGTATATTGGACTTTCAGTATCAGACCGGCGGGGGAAGCTTTAATAGCAGCTTTTACGATTTAAAGTTATGTAAGATCAGCAGTTTGAATAATTTAGAAAACCGCCGAAACTCGCACGTTAGATTGTTTAATCTGTTAGCCAAAGATGAGCAGGAAAAGTTATTAGCGTTAGCCTCAAAATACGATAAGATTATAACTTCTGAGGAGATGTACACGGAAGAGCAATATTTGGGTTTTGAAAAATTAACCTTAAAAAGGCAAGAGGGGAAATGGCTGGTCCAAGCTCCTTTGTACATAAGCTCAAGCCATTCCGGCAATGGGAGTCAAGGAGCTTATATCAAAGAATTTATTAGTACGGACATTAATGCACCTGAGATACTTACTTCGCACGATACTTTGTGTATTGACTGGGAGACTATCAAGCAAAAAATCCCACAGGCGAAAGATGCTGTTTCCTCACCGAATAATGATCTATTAGCAGTCCTTACTGCAGAAGAGCTTTTGATTTATGCCCATCCTTCCGAGGAAATGGAGAAGCCCGATTTAAGCATTCCGGTAGATGAAGACGAACGAATCATTCTAAATCAGTGGGCAACAGGTGAGGATGTAAAGAAGTGGAGCGAGCTTTTAGGGTCGGTAGATTAAGGTAAAAAGGAGAAGATAGCTGGTGAAAATATGGATCTTTAGAAAAAGCAGGAACAAATCCTTACCATATTACGTCAAAGTTTTGTATAGATCTAAATTCCAACTATCATAGATATTAGTAGTCCAAAAATATAAAAACATGAAAGGTGGAAAAACGATGAAGAAAATTAAAAGTTTTTTAATTGTTAGCATAACTTCATTGGCAGTAGTTTCTGCTACTGCATTGTATTATAATGACTTTTTGAACATAAAAAGTAATAGACAGCCATCTCAAGTTATAAACATAAAGCATGATTGGAAAAATTATTCTTCAGTTGCCGATTTAGTAAGTGATGCAGATTTAATAGTCTGCGGCAAAGTTATTAGTGATAATAAACCTATTAAAAATGAACTTAAGGTAATAATTAACGAAGATTTACCGGAAGCTAAAAAAGAACAATATAAGAAAGAACTTAAATCTTACGAAATTGTTACAGAATCACAAATACAAATATCTAAGATTATTAAAGGCTCTAAGAATCAGGATGATATAATTAGAATTCAACAAACAGGAGGGACCTACGAAAATATAACTGAAAATGTTGAAGATATTCGGTATCTTAAAAATGGTGAGGAGGCAATTTTCTTCCTATGTAAAACTGATGAGGCGGATATGTATGTACCAATAAATGCTCGGCAGAGCCACAACTATATTATTAGCGATAAAGTAATGTCAAATCCAAACGATGAATTGTTTATAAGTGAATTGAATACAGATGATTTTATAAAAGAAATCGAAGGTTTTGTCGGTCAGAGAGGACAGTAGTGCAGATTTTCATCTACATATGTTGGTTCGGCAGTTTTAAGGTTGCCTAAGCTGTTGGGAGACGGAGACTAGGTAGAGCAGGGTCGGGGCGATAAAAAGCATAGAGGTGCCTGCTGCTACGATTCCGGAGTCATTGACAGCTAGGATGATGAAGCTGCCGATTAGCCCGGTATAAAAGCCGGTTTGGAGATAGCGGTATTGGCCGAAAAGTTTTTGCAGCAGACCGGGGGGCCTGTTAAAGATTAAGGCCAGAGCCCCTAAAAAGGTCAAGAAAACTCTGCTCCACAGGGAATAACGGATCAGTTTGAGGTTCATGCTTATTTTGCGGGCGAAGATCGGGAGGAGCGAAGCGGGGCCTTCGGCTTCGATTAAACGGGCGGTTTGGCCGATGTGCGACTGAGCTTCGAGCGGTCTATGCAGATCCCAAGCAAAAAGGAGGAGCAGAAGGACAAGGGTAATCATACCGGCAGCAGCCAAAAAACGGAAGGAGAGTTTTTGGCGGTATAACAGGGAAAAAAGGAGAAGATAGCTGGTGAAAAAGGTGATGGCACCGCCTACATTGGTACCAAATTGGGGAGCGGCAACAAGGATGATGAGAAAAAGGAAACATAATCCGGAGAGAGGGATAAACCAAGGATAGAGGCGGGAGCCTCTTTTTTCTTGGAGAATTTCCAGTAATAAGGTAAAGCCTAAGAGCGAGGAGCCTAGCAGAACACCGAGATACTCGTTACCCAGGCCGTAATAACGGGCTCCGCTGATGGGGTCATATCCTAAGACAGAGCTTTGCATGAGCGGTGCGCCTAGGAGTAGATCAAGGGTGATCGCGAAGGCTGTGGCTAGGTAAAGAATGGTTAAGCGAGGAAGCAGGGTAGATTTTTTCCGAAAAAGTATAAATACGATGGCTGTAACCGCTAAGAGGAAAAGGACACGGAGTGATAATTGCTTAGTGGGCAGTAGAGGCAGAAGAAGAAAGGTTAGGGGGATGGAGGTTAGGGACAGCAGGAGGGTGCTTAGGGTCTGGTGTAATTTTTTGGTATTTTTCGCAAACAAGAAAAGGAAAAGGAGAGAAAACACCAAGATAATGAGCAGGAGGACGTATGTTTTGATAAGCAGGGGGCGTTGGGTGTAATTAGTTAGAAAAAGAGCCAGCTCTTGGTTGAGAAAAGATAAGGGTTGAGGATAAGGTGTGGTGAGAAGAGGAAAACCAGGAAAAAGAGGTTGTGAAGGAATTCCCCAATGTTTTAAGATGGTGGGAGCAATATCCAGATTAGTGATGATCCCTTTTCTTTTGGTACTGGCGGAGAATAACAGTTCATTTCCCGGCATTTTTGGCTGGTAATAGAGAACGGGGGTTAGGGAGTTACCCGCTGTTAGTTCTTCCTTGCTTGGAAAAGGGGTAAGGAGCAAGAGAGAAAGCTCTTTTTCTGCAGTTAAGTGTAATATTGAAGCTAAAAAGGAGTCCACTTCCGCAAGCAGTTTTTGGCGGCTTTCTTGGTAGATCTCCGGGGCAAGTTTGGGGGAGAGAGAGTCCAGTCTGGCGAGGTCTCCTAAATCCAGTAAAACTATGCCGTTCTCTTTTTGTTGCAAGAAAGCAACTGTTTGCCGATAGAGAAAAGCATAATTGGTAGTGTACACAGTAGGGGAAAAAGTACTAATGCCGGAAGTACGCTGATCGACAAAACCATGCCGGATTAAGCCTTTTTCATTCATAGCCATGAGGGCGGCGGGGCGGGATGCTTTCTCCGGCAAATCCTGATTACCTAAGAGGAGCAGGGGAATGTTGTTTTGCTGTAGTATTTCGCCAAGGAGACCGGGGCGTATTTCAGGTGGATTATTGTTTAAGATTTGCTGAAGATAGGGAACAAAAATGGCCTGCCGTGCTGTCGATGTCCCGGTATATCGGCCGAAAAACTCCGCGGCGGTGAGGTAGTTATGACTTATTTCTCCGTTCTGTAAAACTAGAGAGGCTTCTTCTAAACAAGCGGCTCTTTTTCCTGCGGAAAGTGACAAATAAGCACTGGTGATTCTGCGTGGGCCGTTGTTTTGGGTATTCATCAGACCAACAGCCCCTTTTTGAGAGAGCCGGGTAAGAACGGGGCTATGGGGAATGTCGCGGAGAGAGAGCCCTGGAAGGAGCACGGTGATTAACCGGGACGGATTATTAGCGGATACTTGCTCAGCGGACAGTTCATGGTTAAACTGCGGTGTTGTGGTTGGTTGATGGTGAGGAAGGGTACTTTTTCCGCCGTAAATAACCAGAAAGAAGAAGATGAGATATAAGAAGCCGACTTTAATTAGCGTTTGTGGTCTTAGTTTCTGCCGAAAATGAACATGGTAAAAGATAATGCCCGCGGCAAGAAGGGCCAGAATACCACTGGCAAGAGCTAGAAAAGAAAGCTTCCAAGGGGTTAAGAGGATGCCCAGAGCAGGAATCACTGAGCTTTGAAACACCATTGCTCCGGTGATATTACCCAGGGCTAAGGTATCTTTACCTTGCCGTATCCAGACGATACTGTTAAATTTCTCGGGTAATTCTGTTGCAATGGGGGCGATGATGATCGCCAAAATAAAGGCCGGGATATGGAGGACGGCAGCAGTCCTAGCAATAGCCTTGACAAAATAGTTGGCCCCGATAATAATAGCGAGTAAAGCAACTGTAACTTGAAAGAGAATGATACTTAAAGGGGGTTGAGGGTTGCCTTTATTAAATAGTAAAGGCGCAAGCCTTGTTTCGTCTGAAGGTTTGCCTGATTTAACGGTGTGATAGACATAGTAAAGATAAATGAGAAGGAGAAAAAGGGCTACGAGGTGCTTAAGCTGGCGGAAGGGGAGGAAGGTAGCGGCGAGAGCGACAAAATAAACGAGGAGAAAGAACTGCAAATCCCGTGCGACGAGGTTTGTATTACAAAGCATATATTGACGGGGTTTCCCCTTTACCTTATAAAAGGTGGCCGCAATCCCGGTAATTAGCATCGCCAGAGTAGCCAACATCAAGGGAGCGCCCAAAATCGTTCCGATCCCGATATGAGTTGCTTCTTTGCTGTTGCCAAAGCAGATGGCGATCACGGAAATTAATGTTTCGGGAAGAGCGGTTCCTACTGCGGCAAGAATACTTCCTACCGCTCCTTCTCCTAAACGGAGCTTTTTTCCCAGCCATTCAATACTGTTCGTAAATATTTCTGCTCCATAAAGAATGATCCCCAAGCTTAAAATTAAGGCAATGTAGGTCATGGAACCCTCCTTTTCATCATTTAATGTTCCCTATGCTGATTAAAATATTAAGTACATCCGGTCTAGAAATATGATATTATTATTTTGATGTCAGGTTAGGAGGGAGCAAAATGTTCGTGTCCTTATTCTTAGGTATCCCGCTATTGTTTATTGTGATAATTGCTTTTACGGTTATGGCAGCTAAAAGAGAATCGGAAAAAGGAGGTGAAGATGTGATTAAAAATGTTTATTTTTATTTGGTGTTATTTGTGACCTTGATGATGACTATTGGGGGAAGTGTAGGGGTATTCATGGCCGTAGCAGATATCGTTTCGCCTGCCCCATATTATCAATCCTTTGAGGATTATAAGTATTCGGGGAGGTTTGATAAGCCTGCTGTAGACAAAGAAGTTACCGAAAAAGATCAACTTTCCGAAGAAGAATTACAAGAAAGATATACTACGATGGTTACAGCAGAAAAGGAAAGACAGATTAATCGAGCTAAAAATACGCTGATTAAGAGTTTTGGCTGGATTATAATTCCTTTCCCGATTTTTCTGTATTGTCAACGGCGATTGTTTAAGAAAGAAGCATAATTTTACTTAAGCAAAAAGGTCTTTGTTAATGTTTGGATTAACAAAGACCTTTTTCGTTATGTGGTATTGAAATCCCATTAATTGATGACTTTATTTAAAGATAGATAATTGGTATGATAAGAAGGAATGATTTTTTCGGAGGGGATAGTATGGCGATTGCACCTTTAAGCAGAAGAAATAGAACGAAAAATCAACCTGAGCTTAACGGGAAGCTGGTAATTTCCCTTTTCTTGGCCTTTTTCCTGGTACTTTTACTCTATTTCGCACCGGGCTTTTTCTATAAACCATTACATAGTACAAAGGATGTACAGCTTTACTATATGGGGACACAAACGGGGGAAAAAGCGTTGTATCAAGAGGAGATGTTGTATCTTCCGTTTACGTTTGTCAGTAAGTATTTAGATTCATCTATAAAAATGGATGAGCAAAATAAAACAGTGATTATTACGACCGCGCAGAATGTTTTTCATTTTCCGATAGGCATTAAGGAAGGTTTATTAAATTTGGAACCATATGAATTTACTTATCCGGTCTGGGAAGATGAGGGAGAGGTTTATCTGGCGGTGGATCCCTTAAAGGAGCTTTATCATTTGGAGATCCAAGCTAATCAGGAGCAAAATTTCGTGTGTATCTATGATGTACAAGAACCGGTACAAATGGGCAAGGTGATTAGAGCTAGTAAACTGCGGGCAGCACCCGGCCAACGTTCCGCTTGGGTCAGTAAGGTCAGTTCGGGTGAAGAAGTAAGAATATTAAGGGAAGAAAAGGGTTGGTATTGGCTCGAAACTACCGAAGGGAAGGCGGGCTATTTAGCGAAGAGTAATGTCGTATTAGGGGAAATTAAGCTGAGCGAGATTACCAAGGAGGTATATCAGCCGTGGAATCCTTTAGGCAGCCCCATTATTTTAACTTGGGAGTATGTCGGACAGGCTACGGCCAGCCCTGAGAGGATTGGGGAACTAGAAGGGGTTCAGGTCTTTTCTCCTACTTGGTTCCAATTGCAACAGAATGGGGTGGTCTTAAATAAGGCTGATAAAAGATTAGTAGATTGGGCTCATAGTAAGGGTCAACAGGTTTGGGGACTTTTTTCTAATAGTTTTAATCCGGCTTTAACACAGGAGTTTTTAGGGAACAGCAACTTGAGAATTAAGGCGATAAAGCAGTTGTTGAGTTATGTAGACCTGTATCAGCTAGACGGGATTAATTTAGATTTTGAAAATATGTATTTACAGGACAAAGAGGCTTTTGTGGGTTTTGTACGGGAACTAGCCCCCTTATTACATGAAAAAGGGCGGCTGTTATCGATTGATGTAACTTTCCATTCCCAAAGTGAAACCTGGTCGATGTGTTATGATCGTAAAAAATTGGCCGCAGCCGCCGATTATTTGTTAGTGATGGGTTATGATGAATATGGTGGAGGCAGTTCTATGGCGGGTTCGGTTTCCTCTCTTCCTTGGGTGGAAAAAGGATTGCAAAAGCTCTTGCAGGAAGTATCTTCGGATAAAGTAATTTTAGGAATTCCTTTTTATACGCGTGTCTGGACGGAAAAAACAAGTGCAGATGGGCAGAAAAAGGTTACTTCAAAGGCACTTTCTTTAAAAGCGGCCGAAACCTGGCTTAAGGAAAAAGGAGCAGTCGTGACCTTTGATGAAAAAACAGGACAAAATTATGCGGAAGTAAAGGAAGAAGGGGCAGTTTTGCGGATGTGGCTGGAGGACGATTATTCTTTAGAAAAACGGATTGAATTAATGAAGAAATATCGGCTGGCTGGTTTGGCGAGCTGGCGCAGGGGCTTTGAGAAGGAGGATACTTGGACGGCAATTTCTAGATTGGTACAGAAGGCGTGGTAGTAAAGGCGGTATGAGTACGGCAGAAGCACTGTTTAAGCACTGTATAAAATGAGGGTAGTTGGGAAAACCTTCTAAAGTAAATTCATAGAAAGGTGGGGTTATTTTAATGAAGGTGAAAGTTGATTCTGAGTTATGTATTGCTTGTGGTGCTTGTGTAAGTTTGGTTCCGGAGGTGTATGATTGGGATGATAACGGCAAAGCCATGGCGCTGGAGGATGAGGTACCGGCGGACATGGAGGATGAGGTAAAGGAGGCTTTAGGAAGTTGCCCTACAGAAGCAATTGAAGAGATATGATGATATTTTTGTTTGATAGTAAAGGGTTTTCCGGTGAGGAAAGCGAATACTAATTATTAAACAGTAAACACATCAGGGCACTTGACAATAATTATCCATACACTATAATGGTGTTACGTTACCTCCAACCCAGAGGAGATAGAGGAGGTGGGCTTATGAAAATTAAAAAAATAAATGATGATAAAGTGCAGATTATTATCACAAACCAGGATTTGGAAGAGAGAAACTTTAAAAAATGGGAGCTAATGCCTTTAAGTCCTAAAGCCCAGGAGCTATTTCAGGATTTACTTGATATGGCTTATCATGAATGCGGTTTTCAGATTGAAGAAGATTCGCAGTTAATGGTGGAAGCCTATCCTTTATCTGTAGATAGTATTGCGGTGATTATGACTAAGGTTCGTTCCTCGCGGGGAACGGAAAATGCGAATCTTTTTACTTTTGGTCAGCCTGATGAAGAGGAAGAAGACGATGAAGAATCCTGTTTTGAAAGAGGAACCGGTCAGGTATGGAATTTTGGCGATTTAGAGACTTGTATACAGGCGTGTAACAGGCTCGTTCCTGACTATCTTGAAGCTAGTGCTTTATATAAATATTTCGATGAATATTATCTGGCTGTTATAACAATTGATCTGGGGATTGAGGACGTAGCGGCAATTTTAGGTGAGTACGGGGATTGGATACCTGTAGACGAGGTCTTCTTTAAGGAACATGGTCAAATCTTGATTGAGCGGGAAGCTGTGCCTAATCTTGCTAGTTTGATTGGTAAATAAGAAAATAGGGAGCGGGTATGCTTTAAACACGGGTGCGGAGGCTCCAGGGACAGACAAAGGGGACGGTTCACACCGTCCCCTTTATGATATTAAATGTTTCTTTTATAACTAATTATAACAATACTTCTTTCTTAAAAAACGCTTTTAGTACAATTAAGGGCATTCATACAAGCCATATTAAGAAAAGCCGGTTGAATAGTAAATACAATTCATGGGAGAGAAGGGCTATTGGAAGTAATAGGTTTTATAAGGTTGAAGGTTATTTTCAAGATTATGTTATAAAACCAGTAAAGCGGAGTTTTCAGAAAGTGGGCATTAGTAAATAAGCAAAAAAATATCCTTTTGGGGGTCGTATTAATACGTAGCAAAAACTTAAATGTAAACTTTCTGCTGCAATAATATGATTTTCGGAGCTGCAAAAAATAGCAATGGTTGAAACCATTGCTATTTTTATGTAAAATGTTAGGCAGATTAGATTATCTTGGGCATGTAAAATGTTGGATATGATTAGGTCGTAAATGTTAACATGTTACTTTGAAAGTTTAATTTCGTCATCTATTGGGTTAAGATGAGAGATAAGTTATAATAATAGAAAGGTCAGGATGAGAAAAGGAAGAGGAGTAGATAAGCATGCAGGAAAAAAAGCCCATTAAAGCCTTAATCTTTTCTGTGTCTATCGGGGCTGGGCATGATTCAGTTGCGCAGGCTATTGCCGAACGGCTGATGGCTGAGGCACCTGGTTCAGAAGTGAAGATAATAGATACTTTTCGGTACATAAATAGTATTTTAAATAAGGTTGTTGTAGGTAGTTATATGGAGACCTTAAAGCTTACTCCAAAGGTTTGGGGATATTTATATGATCAGGCAGAGGAGGGAGATAAGCTGGTAGATTTAAGTCGGCTTTCTGCTAAAATCCTTTCTCCTAAAATAGAACAATTGATTAATGAAGTTAATCCACAGGTTATTATAACTTGCCATGCTTTTCCAACCGGGATGTTGGGGGCGATGAAACGTAAAGGACGGATTAAAGTGCCTCTCGCTGCGGCCATAACTGATTTTCACATTCATTCTATTTGGATCAGTCAGGGGATAGATTTGTATTTTATACCTTCGGTAGATTTGAATTATCATTTAATCCAGGAGGGCATTCTGCCGGAAAAGATTAAGCCGGTGGGGATACCGATTCGGATGCAGTTTGGGCAGGAAATTGATTCGGTTGGGGTGAAAGAAGAGTTTCAGTTAACCGGGGGTCCGGTTGTCCTAATTATGGGCGGGGGACTGGGATTAGGGAGAATTGAGGTAATTACGAAAAAAATTCTGAATGATGAAAGATTTGGGGTTGTCGTGGTAGCAGGAAAAAACAAGCGCCTTTATGAGGCACTGAGCAAATTAAATAATGACAGATTACGGGTTTTTGGTTATGTAGAGGATATGGCCAGAGTAATTGCTGCTTGTGATGTAGTTATCTCCAAACCTGGCGGAGTCACTACAGCTGAAGTTTTAGCGATGGGGAAACCGTTGGTAATTTATTCATCCCTCCCCGGACAGGAAGACAGAAATACTGATTATTTGCTCAACAGGGGGGCTGCCGTAAAGGTCAAGAGATTGGATTCGCTGATACCGGAGTTGCTGGCGCTTTGGCAAAACTCGCTCAGATTGTCGCAGATGAAGGAGATAGCACGGCATCTGGGTTCTCCTCATTCCAGCAAGTTGGTCTGGGATAATCTTTGGCCGCTAATTGCTGAACAAGGACAACAGGGGCAAGGGGATTAATCTTGCAATTTGCTACAACACCGTTTATAATTTTATCAAGTAAAGAAAAATCCTAATTTATTAAGTGTAATAATGTAAAGTGTAAGACGGTAGCATGGATAACAAAATAAGGCGGGGATTGGGTTTGGTAGTAGCATGGTAGAACGGTAGGAAGAAGATGTATTATGGAAGGCACCCTTTCTTCTTGGTGTCTTTTTTATTTCTCTTTTTCTCACCGGGTTTGCCGGGGAAAGGCAGAGTTACAGAAGAAATATGCTAAAAAGAAAGGGAGAATGGAAAAAATGATTATTGTGATGAATTCCGGTGTGGGCGAGAAGACTGTACAAAAGGTAACGGAGAAGCTGCAAAAGCATGGGTTTCAGATTCATGAGTCCAGGGGTGTGGAAAAGATTTTGATTGGGGCAGTGGGAGATAAATCCCATTACATGAATTTGGCTTTAGAAGCGATGGATGGGGTAGAAAAGGTTATTTCTATTTTAGCTCCGTATAAATTGGCTGGCAGAGAATTTCATCCGGAAAATACAGTGGTTAAATTAGGGGATATTTCCATAGGAGGACCGCAGATTCAGGTCATGGCCGGTCCTTGTGCCGTGGAAAGCCGGGAGCAGCTTTTAGAAATTGCTTTTATGGTGAAAGAAAGCGGAGCCAAAATTTTGCGGGGCGGGGCTTTTAAACCTCGGACTTCACCTTATGCCTTTCAGGGATTAGAAGAGGAAGGATTGGAATATCTGGCGGAAGCTCGGGAAAGAACGGGGCTCTATATTGTCACGGAAGTAATGGATACGAGAAAGGTGGAAATGGTAGCCCAATATTCCGATATTCTGCAAATCGGGGCGAGAAACATGCAGAATTTCCCTCTTTTGATGGAAGCGGCGAAGTATAATAAGCCGGTCGTTTTAAAAAGGGGCTTGTCTGCGACAATTGAAGAATGGATTATGGCTGCGGAGTATATTATGGTAAGTGGAAATCATCAGGTGATTCTTTGTGAAAGGGGACTTCGTTCTTTTGATGCTGCTTATACCCGTAATGTGCTTGATTTAGCGGCGGTGCCGGTGTTGAAGGAGCTTACCCATTTGCCTGTTGTTGTGGATCCCAGTCACGGGACGGGGAAATGGCGGCTGGTGGAACCAATGGCTCGTGCCGCGGTAGCAGCCGGGGCTGATGGTTTAATCGTGGAGGTGCATAATCATCCCAGCGAGGCGCTTTGTGACGGGTCTCAATCTATTAAACCGCCAAGATTATTTAATTTGTTAAAAGAAACCGGGAAAATAGCGGAAGTGATGGGGCGGACCATTTAGGGATAGAAAAGGGATAAGGATAGAGGATAGAAAGATGAAGGTAAAGAGGATTACGATTATCGGCTTGGGTTTGATAGGCGGTTCTCTGGGGCTGGCCTTGAAGAAAAAGCTTCCGGAGCTTAAGGTGTGCGGCGTGGATCTAAGTGCGGAAGTAGTGCGGATGGCTGTGGAAATAGGGGCTATTGATGATGGCACTGTGCAGATAGAGCAAGGGGTTGCCGCGGCGGAGATTATTTTTCTGGCTACTCCCGTACCGGAAATGAGGCAGCTTTGTGCAAAAATGGTGCCCTATTTGGCCCAAGGGACGATTGTCACCGATATGGGTAGTACCAAAGAGAAGATTGTGGAGTTAATGGAAAGAAGCTTGCCTGTCGGGGTAACTTTTTTAGGGGGGCATCCCATGGCCGGTTCGGAGAAAGCGGGTATTCAAGAGGCTCATGTAGATCTCCTGGAAAATGCGGTTTATCTGTTGACTCCTACGACCAAGACGCCGATTGAGGTTATTGATATGGTAAGAAGTATTTTGGAGCGGCTAGGGGCAAGAATTATCCTTCTTTCTCCCGCCGAGCATGACCGTAAGGTGGCGGCGATCAGTCATTTACCCCATTTTCTCGCCAGTGCGCTTGTGGATACGGTTGGTTTTCTGGAGGAAAAAGAAGGCGGTTTTTTTTCACTGGCGGCGGGAGGTTTCCGTGATACGACACGTATTGCGGGCAGTCAGAGCGGGATGTGGTGCGATATTTTTTTGCAAAACAAACGGGCATTACTGCCGCTGCTGAAAGAATTTCAGCATATTTTGGCCGGATATGAAGCAGCCTTGGAAACAGAAGATAGTTCCTTGCTGACGGAAAAACTGGAACAGGCTAAAAAATGGCGGGAGAGTGTTCCTGCCGGGTTGAAAGGGATTTTGCCGCAGATTTTTGAGTTGACGGTAATGGTTCCTGATCAGCCGGGAGTTTTAGCAGAATTGACCGGTTTATTGAGGGAGGAAGGTTTAAATATTAGTGATATTGAGATTCAGCGAGTTCGTGAAGAAAATGAAGG
Source organism: Peptococcaceae bacterium UBA5356 (assembly GCA_002407935.1). GTDB lineage: Bacteria > Bacillota > Peptococcia > DRI-13 > DTU073 > UBA5356. The sequence goes on from DHPU01000066.1 coordinate 44,714, forward strand.
TACTATTCGTTTGGGTTTTGTGAATAAAGAAAGTTGTGAGCGGGCGAATCAGGTTTTGCAGAGCAGGGGCTACCTTGTGTATAAGACCGGTTTGTAAGCGGAGGCAAACAAAAATTAAGAGTGGGGGAAAGTGTTTGGTGTTTAAAGAGATTCTTCCTATGAGGGGACTACATGGGGTAATACGTGTTCCCGGAGATAAATCAATTTCACATCGGGCGGTTATGCTGGGTGCTTTAGCAGAAGGGACTACGCACATAGAGGGCTTTCTTACTGCGGAGGATTGCCTGCATACGCTGCAATGTATCCGTTCTTTAGGTGTAACTGTGCAGACCGAGGATGAACAGCGGAGTAAACAAGAACAGCAAGTGGGGTGGCTTATATCAACTGCACAAGCGGATTTGGCGGAAAGCACGGAAGTTAACGGTTGGGTGGAAAACCCTATGCCTGCCGGAATGAGAATTCTGATTGAGGGAAAAGGCTTAGGAGGTTTGCAGGAACCGGAAGAAGTTCTGGATGCGGGTAATTCGGGGACGACCCTGCGGCTTTTAAGCGGGATCTTAGCCGGGCAGTCTTTCACCTCTTTTCTAACGGGGGATGCTTCGCTGTGTAAACGGCCGATGGAGCGGATTACGATTCCTTTGCGCAAAATGGGGGCGCAAATAATGGGTCGTCGGGGAGGGAGCTGGGCTCCTTTGGCGATCAGGGGAGGTAAATTACAGGCGATTTCGTACCAATTACCGGTGGCCAGTGCCCAGGTGAAGTCGGCTCTTTTGTTGGCCGGTCTTTTTGCCCCGGGGTGGACAGAGGTAAGTGAACCGGCGCTTTCCCGTAATCATACGGAATTAATGCTGGAGGCCTTTGGGACAGAGGTAGAAAAGGAGCCGCAGGGGGCGGGGATGCGTGTGCGGGTAAAGGGGTTCCCCACTTTGCAAGCTCAAAAGGTCAGTGTACCGGGCGATCTTTCTTCGGCGGCTTTTTTGCTGGTAGCCGGGGCGATTGTTCCTGCGGCGAAGCTTACCATTAAGTCAGTAGGCTTGAATCCTACGCGAGATGGTATCATAGAAGTTTTGCAAGCGATGGGAGCCAAGCTGCGGATTACGGAAGTTCAACAAATAGCAGGTGAATTAAGGGGGACAATCGAAGTAGAAAGTAGTGCTCTGCAAGGGATTTCTGTAGGTGGGGAAATGATTCCCCGTTTAATCGATGAAATACCGTTAGTGGCCGTAGCCGGGTTATTTGCCCGCGGAGTTACGGAAATAAGGGATGCGGCTGAATTAAAGGTAAAGGAAAGTAACCGTCTGCTGGCTATTTGTGAAGGGCTTTCCCGTCTGGGCGGACGGGTGGAGGAGCTTTCGGATGGGCTGCGTATCTATGGCGGGCATCCTTTGTATGGAGCTTCCTGCCGGAGCTTTGGGGATCATCGTATTGCGATGGCTCTTGCGGTGGCGGCACTCTGTGCTCAGGGGACGACGGTGCTGGAAGGGGCGGAAGCCGTAGATATTTCTTTCCCCGGCTTTTGGAGGCTACTGGAAGAATTAAGGAGTGGAAGCCAATGTGTAAGGTAAGGGGCAAGGTGAACGGAGCAACGAAGGTATATGCGATTCTGGGAAATCCGCTGGGGCATACGCTCTCGCCGGCCATGCATAATGCGGCCTTTGCCGCTCTAAAGATGAACGCTGTCTATCTAGCTTTACAGGTGGAGAAGCATAATTTGGCGGAAGCGGTAAAGGGCATAAGGGCTTTGGGAATACAAGGGGGAAATGTGACGATTCCGTTTAAGGAAGCAATCATCCCTTATTTGGATGGGCTCACGGAGGAAGCACGTTTAATAGGGGCAGTAAACACCTTCTATTGGGATGAGAACGGGCAGGGTTTGTGGGGAGATAATACAGATGGGGCTGGCTTTTTAGCTGCTTTAGGGGAAAAAAGTCCCGCGATTTTGCAGGAGGAGCAAGGGGCGGTATTGCTGGGAGCTGGGGGAGCGGCCAGGGCGGTAGCTGTGGCTTTAGCTCTTGCCGGAATGAAGGAACTGACCATTGTCAATCGTGATCAGGTAAGAGGGGAAGTATTAGCGGCTCGGTTAGGGAAATTAGGGATGAAGGCAACTGTACGGGCTTGGCCGGAAAAAGGAATACAAGAGATGTCTAAAGAAGAATATAAAGAAGAATATAAAAAAGAGCGAAAAGAACAAAAAGAGGAATTTAGAGAACTTTTTCGGAAAAACAGGTTAATTATTAATACGACTCCCTTAGGGATGTCTCCGTATGAAGAGGAATGTCCTCCCCTTGATGCGGAGTGGCTGCATCAAGAACATTTGGTTGTAGATTTAATTTATCGGCCTAGGGAAACAAGGCTTTTACAGAGAGCCAGGGTCAGGGGTTGCCAAACGTTAAATGGTTTACCCATGCTGTTGGCGCAGGGGGTTTTGTCTTTTCAGCGATGGGCGGGGGGAGTTGCAGCACCGGTAGAAGTGATGGCCAAAGAATTGGAAAGGTGGGTTTAAAATGCTGCGTTTTCTTACGGCGGGGGAATCTCATGGCCGGATGCTGTTAGCCATTATGGAAGGGCTTCCGGCAGGATTAAAACTGGATGTGGCGAGGATTAACGGCCTTTTAAAGAAGCGGCAGGGGGGATATGGCCGAGGCCAAAGAATGACCATTGAGGAAGACCGGGTAGAGATTTTAGCCGGGCTGAGGGGAGGAGTAACGTTAGGGAGTCCTTTGGCGTTGGCGATTGTTAATCGGGACTGGGAAAGCTGGCAGGAAATTATGGCGTCCGGCTCAGAGGCAAAAATAGGGGAAAGAGTAATTACGAAACCTCGTCCCGGGCACGCGGATCTAGCCGGTGGGTTAAAATACCGGCAGCAGGATTTGCGTAATATTCTCGAAAGAGCCAGTGCCAGGGAAACGGCGATACGGGTGGCGGTAGGGGCTGTGGCCGAGGAATTATTACAGGCATTGGATATTCGGGTAGAAGGTCAAGTAGTGGCAATTGGCGGAATTCAAGCCTGTGCGGCAGAAAAAACATGGGGGGAGCAATTATTTGCGAACCCGTTGTATTGTCCGGATCAGGAGGCTTCCTTGCGGATGATTAAGGCGATTGAAGAGGCTAAGGAAAAAGGTGATACGCTGGGTGGGGTTATCCGGATTGTTAGCGAGGGAGTACCTTGGGGTTTGGGCTCTCATGTGCAGTGGGACCGCCGTCTGGAGGGGAGGCTGGCCCAGGCCCTGATGAGTATTCCGGCTATTAAGGGAGTGGAAATAGGGGCCGGTTTTACATCGGCTTCTTTACCCGGTTCCCAGGTACATGATGAGATAGAGTATGAGCCTGTCGGCGGGGGCTTTCGGCACCGTACGAATCGTGCCGGAGGGATTGAAGGGGGTATGACGAATGGGGAGCGGTTGGTAATTAAGGCCGCAATGAAACCGATTCCCACCTTGCGGAAGTCTTTAGCCAGTGTGGATCTGCATACGAAAGAACCTTTTGCGGCGGCAGTGGAACGCTCCGATGTTTGTGCTGTGCCGGCGGCAGCCATAGTGGGGGAGGCCGTAACGGCCTGGGTGCTGGCGGAAGCAGTGCTGGAGAAGTTTGGCGGGGATCATCTGGAAGAGACCCTGTTGAACTATAATAATTACTTAAAGTATTTATATAATCGATAGTCGTTAGTATTAAGGGATTTTATTTAACAAGGCAGTTTACTAAAAACAAGGCGTTTCATTAGGGATATAATTGTTTTTAGTTTAAAGATTAGATAGCGAATGGTTGGGTGGTAAATGTGATGAATAAAGGAATTCGGCAAATTAAAGTAGATTTGGCGGAAAGAAGTTATGCTATTTTATTAGGGGAGAACATTTTACCGGAATGTGTAGCCGGACTAAAGGAGTTTTGTCGGGAAGAAGAGGTTTTTCTCGTTAGTGATACCCTGGTTTATGGTTATTACGGCAAAGAACTGGAGAGATTATTAGCACAGGAAGGTTATCGTGCCGTTACTTATTTGATCGAACCGGGGGAAAGCTCGAAAAGCTGGGCGGTTGCCGAAAAAATCCTTGATTATATGTTGGAAAAGAACCTCAGCCGTAAAACCCCTTTGCTCGCTTTAGGCGGAGGGGTAGTCGGTGACTTGACGGGATTTGTCGCGGCTCTCTACCGGCGAGGGGTTCCTTTAATTCAGATTCCGACGACGTTGCTCGCTCAAGTGGATAGCAGTGTGGGCGGTAAAGTCGCTGTTAATCATCCGCACGGCAAAAACATGCTAGGCACTTTTTATCAGCCGCGGGCGGTCTGGGCCGATTTGTGTACTCTGGAGACCCTAAATTTACGGGAATGGCGGGCCGGGCTGGCGGAGGTGTTGAAATATGCCCTTTTGTGGGATAAAGAGTTCTTTGTCTATTTAGAGGAACAGGCGGAGCAGATTCTTCAAAAAAACCCCAGTGTTTTACTTGCTGTAATTGAACGTTGTATCCGGATTAAGGCGGAGATTGTGCAGCAGGATGAAAGAGATGAAGGATTGCGAAATGTCTTAAATTTGGGGCATACGATTGGTCATGCTTTGGAAAAGGCCACAGATTTTCAGCAATATCGTCATGGCGAAGCTGTTGCCATTGGTCTAAGAGCAGTTTTTAAATTAGCGGAAAAAATGGGAATGATCACCCAGGAAGGACGGCAGAGGGTGGAAGAATTAATGCAGACGTGGGGTTTACCTCTTACTTTACCGGCTGCTGTCCTTGCGGATGTTTTAGGGTTGCTCAAGTTTGATAAAAAGGTAGAAGGAAAGGAGCTTCTTTTTATTCTTCCTGTTGAGCTTGGCAAAGTAGCAGTGCAAAAGGGCATTGGAGAGGAAGTAGTGGAGCAGGTGCTGCAAGAGATGCTCTAAGACAAAAAAGCAAAAAAAAGGCCTCCAATTTTTTGAAGGCCTTTTTTTCATTTAAACGATAATATTTTAGTTAAATATCCGGAGAAAAAGGACACAGGAAGTCCCAAAAGGACAAGGATCCCTGTCCATTTAGCTCCCAGATAATCATATAACAGAAAAGGAATTATTAAAAAGAGTAAAAAAGTTCCTAACGCCACAACCCAAGCTTTACTAACGGCATTTTGGTAATACTGAAGATATTTCTGGGAGACCTTTTTCTTACAATGAGGGCATTTTGTAGTCGTAGGGGTGATTGGCCCATGACATTCCGGACATGTCAACTTTTTTGCAGACATATTTTACCTCCTCGTGAATGTTTACGTTTGTATAGTTACTTCTCTAATTTTGAGGCGAATCCTTTTTTATAGTTGAAAAATTAAAAATCCGCTTTTAGCGGATAAAAAAGCAATGGTCGGGATGACAGGATTTGAACCTGCGGCCTCTTCGTCCCGAACGAAGCGCGCTACCAAACTGCGCTACATCCCGATTTAAGCAAAAAACAAAATTAAGATAAAATTTATTACTACACTTTAATATTATATGAACTTTAGCCGGATAAGTCAAAGGGAAAATTTTAAGCGCAGTTTGTCTGGAAAAATTCGTAGAACAATTCCCACAGTCGCTCAGCCAGGCTTTTCTCGATAAGATCATCTTTGATCGCTGCAAACAACCCATCTAATGATTCATAAGCGTTCACCCGGTGGAAATATGATAGAAGAATATAGAGAAGATAACAACTTGTTACATGAGTAATCTGAGCGTCAAAATCCCTCGATTGACAAGTCCCTAATTTTAGGTACTGTTTGGTTTCCTTGAAAAATACTTCTATGGTCCAACGGACGCTATAAATCTCTATCATACTCAAGAATCCAAGGGATGTATCCGTTGAGAGAAACAGCCTCCGCTTTTTTTGATAGGGAAAACGGCAATAAAACAATTTAACTTTTCCTATTTCTTCGTAATCGACGATGACTTCATAATAAAAGAGCTTTTTAATGCGTATAAAGAGGTGATTAAATGCAAATAGGTGAATTTATATTAAACGATGTTGAAATACAAGAGTTAAAGAAAGAGTTTAAAATATTATTTAAAAAACCTGCACCGCCATATAATTATGATGAATTTGACGGGATTGAGGATTATAAAAAGAAAATAAAGATAATGATTGATTCAGGTAAGACACCTACTAAATAGTGAGTGTTTTTATTACTAGAGATAAAATGTATTTTTGATGAAACAAGATAGAGGGCATAGGGTTTTGTCCAATTGAAATTTATTTTAATAAAAATCATTTGTTAAATTAGATGGTTATAAACCTAAATGTTATATAATAGATCCAGATACGTTAAAAAAGAAGGATTTAGCATTATATAACTTTATTGAGGAGATGGTTAAATGAACAAAGAACACAAAAAATTATTGTTAAAAACATCAAAGTTACTAGAGTTTGAAAAAATAATTGTCTTTAATAATATCCCCTACAATAATTGGAGAAACGACAAAGAAGTATTTGACCATTACAGTAAAATGTTAGAAAACGCTACATCTCCATACAATCATACTGACCCTAGAGAAGCTTTTATAAGTAAAACACCTACTAAAGGGAGTTCAACTTAGGGATTTACGAAAACAAGTAAATTTTGACCGACTCTTTTCAAGCGGAGGCTCGAAAGAAAAGACTGCACCGAAGGATAAAACCTTTAGTGCAGTCTTTTCTTCATCGAAAACATAAACGCTGATACCCTATGATGACCAAAACGGCGGGTTCTTGTGGGGTCTAATTCATTTTTGGAGTTCGTTTGGTGTTTTAGGGGTGTTTGTGTATAGCTGCCCATTTTGAAAATCGATAATACCAAGCTTATCGCTGATTTTATCGAAAAGGTACGTCGCTCCGCAATAGAGATGCTTTGCTTGCAGAAATGGTACCGGTTGATACTTTGGACGTTAGTTCAATTGAGCAGGAAGCCGACACTCCTAAGCAAAGCGAAAGTGGCGGTAGTTCACTTAATTATGATAATGGGATAAGATATGAGTATTGTACTAATATAGATGCCATTTATCAAGCATTATTCACCGTTAGTATTTCTGAAGTTGCAGCCACTATAGAAGAATAGAAGGCTAAGAAAAGACCTCTCTATGGAGTCTTTTCTTATTAAGAATCATATATCATCAAATTGGCAATAATATATCGTGGTTTGCATATATTCTATTGAGGTGGTATAATATGGACAAGAATAAAAAAAAAAAACTCGATGTGCAAGTTCAAAAGGGGGTAAAAAATATGGATACAATAATAAAAAGACCCTGTACTATATTGAAATCTATTGAAGATAGTTTTAAACAAATTAAAGAAGTAGAGAATAACAAAAAGCAATTTAAATCTCTAAAAGAATCTAGGGCATTATGGAAACAATGGGCAAAGGAAGCTGATAATGAGTCAGACAGATGATTTTAATATTTACGAAATTATCCCTACCGATAGATTTAACAATGATGTAAAGTATTATATTAAGAAAAAGAAATTTACACGTCTTGAAAATGATATTGATGACATTCTTTGTTCTTTAGAAAAAGGGGATTTTCAAGGAGAAAAAATAGAAAGTTTAAAATTTCCTAAAGAAAGAGATGTTTATAAAGTAAGAGCAAAGAATTCTAATGCCGATGCGGGTTTATCTAACGGTTATAGATTGATATATTATGTACAGGTTGATAATAATATTGTATATTTGATTACTATTTATTATAAAAAGGATGATAATAAAATTCCTACAAATAATGAAATAGTAGAAATGATTAATAAGTATTGTAATTAACTATTAATTGACTGACAATATTACTTTATTCAGTATATATTATTTACCGTAGGGCAGTGGTTGATTAATTAAGTGAAAAAGCACAGTGGCGATAAAAAACCTCTCTTGCAGGGGTCTTTTTTAATTAATCAATAAAGGGTGACTTGGCATCCTTAAATTGAGATAGTACATATAAGACTTATTATTATAAGCTTTATTTACACTCAGTAAGGTAATAGAAATTCTGCGAACCACAAGTGAACATAAAAAGCCCTGGAGGTTTCGCACCTATTGAAACTGCTATCACAAGTTCCGATAGCACAACTTATATACGTATAAGTTGCAAGAGTAGTATATGAATATAAAGACAATTAAGATAATACACTACCAAAAATTAATCAAAAAGGCGGTGAGATTATGTTAGACTTAAAGGGTAAAAAAGCAGTTTTTCTTTTACGTGTCTCTACTGAAAAACAGACAACAAAAAACGATAATATTTCAGATCAAAGAAAATTAGTAAACGAATTTATTGAAAAAGAAGAAATGATTTTAATTAGAGAATTTGTTGAAGGTGGAGTATCTGGTTTTAAAGTAAAAGTAATAGATAGAGACGCATTAACTACAATAAAAAGAATGGCAGATAATAAAGAATTTGATGTGCTTGTAGTTTATAAGTCAGACAGAATAGGCAGAACTACAGATGAGTCTCCTATGGTAATTAGATATTTAAATGAAAATGGGATAAGAGTATTTACTACAAGTGGACAAGAATTAAAAACCGAAACACTGATGAATGAATTAATCACATATCTTGAATTTTGGAGAAATAAAGGTGAAAGTGTAAAAATATCAGAAAGAGCTACGGATTATAAAAAAATAGGTGTGCTTAATAAACTAATTAACAAAAAGAAAGAGAATCAAAAACAATTAGAATCAAAACAAAAGCAAATAATTATACTTAATCATTAATAAAAAAAGATGTGGATGAATTATTAATCTATATGAATTCTATTGATGAGGAAATATTTCAGAAAAAAATAGCTTTAAATGAATATGATTTATTAGAAAGCGGAATCGGCACTTGGGAAGAGAGGTATAAAACTGCCAATATTTTAGAAAAAAAAGCATTGTTAAATCAAATAATTGATAGAGTTACTTTTTTAGTAAAGATGCAGTTAGTGTTGATTATAAAATTACTTTAGAGATTTTTAAAAAGAATAGTGAGGATAAAAGATGCTCAAATATAATTAAGGGGTGTAGCGATATTTTTGGTAGTGAAATGTCACAACTTAGGCTACCAAACTGCGCTACATCCCGATTTAAGCAAAAAACAAAATTAAGATAAAATATATTACTACACTTTAATATGATATGAACTTTAGCCGGATAAGTCAAAGGGAAAATTTTAAGCGCAGTTTGTCTGGAAAAATTCGTATTAGCTGATATACTTAAAGAAGGGAGTTCCCTGAGGAGGGGTTGCTTATGGATAATCGACGAGAGCGTGATGCAAGGTATCTGGAGGCTTTGGAAGAGATTACGCAAAATCTTTGGCGTTGTAAAGAAAAATATAATTTAGTGGAAGAGGAAAATATGCCCTCTGCGCTAAGGTTAAAGGTTTGGGAAGAAAAGTTAACCACAGAAAGAAGATTATTGGAAGAGGTTAGTTTGCCTTGCCGCTTTATTTTGGAGCATTTTACTACTTTCATGGGTAAACCGGATCATACGGTGGGTTTTAGTTTGGGGCAGCAGTTTGAATTAGGGCGGGGAACAATTAATGATTTTTCAATCCACGATTGGGGAAATATTTGTCTCATGATCGGAAATTTTCGCCTTTGTTGGCGTGATCAGGATTATCAGTATCTTTTTTATCCCGATAAAGTAATTTTACGCTCGGTGGATAGAAGTAAGCCGGAAATCCATCTCTTTTTTAACTTTGCTTTTAAGTATTCGAAGATATTAAGTGAATTTAAAGATGTTGCGACAGATTCTCAAACGCTTTATTGTTATCCTGATTTATTTGCCGAAGCAGCTGATTAATAGTTAAATTAAAAAAAATTTAAAGATATAAATTTAGGGAGCCGGGGTGCACTTCACTTCAGGGGCTCTCTTTTTGCTTGTTTAAAAAGGCACCCTTTTCTTGCTTAATTAATAAGCTAAGTAATGAGAAGAGGGGTGTTGCAGAGATGAAAACTTCAGACTGCATAGATGCCGGTACGGAATATTGTCCGTGTTATTTGGCGGAAACGGGAGAATGTATTATGTGTTCCCAATTACAGGGCAAAGTTTTTTGTGATTGTACCAATTGGAAAGGAGTTTGTATTTACCAGGAATATATGTGGAATCATTTACATGCCAAGGAGAGCCGTAAGGAGTACCGGTGTAAAATTTTGATCTGTGAACAGGCAGCCCCCCTGGTGATACTCTTAACCGTACAAGTTAACAGAACTTTGGCCAGAGAACTAAAACAGCCGGGGGCTTACGTATTTTTAAGACCGCTGGATAGTCCGCCTTATTTTGAGATACCTTTGTCGGTAATGAAGGCTGATGAAAGAGCGGAAACGGTTGTGCTTGCCGTACAGGAACGGGGAGTAAAAACAAAATATTTATTTAAGCAAAGCACAGTGAAGAAGGAAGTAGAAATATTATTGCGCGGTCCTTTTTGGAACGGGATTTTAGGTTTATCTTATCTGAAGAGTCTGCAGAAAGAGAAGGCTCTTCTCGTTATTCGGGGGATAGGGCAGGCCCCTGCTGTACCTGTGGCCAAAAAGTTAATTCAGGGCGGTAATGAGGTGGAGGTACTCTTAGATACCGGTAAGATTCAAAGCGACTTTGCGGCAGCTTTGTTTAGAGAGATGGGTTGCCATGTAGTTGCCCAAAAAGTGTTAGATGTGGAAAAATTACTAATTCCCGACGAAGTATTAACTTATATCAAAGATAGTTTTATGAAGAACGGAGTTAAGTTGATTTATTGTGGCGGCCCGGAGTTGTTGCACCGGGGGGTAAGTGCGTTAATTCAGCAAACGGGTAGTAAGGTTGATTTAGCATGCTCAAATGATGCCAAATTATGTTGTGGTGAGGGAATTTGCGGGAGCTGTCAAACGAGGATAGTTAACGGAAGTAGAACAAAGATCTGTAAAACACAATTGGATCCGCGTGATTTATACGGAGGGAGGTAAGGAAGAGTGCTTAAGGTGGTGATTATTGGGGGAGGATGGTCTGGCTGTGCGGCGGCGATTACGGCGAGGAAAGCCGGAGCAGAGGTAACTATTTTGGAGAAAACGGATTTGTTGCTTGGGTTAGGCAATGTGGGCGGAATTATGCGCAATAATGGCAGATTTACGGCAGCTGAGGAAATAATTGCGTTGGGAGCAGGTGATTTGCTAGAGATCACGGATCGGGCGACCAGACATAAAAGTATTAATTTTCCGGGTCATAAGCATGCTTTTTTATATGATGTGGTTAAAGTAGAACCAATGGTACGGAAAAAGTTGACCGAAATGGGGATTAATATTCAACTGGAAAGCAGAGCGATCGATGTGGAGAAAGAGGGTGCCGGTATTAAGCAGATTATACTGGCGGATGAAAGTGTAGTAGAGGGCGATGTTTTTATTGAAACGACAGGGTCTACCGGTCCCATGGGAAATTGCCTGCGGTATGGTAATGGCTGTTCAATGTGTATTTTGCGATGCCCCTCTTATGGGCCGCGGATCAGTATCAGCCAGCGGGCGGGGGTAGAGGATTTGCTGGGACAGCGAGGGGATGAATCCTATGGTGCATATAGTGGATCTTGTAAGCTGGCACGGCACTCTTTGAGTCCGGAAATTGTGGAGCGGCTGGAAAAGGACGGAGTGGCAGTAGTTCCTGTCCCTGCCGAGGATATTAACCTGAAAAAGTTGGATTACAAGGTATGTCAGCAGTATGCTCTCAAGGAATTTGCCGAGAATATTGTCTTGCTTGATACCGGTTATGCGAAGCTAATGACTTCTTATTATCCTTTGGAAAAATTGCGGAGGATTCCGGGTTTTGAATTTGCCCGTTATGATGATCCTTATTCGGGAGGAAAGGGTAACTCGATCCGTTATTTATCAATGGCGCCGCGTAATAATGCTTTGCAGGTTAAGGGATTGGATAATTTATTCTGTGCCGGGGAAAAGTCGGGTCTTTTTGTGGGTCATACTGAGGCGATGGCTACCGGTAGTTTGGCCGGACATAACAGTGTGCGCCTGTATCTGGGAATGCCGCTGCTGGAATTACCCAGATCCGTGGTACTGGGGGATTTAATTGCTTATGCTAATGAAATGATTGAAACCTCTGAAGGCTTAAAGAATCGCTATACTTTTTCCGGGGGGAAATATTTTGCGCGGATGCAGGAAAAAGATCTTTACACGACAGAGGTTGAGGCTATTCATGCCCGCGTAAATAAAATTGGGCTGGGCCGTATTTTTGCCGAGAAATTCCTTTAAAGGGCAAAGATGTGTGCCTTCGTCGTTTCGCTTCTTCATACAGAACA
>DHPU01000066.1:57233-69383 GCA_002407935.1 Peptococcaceae bacterium UBA5356
CGTCCTGTCCGCCCCTTTGCTTTCCCACTTCGCTTTCGTTAAGTCTGTTTAGCTGTATTCCGAAAGAAACGGGTTCAGGCACAGCATCTTTGCCGCGGCTGGAGGAAAAAGACTTTAAAAACACAAAGTACTGCCTTACTCGAAACTCGAGGCGCGTACTATTTAGACAAGGTACTGCTCTACTCGAAGTTCGAGGCGTGTACTATTTAGACAAAGTACAGCCTTACTCGAAACTCGAGGCGCGTACTATTTAGACAAGGTACTGCCGGAGGGTGACTAGCATCGGACAGTTAAACGTCCTTAGCGAAGGCGAGGCTAGTGATAGCGAAGTCGCCGACAAGGATGTCGGCGCTAGGGCGAACTGAGCAGGGAGGCGAATTGAGCCCGGTCGGTATCACGCCGAGCCGAGCTTAGGAGCGTTCTGTTCGAGGATTTGGAACCCCGAGGCAGACCTTGGCTAAAACTAAAACCAAAACCGAAACTAAAACGACGAAGGCACGACATATTTTATTACTGCTTAGCAGAAGATAAATCCTATAGGGAATTAATTTGGCAAGGATGTGATTATTTATGCCCAAGAAGAAAAAGAAGGAGCCGACAGCACAGGATTTATTGAAAGTGGAAATTGCCAAGGAACTGGGGCTATGGGAAAAGATTGAAAACTTTGGCTGGGGAGAATTGACGGCAGAAGAATCAGGGCGAATCGGGGGTTTGATGACTCGCCGGCTGAGAAAAGGATAAAAGAATAAAAGGGTAAGGCAAAAGCCTGACTCTGAAAAAAGAGATAGGCTTTCTTTGTTTATCTTGTTACAATAGAGGGTAGAAGGGGGAGGGGAAAACGTGTCTTTTGTGCATTTACATAATCATACGTGTTATAGCCTCCTTGACGGAGCCGGGAAGATCAAAGATCTAGTAAAAAAGGCTAAAGAAGCGGGCATGGAGGCTTTAGCCATTACCGATCATGGTGTAATGTATGGCGTGGTGGAGTTTTACAAGGAGGCCCAAAAAGCCGGGTTGCATCCGGTTATTGGTTGTGAGGTCTATGTAGCCCCACGGAGCCGCTTTGATAAAGCCGCCGGAATTGATGATACGCCATACCATCTGGTACTTTTGGCGGAGAATCAGGAGGGCTATGCCAATCTGCTGAAGCTCGTTTCCGCTTCTTGGCTGGAAGGGTTTTATTATAAACCCCGTGTGGATGTAGCTTTGTTGCAAAAGTACTGTAAGGGGTTAATTGCGCTGTCTGCTTGTTTGGCCGGAGAAATACCGTCTTTACTTAGGCAAAATAAAGAAGAAGAGGCTGTCAGTAAAGCCCTTTTTTATAGCGAGCTTTTTGGTTCGAAAAACTTTTATTTGGAATTACAGGATCATGGTTTATCTGAACAACGTAAGGTAAATGCCGGATTGGTACGGATCGCAGAGCAGACCGGCATACCTTTGGTGGTTAGTAATGATGTACATTATTTGCGCCGCGAAGATGCCTTTATTCAAGATATTCTTTTATGTATTCAGACAGGTAAAACAATGGCGGACGAGGGACGTTTCCACTTTGAGACCCAAGAATTTTATTTAAAAGAGGAAAAAGAAATGAGGCTGCTTTTTGGCGATTATCCGCAAGCCTTTGAGAACACTGTCCAAATTGCCGCCCGTTGTCAAGTGGAGTTTACTTTTGGCGAGAATCATTTGCCGCCTTTTCAGGTTCCTGCCGGGTATACAGCAGATAGTTATTTATTGGAGTTGTGTCAAAAAGGGCTGGAAAGAAGGTATTCCCGTATTCAGGCTGTCCACGGGGAAAGATTGAACTATGAGCTGGATGTAATTAAGAAAATGGGGTATAGCAGTTATTTCTTGATTGTATGGGATTTTATTCATTTTGCGAAGAGAAGTGGTATTTTTGTGGGACCGGGGAGAGGCTCGGCGGCCGGAAGCCTGGTTGCCTATTGTTTGGGAATCACGGATATTGATCCTTTGAAGTATGACCTTCTTTTTGAAAGGTTCTTAAATCCGGAGAGAGTCAGTATGCCGGATATTGATATTGATTTTTGTTATGAACGCCGAGGCGAGGTTATCGATTATGTGATGGAGAAATATGGAGAAGATAGGGTCGCTCAAATCATTACCTTTGGAACACTGGCGGCACGGGCGGCGATTCGAGATACAGGAAGAGCGATGGGAATCCCCCTTTATTTGGTGGACAAGGTTGCCAAGTTGGTTCCGCTGGAGCCGGGGATGACGATTGCCAGAGCTTTGGAAGTTTCCTCCGAGTTGACCAAAATGCAGGAGGAAGACCCCACGATCAAAGAGCTTTTGGCTACCTCTCAAGCGTTAGAAGGAATTCCGCGCCATTCCGGGACACATGCGGCCGGTCTAGTGATTGCCCAGCAACCTTTAGAAAACTATTTGCCTTTGCAGAGAACTTCCGAAGGATTTGTCTGTACGCAGTTTGCCAAGGAAACAGTAGAGGAGATTGGCCTCTTAAAAATGGATCTGCTAGGGCTGAGGACACTAACGGTAATTAATAATGCCGTTTTGCTGGCTCAAAGCAGTCAGGGAAAAGAGTTTGATTTAGGACGGATTCCTTTGGATGATCCGGCTGTATATGAACTGCTCTCTGCGGGTGATACTATTGGTGTATTCCAATTAGAAAGTTCCGGGATGAGAGCAATTCTGAAGGATTTAAAACCGCAGACTTTTGAAGATATTATTGCATTGGTGGCCCTTTATCGGCCGGGTCCATTGGGCAGTGGGATGGTTGAGGATTTTATCAAACGAAAACATCAAGAGATAGAAATAACCTATCTGCATCCAGCGTTGGAACCAATCCTCAAGACTACTTATGGCGTAATTATCTATCAGGAACAGGTGATGCGGATTGCCAGTGAATTGGCCGGTTTTACGCTGGGAGAAGCTGACCTTTTGCGACGGGCGATGGGTAAGAAAAAGCCGGAGATTATCAGTAGCCTGCGTAAACAGTTTGTCGAGGGGGCAGCTCAGAGGGGGATTGCCGCCGAGAGTGCGGAAAAAATCTTTGACTTAATGGAGTTTTTTGCCGGATATGGTTTTAATAAGAGCCATTCTGCCGCTTATGCTTTGTTAGCTTATCAAACCGCCTATTTGAAGGCTCATTATTCGGTGGAATTTATGGCTGCTTTGCTCACCAGTGTAATTGAGACAAAAGATCGCGTGCCTTTTTATATTGAGGAATGCCGACAGAGAAAAATTGAAATTTTGCCGCCCGATGTAAATGAAAGCGGGGAAAGTTTTACGGTCAGCGGGAACAAAATCCGGTTCGGGCTGGCGGCGATTAAACAGGTAGGGTATCAAGCGATTCAGTCCATTTTGGAGGAACGGGAAGAAAGCCTGTTCCAAAGCTTACAGGATTTTTGTGAAAGGGTCGATTTAACTAATTTAAACCGGCGTGTGATCGAAAATTTAATTAAAGCAGGAGCGTTTAGTTCAATTCATGAAGGAAGGGCACCGTTGTTGGCTGTGTTGCAGCTCTGTATCGATCAAGGGTTAGCTTGGCAGCGTCAGAAAAATTCTAAGCAGCTTTCCTTTTTTGACTTTGCCCAAGGTAATTCCGTGGGGGAGAATTTTGTGAATCCACCGATTCCTTTACCCGAGGTGCGGGAGTTTACAGAGAAGGAAATCCTTCAAATGGAAAAGGAGGTGCTGGGTCTTTATTTAAGCGGTCATCCGTTATCTCAATATAAAGAGTTTATTAAAAGCCAGACGAGTGGCTCGATTGAGGAATTAGTGATGGCGGGGCAAGATAGGGAATCGGTCACTTTGGCTGGAATAATTACTTCCTTAAGACGTTCAGTAACGAAAAGGGGGGAAACAATGGCTTATTTTGTTTTGGAGGATTTAACCGGAAGTCTTGATGCCCTTCTCTTTCCCCGTAATCTCCTCAGGTATAATAATCTTTTGCAGGAAGACCGGCCTGTTTTGGTTACCGGTAAATTAAATTTACAGGAAGACAAGCCCAAAATCATGGTTGATCGCATTCGCCTTTTGGAAAGTGCTGAAGAGCAAATTAATAGTGGTACATATACGAAACTATATTTAAAAATGCCCTCGTCTTTTGAGAGAAAACAAATTTGGCAGAGTTTAGTACCGATTATTAAACAGTACCGAGGTAATACTCCGCTTTATCTCTATTTTCCGGAGGAAAAAAGATTAATCGAAAGTAATCCGCGTTTTTGGGTAAATATTTCAGCCCAATTATTACAGGAATTGGAAAATATCTTAGGAGCAGAGGCGATTAGTGTAGTTTAAGAAGAATTTTTAATGCGGTAGCAGGATTGTGAGAACATTTTACGAATTAAACAGGATAGGATGTAGTAGAAAATGTACTAGTAAAGGAGAAAACAAGATGC
Organism: Peptococcaceae bacterium UBA5356; assembly: GCA_002407935.1. GTDB lineage: Bacteria > Bacillota > Peptococcia > DRI-13 > DTU073 > UBA5356. The sequence continues at coordinate 61,613 of DHPU01000066.1, forward strand.
GTATAGCTATTTATCCGGGAACATTTGATCCAGTAACAAACGGCCACATTCACATTGCCGAAAGAGTTTGTAAATTATTTGATCAGGTGATTATTGCTGTAGCCAAAGATAATTATAAAAAAAATCTGTTTTCTATCTCAGAAAGAGTAACGATGCTGGAGGAGAGTGTTAAACACATTAAGAATGCAGAAGTGGAAAGTGTGGCGGGGCTTTTAGCCGAATATGCCCGTAAAAAGGGAGCACAGGCTTTAATTCGGGGGCTTAGGGCTATTTCCGATTTCGAATATGAAATGCAGTTAGCATCGATGAATAAACATTTAAATAAAAATTTGGAGACTGTTTTTCTAATGACAGAAGGAGATTATTCTTTTCTCAGTTCGTCCATGATTAAACAGGTCGCTTTGATTGGGGGAAGTGTAAAGGGAATGGTGCCTCCGATTGTTGAGGAGTATTTAAAAGAAAAGTACCAGAAAAAGATAGAGGAGTAAGGGTATAAGCATGTCAAGATAGAGAGATGTATATATATATAAGGGGGTGAGCTGCATGGAAAACATTGACAAGCCGACTTCGGAGGATTACATTGTTGTTAAGGCTTTGGAAAATGGGGTAACGATCATCGGGTTAACCAGAGGTAAAGATACTAAATTTCATCATACCGAAAAGCTTGACCGAGGCGAGGTTATGCTGGCTCAATTTACGGAACATACTTCAGCGATAAAAATTAGGGGGAGGGCGCAAATTTTTACTAAACATGGAATGATGGAGTCTGGTGAAGAATAATTATTCATTTGAGAGTGTCTTAAGGAGGGTTTTTCATGTGGACGGTTGTATATATTTCTCCTAATAGGGTTATTGCTGAGCAAATAAAAGCACTTCTTACAAATGAAGGACTACTGGTAATGCTTCGTCCGTTAGGGGTTCCGCATTTAGGAGATTCCGGTGCCGTGGAGATACTGGTTCCGGAGACAGAGGTGGAAGAGGCCAGCCTGATTTTAACAGAAAATGTCCCTATTAAGGGAAAATAGGTTTGCGGTTTTGCTTAAGGCAAGAGGGATGTGGAGAAGGTAAAGAGGTGATGGATCCGAATGAGTTACGAAAGCCGGTTAAAGGATGATTTTACAGAGGACTTTTTTGAAGCGATTCTTCTTTTGAAAAATAAAGAAGATTGTTATCGCTTTTTTGAGGATATCTGTACGGTTGCGGAAATAAAAGCGATCGGGCAGCGCTTAGAAGTGGCCAAAATGCTGGATCAGGATTTAACCTATACAGATATTGCCGAGAAAACAGGAGCCAGTACGGCGACAATCAGTCGGGTCAAGAGATGCTTATTTTTTGGAGCGGACGGTTACAGATTTGTTCTTGACCGTTGGCGGGAACAAAAAGGACTGGAAAAACAAGAGAGGAAAAAGTAAGTCAGATAAAGGACAAGTAAAAGGGTAAAATTAATACAAGGAACCAAGGCAACAATATAAGCAACCATAAAACCGGCTTGTGCCGGTTTTTTCACCTTGACAATTGTTTAATTTGTTCATACAATAAGAGTAATAATCGTTTAATGTGGTAATAATTTAACGAGCTAAAGGATGTGTTTTTATGGTTAGAGGGAATAACTTCCACATACCTCCGGGGATGCGGGACTGGCTGCCCGGGGAGGCATGCCGGAAAAGGGAAGCGGTAAATCGGATGTTAAAGGCGATATCTTTATGGGGTTATGAGGAAATAAATACGCCCTTGATGGAATATTACCAGGTGCTTTTGCCGGGAGAAAACTTAAGCGGCTCTGATCAATTATATAAATTAACCGATCGGGATGGCCGGATTCTGGCGTTACGGTCGGAAATGACTACTCCTATTGCCAGAGTCATTAGCAGTAAATTGCCGGATGATTATCCGCAGCGGTTAATGTATGGCGGCGAAGTGTTTCGTTATGAGGAGATTCAGACCGGAAAGCAACGGGAATTTTGTCAGGTAGGGGTGGAGTTGATCGGCGAAAAAGGGCCGGAAGCGGATAGCGAGGTTTTGGCTATTGCGATTGAGGCATTGCAAGCAGTCGGTTTGAAGGATTTCACGATTAGTCTGGGGCATACCGGTGTTTTAAAGAGCCTGTCGGAGAACTTCACCGGAAATGAAACACAGCTTAATGAGGTACGAAACCTGTTGTTGGAGAAGGATTTTGTTGGGCTGGGCAGTTGCCTTTCCGCGGTCGGAATGAAGAAGGAAAAGGTAGAAAGAATATTGGGTTTTTTGACCCGACAATTCTCTGCAAGTGATCTTGAACAGTTGCAGACAAATCCGGATCAGGGACAAACGAATCAGGAAGAGCGACAGGAGGACTTGCCACCGGAACTGGCTGAGGTTTTTGCCGGTTTGCGGCAGACGATACACTATTTAAAGTTATATGGGTATGAGCACAATATTCAGGTGGATTTGAGCACTTTGAGAAGTCAGGAATATTATACAGGGATGGTTTTCGAGATTTATACGCCGGGGATCGGTTATCCGATTGGCGGCGGAGGGCGTTATGATGAATTACTGCGTTATTTTGGTAAGGATTGTGCCGCCACCGGTTTTGCGTTAGGAGTGGAAAGGATTCTGCTTAGTCTGCCTCAGGATATTACAGAAAAGGCGGAGGGTCAGGAGCAGGCAAGTTTTGTGTTGGTAGCCGGAACAGATTCCGGGAAGGTGATGGAGAGAGCCAGGCAGCTAAGGATGACCGGTCGGAGAGTGATTACAGAAGCAGAAGGGTTAACTCGTTCTCAGGCGGAAGAAAGGGCCGAGGGTAAAGGGGCGATTTTAGACTGGTGTGGGGAGGAAAGGTCAGATGAAGTATAACTTAACAATTGCGATGCCAAAAGGAAAATTGTTTGAACCCGCCAGGATGCTGCTGGAGAAGTGTGGACTAAGTTATCCGGGGTTATCAGATGAAGCCAGGACGTTAATCTTCGAGGATAAGGAAAAACTGGTTAATTACATTGTTTGCCGGCCGACCGATATTCCTACTTATGTGGAGCATGGTGCCGCTGATTTGGGAATTGTGGGGAAAGACAGCATTTTAGAAGCCAATAGAAACCTGTATGAGTTAGTTGATTTAAAATTTGGATATTGCCGTTTTGCGGCGGCCGTACCGCGAGAAGCGTTATCAGCCGATGGAAAGTTTACCTGGAAACAGGGTTTGCGTATTGCCACGAAATTTCCCACGGTAGCGAAAGAATATGTGCGGAAAAAAGGTTTACAGGCCGAGATTATTAAACTGCATGGGAATATAGAATTGGCTCCGCGGGTAGGTTTGGCCGATGTGATTGTCGATATTGTTTCTACCGGCAGAACGTTAAAGGAGAACAATCTTGTGGTTTTGGAGTTTATGGGTGAGGCTACGGCCCGTCTGATTGTCAACAGAGCCAGTTATCGCTTGAAGTCTAAGGAGATTAATGGGTTGGTTGCGGAGATCAAAAGAATTTTAGAGACGGAAGGAGGAGAGCTTTCTTGATTCCTGTTTATCAATGGCCTTCGCGGGAAGCCCAGGAAAGAATCCGGGGGAAGACCTATTTTGATGAAGAGATCCGGGTAAGGGTGGAGCAGATTGTCCAAGATGTACGGGCAAATGGGGATGAAGCGTTACTTCGTTATACGCAGACTTTGGATGGCTGTCTCTTGCAGACGCAGGATCTGCGGGTCGGTGAAACGGAGATAGATGACGCCATGCAAAAGGTGGAGGCGGATTTTCTCGATTATTTGGGGCAAGCTAAGGCTCAAATAAGCAGTTTTCACAGTCAGCAAAAACAAAAAAGCTGGTTTAGCCAGGATGAAACAGGTTCGATTACCGGGCAGCTCTATCGGCCCATGCGGCGAGTGGGAATATATGTACCGGGAGGTACGGCCAGTTACCCCTCCACAGTTTTAATGACAGCCCTTCCGGCTAAGGTGGCCGGGGTAACGGAGATCGTGATGGTTACGCCACCGGGGAAGGATGGAAGGATTCCGGCGGCCACATTGGCCGCAGCCAGGATGGCCGGGGTGTCGGAAATTTACCGGATTGGCGGCGCTCAAGCGATTGCGGCACTTGCTTATGGAACAGCGACGATTCCGGCGGTAGAAAAAATCGTAGGGCCCGGGAATATATATGTAGCGTTAGCCAAGAAGGCTGTTTACGGGGCGGTGGGGATTGATATGCTGGCCGGGCCCAGTGAAATTTTGATTATCGGAGATGGCAGCATCAAGCCGGAATACGCGGCAGCCGATCTGCTTTCTCAAGCGGAACATGACCGGCGGGCCAGGGCGATTCTGCTTACACCTGATTCCGCCTGGGCTGTTGAGGTGAGAAAAGCTTTAAGAGAGCAGCTGGCTTTGTTGCCGCGGCAGGAGATTGCGGCAGCTTCTTTACGGGATTTTGGAGCAGTTATTGTCACCGCAAACTTGGAGGAGGCTTTTGCAGCGGCCAATTCTGCCGCACCGGAGCATTTAGAATTACTTTTGGCGGATCCTTGGCCGGCTTTAGCCAAGGTGGAAAATGCCGGAGCAATCTTTTTAGGTGCACATTCGCCGGAGCCTTTAGGAGATTACTGGGCAGGGCCCAGTCACGTTTTGCCTACGGGGGGGACAGCTCGTTATGCTTCGCCTTTATCGGTGGAGGATTTTACGAAGCGTTCGAGTATCATTAGTTTTTCTGCGGTTGGGATGAGCAAGGCGGCGGAACCGGTAAAACACTTAGCTTTGGCGGAAGGGTTGGCGGCACACGGACAGGCGTTGACCGTACGGATAAAGGAGGAATCAAGATGAGTGAGTTGAATTTGCGCAAGGGTGGCGTGGAAAGGAAAACAACGGAGACGGCGATTAAACTGGAGCTGGTTTTGGAAAAGGAAGGCTCTTTGCAAGGTCGCAGTGGGATCGGCTTTTTGGATCACATGTTGGAATTATTGATGAAACATAGTGGTTTTCGGTTAAAGCTGGAAGTCGCGGGCGATTTGCAGGTGGATTTTCACCATACCGTAGAGGATTTGGGACTTTGTTTGGGCGAGGCCTTCAAGCAGGCGCTAGGGGCTAAAAAGGGGATTGTTCGTTATAGTTCTCTGGCGTTGCCGATGGATGAAGCATTGGTGCTTTGTGCGGTTGATCTCAGCGGCCGGCCCGGTTTTTACGCTGATTTAACTTTTCCTACAGAAAAAATTGGGGAGTTTGATAGTCAGTTAATTACGGCTTTTTGGCAAGCTTTTGCTCAAGAAGCAAAAATAACACTACATCTTAAGCAAATCACCGGGGAAGATGCTCATCATCTTGCGGAAGCCGTATTTAAAGGAATGGGGAGAATTTTACGCGAAGCGGTACGGATTGAGGGAGAGACGATACCGTCCTCTAAGGGGGTTTTATAGAGCTTTCAAGGGAATAGAAAAGAAAAAGCAAGTAATTTGGAAAAGTTTCAGCTTTTAGACAGTAGAAATTCTGAGCAGAGTATGTTTTAATTAAAGCTAGACAATATTGAAATGAATAGCATTCAAAAATGTGGGGAGTGGTCAGAAATGTTAGTAATTCCGGCCATCGATTTAAGGGACGGTCGTTGTGTTCGGTTAGTTCAGGGGGAAATAAGTTCAGAGATTGTTTATTCTGATGAACCGGTGGAAGTTGCCAGGATGTGGGAGGATATAGGCGCACCCCGGCTCCATTTAGTAGATCTTGATGGGGCTTTTGCCGGTAAACCTAAAAATCTGGGGATTATCCAGGAAATTTTAGGCGCTGTGAAAATACCTCTGCAGGTAGGAGGGGGGATTCGCAGTTTAGAGGCGGTAGAAAAGATTTTAAAGATGGGAGTAGATCGGGTAATTTTAGGCACGGCGGCAATTCATTCACGGGAACTTGTTGCCAAGTGTGTCGAGGAATTTGGGGAACATGTTGCGGTAGGGATAGATAGTCGTGATGGGTTGGTAGCAATTGAGGGATGGGAATCCACGGTAGAAATGACAGTAGACCAATTAGCGGAAGAAATTGCGGCTTTGGGTATTAAAAGAATTATTTTTACGGATACACGCCGCGATGGAACTTTACGCGGGCCTAATTTAGAAGCCACCAAAAAGCTGGCGGAGACTAGCGGATTAAAGGTAATTGCTTCGGGGGGCGTTTCCAGTATCGAGGATTTATATCAGCTTAAGGAGTTAGAAATATCCGGGGTAGAAGGAATAATTATGGGCAAGGCTCTTTATTCAGGAGCGGTTCATTTAAAAGAGGCTCTGCAAATAATGGAGGAAAAAACAGGATGTGCGCAAAAAGGATAATCCCGTGTTTGGATGTAGAGAAGGGGCGTGTAGTTAAGGGAACCCAATTTGTTAATTTAAGAGATGCGGGAGATCCCGTAGAATTAGCCGGATATTATGAACGTGAAGGCGCCGATGAATTGGTCTTGCTGGATATCAGCGCTACTACAGAAAACCGGGACACGATTCTCGACGTGGTGGCAAAGATAGCAGCCAGCGTGGCAATTCCTTTTGCGGTCGGGGGCGGCATTCGTAATCTGGAGGATATTCGCAGAACCTTGGCCGCCGGTGCAAACAAGGTAGGGATTAGTACGGCGGCGGTAAAGAATCCTGAGTTGCTACGGGAAGCGGCGGAACAATTTGGGAGGCAGTGTCTTGTAGCGGCGATAGATGCGCGGCGAATCAGTACAGGGAAATGGGAAATTTATACCCATGGGGGCCAAACGGCTACCGGTCTTGATGCCGTTGAGTGGGCTCGCCGAGTGGAAAAATTAGGCGTGGGAGAAATACTTTTAACGAGTATTGATCGTGACGGGACTAAAGATGGTTATGATTTAGAGTTGACCAAGTCAGTTAGCGAAAGTGTGGCGATTCCTGTAATAGCTTCGGGTGGAGCAGGGACAAAGGAGCATTTTTGGGAAGGGGCAGTGATTGGTAAAGCGGATGGACTTTTAGCTGCTTCCATCTTTCATTTTGCCGAGACAACGATACCGGAAGTTAAAAAGTATCTCCGGGAAAGGAATGTAGAGGTATGTCAGAAGAAATAACGTCAGAAAGGCTAGAAAGCTTAAAATATGATGGAAATGGGTTAATTCCGGCGATTGTGCAAGATGTGAAAAGCGGAACAGTTTTAATGCTGGCCTATATGAACCGGGAAGCGTTAGAAAAAACTTTGCAGGAGGGGCGCACCTGGTTTTACAGCCGTAGTCGGAAGCGGCTTTGGGCGAAAGGGGAAACGTCCGGACATTTACAAAAGGTACAGGGTATTTATTACGATTGTGATGCCGATACCTTGCTCGTACAGGTGGAGCAAACTGGGGCGGCTTGCCATGAGGGCAGTTTTTCCTGCTTTAGCCATGCTTTGCAGGAAAAAGAAGGGGCAGTAGCTACAGATTGGGCTGTCTTATCTTGGCTGGAGGATGTGGTAAGGGAACGCGAGAAACAGCGTCCGGAAGGGTCTTATACTACTTACCTTTTTACAAAGGGGATTGATAAGATTCTCAAGAAGGTTGGGGAAGAAGCTACCGAGGTAGTTATTGCGGCCAAGGGCGGGAAAGAGGACGAGATTATTTATGAAACGTCCGATCTTTTTTATCATTTATTAGTAATGTTGCGCGACCGCAAGATTGAATTAAAGGAAATTTGGCAGGAACTAGCCGGAAGACATAAAAATTCAGGGAGATAGCACTATTTCCCTTTAAAATTATTGGAAAGGAACACGTTTTTCCACTAAAATGGCGGAGAAGCGTGTTTCTTATTGTTAATTTGTTCTGCTTCAAGTAAACTGGTCAATTGAAAAGTTAAATTCC
>DHPU01000056.1:0-5521 GCA_002407935.1 Peptococcaceae bacterium UBA5356
GCCTCAATGCGAGACCACAACGATAAAGAGTGGGGCGTGATTACCTGTCAGAGGTAAAAACGACCCCAAGCACAAGATATGTCGGCCAACATGAGAAAACAGCGCACAATAATCGGATCAAACAAACTGGAGGCATATCCATGAGAGATAATATTCCATCTGCGGGCAGAGGCAATAAAATCTTGCCCGCAATACTGATCGCGGCCAATCTGCTGATGCTTGTGATAGGCGTTCTCACCATACCGCCCAATTTGCCGTCAGCAGCAGTAAAGGAATCTCCTGCGCCGAGGACGGAGCAAACAGCGCTCGTTACACCGGCATCGGAGAAAGAAACCCCGCCTGCGGCCACGGAAAGCGGCAGTATTCCCGCGCCGGAGGTAACAGGCGTGAGCTTATCCACGGAGGAACGCCCCGATTTGGAGGACTTTCTCTGGTACACAGAGGACGTGGTTTATGACGGAGTTCCATCCGATGCGAATATCATAGACAATATCGGCCCGCTGACTGGGAGCTGGAAAGCACTGATTATTTACGACCCCAATAACGAATACGACTCGGGCGCTATGGAGTTTCTCAATGTCGCCCTTGCAGGTACGGCGGAGAGCCTGAGCCTCACTCTCGACTGGTATCAGATTTTTTGGGCCAACGAAGGAGAGAGCTTCGATGAAACGGATATGGAAGACAGCGTATTTCTGGGCAAGTGGGAAAAGGGCGGCCTGTGGGCGTCCGGTGCGGGAACCATACACCTGACGCAGTTCTACGAGCTTAATGGGAAGCAATACGCCGTCGGTACGATGGATACGCCCGACGGGACACCGGCGCTGGTGGCGCTGGTGCGGCCATAAGGAGGTGCAGATATGGGAAAATATTGTACGAATTGCGGCAAGGAGCTTCATACCGGCGCTCGCTTCTGCGCTAAATGCGGCAAACCTGCTACCGACGCACCTGTCCAGATGCCAACACAGGCTCTATCACCGCCGACAACTCAACCTGCACAGAAGGCCGGACGACCCGTGGTATCAAGACAAGCCAGGCAGCCTGCAGCACCTAGACAGACCGGTTTCGTAGCTCCGCAGTCCAAACCTACTGCGCAGTCGCAAGGTGTACATTTACCTCAGCCTGTTTATACGTCACCTGCTTATGCACAAATGGAACGCCCGAATAAAGGATCGAAAACAAAAAATGGCAGTGCTGCGCTTTGTATCGTGCTTGCTATTGTACTTTTTTTTCAAACTGTTGCCGTAGCTATGTACGGATGGCCAGGCTTTGCGGTAGACGGCTTGTTTGGCAAGAGTGATCCCTACATGTTACAGGCGGATCAATCCTCTGTGGAAACTGATAGAAGTGAAGCCGGCGGCCCTACAGGTTATTCAAAAATCAAAATAAGCAAAAGTGATTACAAAACCAAGCCCATTACTGTAGATGTGGGACCTGAAAGCACGCTTGCTGAAACAGAAGGAATCTCTGTAGATTTCGGCGAGTTTAACCTTTCTGAGGAGGAAACGCTTGAAATTAGAGATCTCGGAGTAAAAAAAGACGACGAAAATGGATTTTCAGCCCACTGCTATGATTTTTCACTGGGTGATGTGACTGAATTTCCTACGTATGTGACGATAACATTGCCGTATGAAAGGACAGAAAATGCGGCTGACAGACTGTTTGTGCAGTATTATAACGACAGTACGGGCACATGGGAGCTTCTTTACTCCGAGCTCGACGAATCTAATGGCACGATTACTTTTTACACCGACCATTTTTCCACATATGCCTTGTTCGACTATTTTGAATATGAAAAGGGATATAACAGCGGTCCTCTCTCAAAGGTAGTCTTTAGTTCCGCAAAGCTGGATGATATGATTGATAAATGCTTCGGCGACCAGGATTTGTTTATCGCAATGCTGCGAAAAAACTCGGCAGAGGACAGCGGACTTATCAATATTGGAATTGACTCCTTTGGTTTGTCCAACAATCTTACCTCTGCATCAGATAATACCATTCATCTTGTATCGTCAACGGGGTTGATGTCGAATGAAATGTCAAAGGCTCTCGGAAACAGCTTTGGAAAGATCGGTGCAGGTCTGACTGCAATAAAGGTTGGCTTATCATGGTATCAATCGGGAAATGTGAGTGAAACGCTTAAAAAGAATAAATATGACATTATCGAGCTCGGGTTAAGCACGGCTGCGGGAGCCCTTGGAGCTGCTCCATTGACTGTTGCCGCAGCTGGAGTATGGCTTGCTGGTATGGTGGATGATGGGATAAGAGATGTAAAGAACTATGGGTATGAAAACGAAATAGAGCACGCTTATCAGGAATTTACCTGGGAATATGTTTCCTATTCCAACTATTCCGGAGAATTTGGTTGTTCTCTCCCTAATAATATGCCGGCGCGAGCATTTATTGATGAAATGAAAGATGCTGTAATAGTTAATAAGGGAAACACTTGGGCGTGGCTTCTCCAGCGGGAATTTGTTAAAAACCGTAACAACCCTCAAAAGATGTTTGAATCAATCGACAAACTCCTGGATGATTACGCAAATGTGTTCTGGAAGCTGAAGCCGAGTGCCCGTAAAATGATTGCCGAGGATATACACGTAGCGGACCGATGGCAGGAGCCAGGCACACAGGAGATAACAGAGTATAAGGAAGGGCTGAAGGCCGTATTGCGTTACCGACTAAGGAAGCTGTTTGCTTGCCTTTACGAGCGTTGTATTTTAGACGCAAAGCAGAGACTTCTTTGGGAGATAAATGGTTTTGAAAAACAGATGAATACGGTAACTGAATTCAGTGTCTATGCGTCCGATGTAGACGGAAAGGAAATTCCTCTGTCTAAGACTGAGTATAAGGATTATATAGCGGCATTTGCCAAATCCCCCTCCGATAAGCCTACTATCTGGAGCTGGTCGCCGGGAAGTAAAGATAACGGTAAGTTTATGTGCACGCTTTATAATTTCATTACTATGGGTACGCCATCATTCGTCAAATTCTATAAGACATGGGAAGACCAAGTCGAAGACAAAGCCGCTTTTACTCTTTCTTTCACATATTCTGCACCAGCCGTGAAGTTAAAAATAGGGAATGATGACAACCGCTACTATTTATATGAGGTCTTTGACTGCGACCCAAGAGCTACAGGCTTCGCCGACTACAATTATGAAATTCTTCGAGTAGAAGCTGATGTGGAAAACAACATATTCAAACAGTATAATTTCCATCCCAGTGACGGTTGGAAAGTGTGGGATGAATACGCTTACAATCCCTCAGCTAATATAATTACCTCTGACAATCAAGACTGGCATATAGAACTGATGCCGGCCAATGATTGGAAGGCAATAAGAGGGAGCTCATCCAGCTTTGCTACACTTCCTGGAACGGCAACCAAGACAGACAATAAGGTCTACAAATATTACAGATACCTTGAAGTGATTCCGCTTTCAGACGGCATGTGGCAGGTGAGTGAAACAGGAGAAACGATTGCGTATGACTCGTTTTTTAGCGAAGGAAGTATGCCTGCTGAACGCTTGCAAACGCCATCAGGGCAAAGCTTTCTTGATGAAGTTCGTGCCTTTGCCAAGGAATATGGCCTTATCATATACGAGGGAGACAGAACGGAGTTTGATTGATGAAATGAAACTTGTTGAAGCTGCAGAAGGGAGAGTATCGTCATGACAAAGAAGAAAACGAGCAAAAGCATCCCCCTGCCCATCCTCATCCTGATTTACGCCGTGCTGCTGTTTGCCATGTATTTGAGCCTATCTACGCTGGCTCTGGCGATATGGGGCGACAGCGTAATGGGTACGGTGGACAGCTATGACAGCCGTCTGGACGACACAAAAGCGGAGCAAAACCGCTCCCGCACCGTTTCCAAGGGCTATTGGTTCATGGTAAACAGCAAGGAATACCGGGGTTATGTGATATATAGCAGCGACGAGGCGTGGCCGAGCTTGGATGAAGGTGAAACACGCTCCGAGCGCATCCGCTATCTGTCCTTCTTCCCCTACGTCAACAAACCCGCCATGTTGTGCGAATTCAGCGAGATGGGTGAGGTGGCGATCATTTACCATATCCTCGCCCCCGTCGGTTATCTGCTTTTGCTGCTGCTTGTCATACGCACAGCCAGAGGCGGGAAAAAGAAGAAAACAGCGGCGAGGAAACCCGCCGCGCCTCAAATATTCGAAGTAAGGAGTGATACGGATATGTTTTGTCCCAACTGCGGAAACAAGCTGCCGGAGGGCGCGGTTTTCTGTTCGGGCTGCGGCGTAAAAACACAGGCCAGCGCCCCCGACGTGTGTACGGCCTGCGGCGCAAAGCTGCCGGAAGGAGCTGAATTTTGCATCGGGTGCGGCAAGGCGGTGAATTTGAGAACGCCGGAGCCGATGGAGGTAAGCCAAGCGGCATCTTCCGCTCCCCCACAGGGAGGCGCGGGGCTGGTTGGCTTTTCCGACAGGTGTAATTCGCCGGAGATACTGGCTGCCGCACAGAAAAACAAGAAATCCTCTATTGGCTGTATGTGGATATTGGTTTTCGTGCCGCTCATCGGCTTTCCCATTGCCGGTCTGCTGATGGATGATTTCCCGTTTGGAGAATCCCTTGTCATCGGTGTTGGCATTGCTCTTGTTATGCTGGTCGTTAATCTGCTGGCGTTGCGAAAGACCAAGCAGCCCATGTGGGAGGGCGTGGTCGTCAATAAGTACAGCAAGGAGAAAAGCGAGCATAGGGGCGGCGAGGATGATAATTACAGAACCTATACGGAATATACCACAATCATCAACACCGATGCGGGCAAGAAAAAGACCATCGTGGAAAAGGACAGTGGGCGGCATATGTACGACTATCTTTCCGTTGGCGACAGGGTGCGGTTTCATCCAAGATTCGGTACATACGAGAAATACGATAAATCCAAAGACCGCATCATCTATTGCAACGTCTGCACCATGATGAACCCTATACAAAATGACCGCTGCAAGCGGTGCAATAATTTATTATTCAAATAAGGAGGCTTTTCATAATGGATAAATTTAATACTTTGCTGGAGGCGGCACAGCTTGCAGCCACACGTTGCGGAAGCTGGAGCTTTGCCACTTCCGATGATAGATATGATGTAAAAGGTTTACTGGTGCTTGCCGAGACAAGCGACAGTGAAAACCCCATCGATGAGGACAGCTTTTATGTGGTATCGCGCGCCGGAGCCATCGGCTTATGCGAGGACGGAGAGGACATCGACTGGCTGTTTCTGACAGGCTCCAGTGAAGATGAGGATTTACCCGCCACCTATCAGGTCGACCCGCAAATAAATTTCTGCCCGAAATGCGGCTCCGGTGTTGTTTCCGGCGCTCGCTTTTGCGGAAAGTGCGGCAATAGACTCTGATACATCTTTGAATAAAACAGAAGAATTCTAAAATGTGGCATAATAGTTAAGACGAACAGGCAGTTTTACCTGCTGTCTGTTCGTCTTTTATATCATTTGTTCCGTATTCAGTTTACCCTGACCCTCGGTTCACAGGTTGTCTTTATGACTACT
>DHPU01000056.1:5656-24506 GCA_002407935.1 Peptococcaceae bacterium UBA5356
ATTTTTCGTTGTCGGCATCCGACTTATTAACACCATTATATATACCGCGTCATGGAATGACGACCTCAGCTTCTTCCCCCACTTTCAACGGAGTGCCAGGAGCCAAGTTAACTTTAACCTTCATACTTAGTTTATTTTTATTGGCAGAAGTCTGCATATCTTTGGGAGTATATTGCGCTTTGACATCAATAAAGCTAATCGTGCCCTTATCTTCCTTCCCTCCGCTGCGCATAACTACTTCTTGTCCATAGCGTATCTTAGGAAGATGCTTCTTGGGCACATAAATCACTAGGTGTTTTTCTATTTTCGAAGCAATATCAACGAGATTATAACCCGGAGAAACAATATTCCCGAGAAGAAAATTTTTACTGAGAACCGTCCCGTCATGAAGTGCGGTAATGGTGTACTTGGCCAGATTGTCCTCAGTTTGACGAATTTGCACTTCCGTTAAAACTACATCGGCTTTGGCCGCATCTATTTTTTCCTGAGGAGTTCCTTTTTGCATTAAGGCCAATTTTTGAAGGGCATTATCTAGCTGTATAGCCGCTGTGTTAGACGTAGCTTCGGCTAATTTCAACTGATATTCGGTCTTCTCTAATTCAGATTGAGCAATAGCTCCTGCCTCCCATAGCGCCAAGACATCCTCATAATCTTCATTGACACGGTCTCGGGTTAATTGGGCGTTTTCATAAGCTATTTCCGCCAAAGAAACGTTATTCTGGCACTGCCTTAGTTCTTCAAGATCCACTCCTGAAGATAATTCGGCCAGAACGGCTTTTTTCTTCACCAGAGTCTCTTGCAACTGTTCCAACGCATACCGTTCATTGCGGTCATCAAGCACGACGAGAACATCTCCGGCTTTAACCACCTGCCCAAGTTCGATCGGTAGTTTGATAATTTTTCCGGATACCTCGCTATAATGGGCATAAATGCTCGTCTCTACAATTCCTTTCAACACCGGGCCGGATGAAAAATGGTTGTCCTTTATGAATATTATCCCTATTAAAGCTAAGATGATTAGTCCTAAAAATACTAATCTTTTTTTCATATACCAACTGCCCCTCCAATCTATCAAACACGGCGATATTTCTTTAAGAGCAAAGTGTTCAATGTCATAAACAAAACAGACCAAGCCAGGATGATGCCCAAATCCCAAGCGATGACTGCAAAGCCGCTTCCCCTGATCATCACCTCAGTCAGGGCATCGGCGATATAATACAAAGGCATCGCATAACCAACGACCTCCATACCGGGAGGCAGATCAAATAAGCCGGAAAAGAAAATCTGCGGAACAATAATCAAAGGAATAAATTGAATCATCTGAAATTCATTATTAGCCAGCGTAGAAGCAAGAATCCCCAAAGTAAGCGCAATCATGGCTGTCAATAAAGTAATCAGCAAAATCAAGGCAAAGGAACCAATCATCATCACGTTGAGCACATAAACACAGTACCAGGAAATCAGGAAGGATTGCAAGACAGTAAACAGACCAAAACCCAAGACATAACCAACTACGATCTCCCAGCGTCTAACCGGGGTTGAAAGCAGTTTCTCCAAAGTCCCTGAGGTTCTTTCCTGTAAGAAAGAAATTCCCGACACTAAAAAAACAAAAAAGAAAATAATGAATCCGATTAAAGTAGCTCCGAAATTATCAAATGTCGGCAAATCTTCCTGCCCATAAACATAAATGACCTCTGATTTTAGATCCGGTCGGGAAAACATCACTGAATTCTTAGCCTGTTCCAAAGCTGCCAACGCGACTTTAGTCTTGGTAGGATTACTGCCGTCTATTTCAATATAGGACTTTCCGCCGCTTATCCGGATACTTGCAATAACGTCGCCTCTATCTAAAGCCAGGCGAGCCTCATTCTCGTCATACCGCATACCCCTGACGTTTTGTTCTTCAAGCTTATCCTCAAACCCCGCCGGGGCATTAATCACAGCTACATTAACTACCGGGGCCGTGTCTGCCAGAATAAAATATACCAGCGTGAGGAGAAAAATAGGAGCGACCAGCATCAAAGCTAAAGTACGCCGATCATGCCGCAATTGGTTTAAGATTCGGAAAGCTAAGGCTCTAACTCTCATCTTGCTGTCCTCCATAATAGATAAAAGCTTCTTCGATGCTCTGCACACCAATGTTTTTCTGCAGTTCCTGGGAAGTTCCTTTGGCAATTAAACGACCATTCCGCATCATCGCAAGATTATGGCATTTGTCCGCCTCATCCATCACGTGAGTAGTCACCAAGATAGTAACACCTTGCACAGCTAGTTTATATAATTCTGCCCAAATATTTTTTCTTAAAAGAGGATCAATCCCCACAGTAGGTTCATCCAAAACCAAAACCGGTGGTTTATGCAGAATAGCCATAGCCAAAGAAAGCCGCCGCTTCATCCCACCAGAAAAAGCTTGTACAGGTTTGTCAAGATCCGCCGAAAGGTTGACTAGCTCCATGACCTCTTCTGTTCTTCTCTTTATTTCCGCCTTATTCATTCCGTAAATTGACCCAAAAAATTGTAGATTTTCGCCTGCTGTCAGTGAACCATAGAGTGCATCGGACTGAGCCATATAACCCACCTTATTCATTAAGCTAAGCTGTGGCATGGCTTGACCTAAAACATAAGCTTCACCCGAAGTAGCCTCTAAGATTCCGGCGATAATTTTCACCATAGTTGTTTTACCACATCCGGAAGGGCCAAGTAAACCGTAAATATGACCAAAGGGAATCTCCAAGTCAATATCTTTAAGGACATGCTTTGGGCCAAAGAATTTATTCACCTTACGCACAATAATACAATAAGTCCTTTCGACGCTAGATGAATTATTCTGTGCCTTTTGGGGGGTGATAAATCTATTTAGCATGGCAGTCCTCCTAAAACTCAGATACTCAATACCCTTTCTTTCATCATTATACATCAAATACCTTTGAAACTTCTTTTAACTGTTCTACGATGGCTATATGCTGTGGACAGTGCTGTTCACACTGCTTGCAACCGATACAGTCAGCAGCTTTTCCATGGTGCTCTGTTAAATTGTCATAGTAACTCATATGGGAATTCACCAATCTAAACTGCTTCTGGTTATTATACAAAGAAAAGAGTTTCGGTATCGGGATTCTCTTGGGGCAGTCTTCCACGCAATACTCACATGCGGTGCAGGGAATGGCAATACTGCAGTTAATAATCTCTGTTGCCTTTTTAATAATTTCTCTCTCTTCATCGTTCAAAGGATTGGCCTTCTGCATATAGCTCGTATTGTCCACGACCTGTTCCAAATCGCTCATTCCACTAAGTATCAAGAAAACATTATCCAAAGAAGCCGTAAAACGGACCGCCCATGAAGCCGCACTCATCTCCGGATGATAATTCTTAAAGAGCTTCTCCGCTTCTTCAGGTACGTTAGCAAGGGAACCTCCTTTAACCGGTTCCATTACAATAATAGGTTTGTTATGCTTTACCGCCACTTCATAGCACTTGCGGGATGCTATGGTTTCATTATCCCAGTCAATATAGTTTATTTGTAGTTGCACAAACTCCATCTCCGGGTGTTTTGCTAGGATCTCATCTAATAATTCTGCCTTGTCATGGAAAGAAAAGCCGATATGCTTTACCTTCCCCTCCTCTTTCAACTTTTTCACAAAATCAAACCCACCGTGTTGTAAAGTGTTTGCATAGGTCTTGGTGCCAAGGGTGTGCAGCAGATAATAATCAAAATAAGTAACTCCGCATTTTTCCAACTGCTCATTAAAAATTCTCTGGTAATCTTCCGTTTTCGTTATTAAAAAAGTCGGCATCTTATCTGCAAGTATAAATGACTCCCTGGGGTATCTTTCAACTAGCGCCTTCCGTATTGCAACCTCACTCATTCCCAGATGGTATCGATAGGCCGTATCAAAATAGGTAAATCCTTGCTCCAGATAATAATCCACCATCTTATTCAGAAGTTCCTGATTAACGCTTTTGGGGTTTTTTTCATCTGTTTGTGGTAACCGCATTAAACCAAATCCTAGTTTTTTCATTATTACGCCTCCTATTACGTTTAGTATTGTAACCGCTTGTTCATAATTTTCTATGATTTTTTAATATGCGCTTTTTTACCCTGCACTTCTAAGTCGTTTTAATGTTTGCTTTAACAGATGATAACCGGTTTCTGGATCATCGATATCAAGTACGGAGTTTTCCAAGGGGCAGATGCCATCACCTGTGCGATTGGCGATATTGTCAATAAGTTCCCCATAATCGGCTTGATAACCGCGAGCTTTTAGATAGGTACGAGCAGCAGTACTCATGACCAAACCATATGCTTCTCGCACACCGCCAAGCACAAACAGTATTGCCGCTGCTTTCCCTATGATCTTGTCAACCACAAACGAATCCTGCAGTATTTCCGGCTCATTTTCGTAAATTAAGAGCAAAGGTGAAACACCTTGCCCGCTCGCTGTGCGAATGATCTTATCGTTTTTGATAATCACGCAACTTACTTTGCCATCCTTAATCATTTGCTTAGCTTTTTCAAAGGACAACGTTTTTATTTCAGTACTAAAATGAAAATATCGATGGGCAACAGAAACAATTACCGGCACCAATAATAATTGAATAATAATACCCGGAATTCCTTTTATTAAAGCTCCGGTTACTGATAATGCTTGCAAAACCCCGTTGTTAGCCATGAGTAAAACCGTAAAGACCAAACCATAAATTACTCGTCCGCAGAGCATGGAAATCAACAATGAAGGATAAAGCGGCATTCTAAACTTATGATAAAGGAGCCCGCTTACAAGCCCATATGTAAACAGCTCACCCATTATAATGGGTAGCATCGGAAAGAATGGCGGCATTCCGGTCAAAATGCTTGAAAGGAAAGGAATGAGTATTCCTCCTAAAGCACCGTACATCGGTCCACAGAGCAGCCCAATCAGAAATACCGGTATATGCATTGGCAAGAAAACTGTTCCGGGTATTCCGTAAGCATGGGCAGTGAAGTAGGGCAACAACAGACCAATTGCGACAAGCAATCCGGATAATACAACACGATGAGATGCGTTTTTAAACAAATTAACCACTCCTTCTAGTTGTGCATTATTTCAACTTTTGTTACGAATATAATCTAAGATTCCGGAAAGCTTCTATCTTATTTATTCATTTTTTAATAACGTACCTAAAGTATACCACATATAAATATATTTCTTCGAGTTAAGTCCAAGAAACTACTTAGTACAAATCAGCAATTGTACCCGCTATGTTCCTGCTCCTAATGTAAGCACAACTCGTATACTTGAAGAATAAAAAATAATAAACATGCCTATGAAAGGAAGGAGTAAAATGAATGTATTACGTTAAAGGATTATGGACCGGCACCCTTTGTAGTGAATATTGAGGAAGCTACTAAACAAAACAATAATTTTCGCCTTGCTTTATGGACAGGATGCCACTTACAGCTTACCTTGATGAGCATCGGGGTTGGTGAGGATATAGGGTTAGAAATGCATCCCAACGTTGACCAGTTTTTACGCATTGAACAGGGTCAAGGTCTTGTGCAAATGGGAGACAGAAAAGATCAGTTGGATTTCCAAAGAAAAGTCTACGATGACTACTGTAATATTAATATTTATAGTACAAAAGCGTCCCTGTATTCAGAGACGCTTTTGTTTCTTAGAACGGCTTAGGTATCCTTAAACCGATTGCTTATTACTTAATGTACTCATTACCAACTAAAACATCAGCAATTACTTCAGTTGGAATTACGAAATCCACGACACCCATATAACCGGGAGCAACTTCATATTTATCAAAGGAAATTACCAATTTATTATCAGGGTTAATATAGAAATTTTGTTCCGAAGAAATCTTTTCAAAAAGTTCCACGAAACCTTCTTCCCCAATGCCTTGTACCCAATAAATTTTGTTTTCATCAGCCTGATTCTGTTCTAGCATTTGACTTTTTATATTCTCACTTATTATATCTACATAACTATCCCCTTTAAATAAGCTGGGTAAAGTTAATAAAACTTCCTTTTTCTTATCAATAGTATCATATTTGAATGTTGTTGATGAAGAACCTACCGTATTTACTACATAACGCCCTATAGATAAGATTCTATCATTATCCGCTTTGACAATAAAGCCACTGTCTACCCCTAAGTGTCCGCCACCTTTTTCTTTCATATCTTCCATCTCGGCTTGGAATTGTGCATATAACTTTTCGTTTTCCTTAAGGTATTCTTCATTTAAGCTATTTTCCAAATCTTTATTTTCCAAACCACTGATAGCAGGCACTTTAAGATTGGCATTAAATGTACCCTCATCTATTGTATACTCCCTGAATGTCAGCACTTCAACTATGCTACTTACTAGGGGCACTTTACGCATAGTTTGGGCAAATACGAGACTAGTATTTACCCCAATGACGAGTAAAGCTAAAGAAGCAACCAGAGAAGCTGCAGCTACTTTTAAACCCATAAACCGATTGTGATGCTTTGACATATTTAATCCACTCTCTTTCAATGTTTTTTTAACTACAAAATCTAATTCCCCGGGAATAGGTGTCTCTAAATAATTCTTTTTCAGTTGTTCGATTTTTTTACGATTCATTCTTGAAATTTCCTCCTTTTAAAATCAAATTAATCTACGTCATTAATATTGATGCGTAACATTTCCAGAGCCTTATAAAGTTGAGTTTTTACCGTGTTGACATTTCTATCAAGGATTTCTGCCACCTCTTCAATTTTAAAATCCTCAAAATACCTTAAAATAATAACGCTGCGATATTTTTCCGGCAAATCCTCCAAGGCGTTTTGTAAATCAAAATCTTGATAATTATCAACCGTACCGGAATCATAAGCGGTTAAAATGACTTCATCAACAATAATTAACCTTTTTCTTTTTCGGAGAAAATCTAAAGCCGTGTTTACAATAATACGATAAAACCAAGTCTTAATATGGCTGGGCTCTTTTAATGAATCTATTGAGGAAAATGCTTTATAAATAGACTCTTGAACTATATCCAAAGCATCATCAACATTTTTTACATAGCTAAAAGCCAGCCGATAATGTTTTTCCTTCTCTTTTATGACGTATTCTGCAACTTGTTTTCTTAACATTGACATTCTTGAAGTCCTTTCCTTTAAGATACGTATCTTAATTTGCTTACACTTAATAGACGCACCAGCTCCTAAAAAAGTTTTACAAGGAATCAATAAAAGTCGGGTATTACTTCTTAAACTCATTAAGAAATAATACCCGAAAATCTATCGTATCAACCATCCATAATCCTGCCTGCAATCCACAATAAAATCGGCATAAACTATTTGATCCTTAATCTGATACAAAATCAGATACCACTTGTGAACGAATATCTAATGGACAAGGATTACAATAAATCTCACGTAACCGCCGGTTAACCCCGGTTGACCATGTTAAAAAGAGCCCCTGTGGCCTATTTTTACAAACAATATTGCGGCGACAATTATGAACGGAATTCCACCTACCAGACCAGTAATTGCCGGTCCAAGCAAAGTATTGTACCCACCCTTGGCCAAAAGAATGGGAAGGGCCGCACCCGCATTCACGGTAGAATGAATCATCGCCGCAGGAACGGCACTTTTCAGTTTAATTGTTGCATAACCCTCGATAATTCCCAATACAACGCAGAATATAATCATGGCCAAAATGCCAAGCCAGGGATACCCAATGTAATTAGTTCCATAATTATGCCCCATAACGATCACGGGTAAATGCCATATTCCCCATACCACCCCGGTAATAACCAAGGCCATACGATCGGGAAAAAATTCCTGCAGTTTCGGAAGCAGATATCCTCTCCAACCAAGTTCTTCTCCCATCGTTGGGATGATATTGATTATCGGACCAATAATCATGACCTGCAAAATCGAGATAATCAGCATAGTAACCGCGCTAACCCCCTTTGGCCCATTTACAGCCAGCAGGGTATTTAACTCCGTAAATTCAGAATCAAAATTTCCGGGAAAAAAAAGAAAATAGACTGCACCACTCAAAAACAGCAATATTGAGGGGCCCAAAAAAACCAACAAGTATTCTTTAATATGCCCCTTGAAATTAGGGCGCAGATACATGTTTTTAAACCCTTCTTTAGTGATCAGCCTAGTTAAGATGCTACTTAGGGCGGGGGAAAACATCATCGCCGCAAGAATGATTACCGATGCCCCTTCCCCGTAAGTCAACCCAGTTAAAGGGATCAAAAAAAGGATTGCCCAGCCGATAACGATAGACAGAACAACAAATATAGTAAGTCGTTTTCTTTTAACCCCGCTAAAATCCACTGATTCCTGAAACATTACCATCTGTTCACTTCCCATCTGTTCATTTCCTAAATATATTTTCCTGTTCATTCTTATTTGACCAAAAGAATACCCTCTATTTAAATATATCACAAACGGGGTTTTTCTTCGATTCAGAAATTAAGTATCAAGTTAAAATTCAATTACCTATATATTAATTCCGAGCACTTCCTATCGTTAAGCAGTATATCAACAAATCATCTATTCTCTTTTCCGAAAGTAATTTCATCACTGTCTCTCTTTGCTTTACATCTTTAACTTTTCTTGGGATTTCATGGTCTGCCCAGTCATGCCGCTAACCTTAGCCGCTGTTTCTCGAAAGGTGAAAATAAAAATCCGACGATAACAATTGGAGATAATTGCATATTTTTTGATGAAAGGAGCTGTAAAATTGACTTACCTGGTGATTTTAATTTCTTGTGTTTCTTCGTCCCAATCAACAGTAGCACCTAAAACCTCACTAATAAAGCGAAGAGGCACAAAGGTACGATCGTTTATCATGATCCGAGGTGGACAATCCATTTGTACCGTCTGACCATTAACAGAGGTATTGTGAGAATCAATCCATAAGATAATAACTTTTTCTGTGTCTGTGAGCACAATTTGTCTTGTTGCGGAAACCCACTCTACTTCTGTTCCTAAAGCCTCACCAATAAATCTTAAGGGGACCAGTGTTCTTCCAGCATTAGCATCAATAATAGGCATTGTATCCAGTTGCTTTTTTTTATTATTTACATTAACTATTTTTTGTCCAATGGTTAGTTTAATATTTATTTTATCATCTTGAGAAGGCTCAGGCTCTTGGTTTTTGCGTTTTGGAGCCTTTATTACCAGATCTTTAGTAATAGTCTTATCCCCATACCCAGCAACTACAGTTAAGGTGCCGACCGGTACGGAAGGTACTTTAAAAATCAGTTCATAATTACCTTTATTATCTGTAGGTGCTGTCTCAAAAAAAACGATATTAGTACTTTTATCAATTATTTTAATTACGACCCACGTGTTCGGGTCGGCTGTGCCATAGACGGTAACATTATCGCCTACTCTAGCACTGCCGGTATTTAGGTTTAAGTCAATACCTCCAGCTAAACAAAGCGCTGGAATACTGATAATTAATAATAAGGTAGTGACAAATAACAAAATTATTCTTTTAGACATTTTTATTTACCTCTTTATATATCATATTTGCCTTTTATAAAACATTGGGATTAACTAAAGGATCACTTTTCAAATCATCAACCATGTATACTTTAATCAAATCACCCGCTTGGACATCAAAAGTTGTTTGAGCAAAAGAAGCAATGTCAAAGTCTGCCTTTACTGCATTAATCCCTCTTTGGGCGTCCTTTCTTAATTGAACAAAAACTACTGTCTCTTGCCCTTGATGTTCGTGAACAGGAGTAATTTTGATAGAAAAAGGAATCATACCGGAAACCTTATTCTTCACAGTCATGGTGGGAAAACCATTAGATGCCCTACCAATAGTATAAGCAGAACTGTCTAGCGCAGTAAGGAGATAACCACCATTACCATCGCTTAAATTAATTTGTAGGGAAAGCTTTTTGGTAGCATTATTCCCCTGAGCATCAGTAACCGTAAGATTAATTTCGTAAGTCCCCGTAGTTTCAGGACTACCGCTAATTTCCCCAGTTGCTGAATCTAAGCTTAAGCCGGCAGGTAAATTTATAGAATCCCAGGTATAAGGCTTTTCGCCCCCCTGCGCAGTAAAAATGGTTTTATAAGGGAAACCTAATAAACCAAGGGGAAGCTTCTTTGTTTCAATAGTTAAAGCTACCCGACAAAATACCTCTAGTGTATAGATTTTTGTAGAAGCATCTTGAGCAATAACTATTAATTGCAACGTATTCTCTCCTACAGTTAAATCCAATTCCCGGTTGTCCCCGCTTGGAATAATAGTGCCATTGAGCATTACCAGGGCCTTGGGATCAGCGGTCGAAGTGTTGATTATTAGCCGTTCTACGGTGTTATTCACTGCAAACTGATAATTTGTTTTCGTTGCCTCAAACCCAAGATCTATTACTTCGGGTCCCTCCGGATTATTGGTGTCAATAGCGTTAATGCTTAAACTTGCTAAATCAGCATTACTAACAAAACCATTAATTGAAACAATATATGCTTTTTCGGTTGCTTTATCCGGAGCAGTAACTACAATGGGAATAAGATTACTGCCTTGATCTAGAGTAATTTTTTTAATTATCCCACTTTGGGCTGTTTCTCCATCAATCGTCAGGCTTGCCCCCGGATCATCTAATATTGCCACTAAATTAATATGATCAATGTTTGGAGCTGTAACAGAATAGGTAGCGATTCGACTATTAAAAGCAGGTTCTAAATTTAATAGGTCGGAAGGCTCCAGACCGGTAGAAACGGTGAGCTCTTTTAAATCAGCGTTACTTGAAGGCCCACGAAAAATCTTTAAATTGTATGTTTTAGTTACGCTTTCGTCCCCTGACGTCACTGTTATGGGGATTATATTTTCACCTGGTCCTAAATTTACCTTAACGATTTGCGTGCCGGTGTCCTTAATTCCTTCATTAATAGTCATGCTAGCTGAACCATTTGCCGGGGTTGCAGTTATTTCTAAAGTTTTTATAATATTTTCTACCTGTACAGTATATTCGGTATTAGTTGAGCTAGGATCAAAAATAGGCGTAATTACTCCGACACTGCTTTTGATTTTCCAAAGATCTGCATTTGTTGGGTCATTAGCTGCACGATTAATGGTCAGAGTATAAGCATTACTGACGTGAGTTTCCGGATCATATACTTCTACGCTAAGGTTATTTTCCCCCACATTAAGAGCAAATTCCCACGGTAACCCATTTCCATGAGGCTCTCCTTGCATAAGCAACTGCTGTTTGGCAGGATCTGCTAATAATGCAGTAACATCAAGAGTTGTTACACTATTAGCTACATCTAGCATATATTCGTTTACACCCGAATCAAAACTAGGAAATAGCTTCCCCTCATTTACAGAGAGGTCGGAAAGAATTCCCCCTTCAGCAAAAGTTAAATTAGGGGTAAGTATCATACTAAAAAGGAGACCAAAAATAAATAAGAATAATAAGTATGTTTTTCTCCAAAAGGGTTTTTCCTTTTTCACAAAAATTCACCTTCCCTAATATTGTTTCTTGTTTCTTAATCATTAGCCATCTGGATCTTAATGACATCTCCGGGACAAACATTAAAACCGGCTTGAGCGTTAGAAAGCTGGTCATAGTCTGCCATAATAGAGCTTGTTTGAATTGGTCTTCCCTTACGGAGATGAGTAAAGAGAAGATTTTCATTTCCCAGGTGTTCTTTTACAGGTGTAATATTTACGGAGAAGAAATAAAAACCGGAATAGCCTTTATTAATCGTCAGAAGCGGAAACCCTTCTTGCGAATTGCCTATGGTGTAAACCGGGTCTTTTATCGGAGTAAGGAGATAACCGCTAGTGCCACAACCAAGGTTCAGCCTTAAAGTAAGGCTTTTCGTTACCTGGTTACCTTGCTTATCAGTAACGGTAATGGCGATTTCATAAACTCCTTCACTTTTCGGTGTACCCGTAATTTCGCCTGTTGATGGGTTTAAAGTAAAGCCGGTCGGTAAGCCTGTAGCACTCCAGGTATAAGGAGTACTGCCTCCATTAGCTGTGAGTTTACAGGTATAAGGTGTGCCTAGAATCCCGATAGGCAAGCTATTGGTCGCTATCCCTAAAAATCTATTCTGAAATACTTCCAGCGTATAAATTTTGGTAGAAGCATCTTGTGCTACGACCATAAGTTGAATGATGTTTTCGCCTTCTGCTAAAGCAATTTGACATGCTTTACCGGTAGGAAGGATGTTTTTATTGAGTAGAATTAAAGCTTTGCTGTCAGCCGGAGAAGCGGTTAACTCTAAGCTGGTAATAGTGCGATCTACACTTAACTGATAATAGGTTTTAGCCGAGTTAAAGTCAAGGTTTAATACCTGTGGATTCTCTGAATCACTAGCATTTACTGCTTTGACTGTTAGACTTCCTAAATTAGCGTTACTCACTTTACCGTTCACAGAAATGATGTAGGCTTTTTGGGTAATTTCATCCGAAGCGGTAACGACTATAGGGATAAGGTTACCACCGTGGTCTAAGTTAACTGTCAGAGGCACATTGTTTGGGGTTTCTTTTTCGTTAATAGTAAAAGTAGCAGAGGGGTCAGTAGTTGTTGCGGTAATCCCGAGCGTATTTATCTCTACCCTGGATTCTACTTTGTAGGTAGCGGTATCGTGGTCAAAGTTAGGAGTCAAAGTACCTTTATCAACGGTTAATGCTTGCAAATTGGCATTACTGGATAAACCTCTAATGACTTTCAAGGTATAGGTCTTGGTTGTACTTTCATCTCGAGCGCGTACAATGATGGGGATAAGGTTATCGCCTGCATCTAAGGGTACAGTCACACTTTGGGCTCCTGCCCCGGTTCCTTCACCCTTGATGAGGACGGTAGCATCACTATCAAACGGTACAGCGGTGATAGTAAGATTGTCTATGGTATAAGCAACACTCATAGTATAGGCAGTATTCGCCGGGTTAAAGAGCGGAATGATTTCTCCCACATCAGTGGACAGTTGCCATAAGTTAGTATTCACACTTTCCGACATTGCTCGATTTACGGTAAGCAGATAAGTACGGGTAATCCCGGTCGTGATTACCTCAATAGTAAGAGGATTAGGCCCTATCGCCAGAGCAATGGTCTTCGGTGTGCCACTGGCCACAATTTCGCCATTGATGGAAAGTTGTTGGGATACCTCGTTCTCTAAAGTAGCTTTAATATCAACTTCTGTAATATTGTTCGGCACATTGACCGTATAGCTTAAAGTTTCCGAAGCAAAGACTGGGAGTAGCTCTTGCTTGTTTCCAGTACCATCGCTTACAGTCAAGTCTGTGAGACAACCGGGCCTGACGACGGTAAGCGTATATGCCCCGGTTGTTACACCGTCCCAGCCAGTGATGTTGATGGGAATAATGTTTTCCCCAGCAATAATAACTACCGTAGCTTTTTGTTCACCTGCTTCGGTGCCGTTTCCATTAATTTTAACCATAGCACCGGAGTCAGCAGGTGTAGCCGTAATTTCAATTGCCTCAACAAGGGTATCTAAAGTTACGGTGTAGGCAATAGTATCAGGAGTAAAGGCATCGTTCCATTCCCCAATATTCGTACTAAGACCGCTTAGACTAACATCACTGGCCGTACGAGTTACGGTGAGGGTGTAAGTACGGGTAAGACCAGCTATGACGGTATTAATGGTAATTTCATTAGTGCCCACTTTTAACGCTATTTCTTTCTCTTCCCCACTTGTTTGTAAGTCACCATTAATGTAGAGTTCTGCCCCTTCTTCCACAGAAGCCGTAATATTAAGTGAGGTTGTGCGGTCGTCTACAGTAGCAGTGTAAGTTTGAGTAGTAGCATCAAAATCGGGCGTTAATGTGCCTTTGTTGATGGTTAAGTCCGTCAAAACTGCCGGTCTCGTCACTTCAACATTATATGTTTTGGTCGTAATGCCATCTGTCCCTTGCACCATAAGGGCAACAGGATTTTTACCGGCTTTTAAAGGTACGTTTACAGTACGAGTCCCTGATTGCACCGGTGAATCATCTATAACGGGTTGGAGCATTGTGACCGATGCCTTAGAGTCGGACGGTGTGGCGGTAAGGTCAATACTGTCTAAAGGATTATCTAAAGTTATGGTGTAATCAGTAGTATCTGCATTAAAAGATGGAAGCAATGTTCCGGCGCTGGTAAGGAGATTGCTTAGATTAGCAGAAGACTTCCGATGTATGGTAATGGTGTAAATGTTAATTATGTCAGGCTTTGTATTGGGAGCAGCCTTGATAATTATAGGATTGGGTCCCACTTCTAAGGAAATACGCACTGTATTCTCCGTAGGAGTAATGTCGTTGATTAGAACGCTAGCAGCATTTTCTCCTATTGCGGTTATATCGAGAAAAGTAACATTATTCTCTACCGCGGATAAAGTATAGTCAAATGTCGTTGAGGTAAACGCTGGTGCTAAGGCGAAAGGTTGTCCCTCATTATTTTTCACAGTAAGTTCCGTTAAATAGGCAGGTCGAATGACGTTAACGGTATACGTTTTTTCAAATAACTTATCGACACTGGCAACCACAACATTAATCGTATTAGTACCGGGAGTGAGTGATACTGTCGCCGACTGGACTCCTGCCCCGCCCCCTTCCCCATTAATAGTAACGGTAGCACCAAGGTCGACAGGTGTGCACGTAATCTCAATGTTATCTAAGGGCTCATTCAAGGCTACCGTATAACTAGTCGTGGCAGGATCAAAAGAAGGCGCTAATGTTCCCCGGTTAATAGTAAGTGCTTGAAGGTCAGCAGTAGCGGTACGCTTAATGTTTAAGGTGTATGTAGTAACTGAACCAGGAACAGTTACTTTAATAGGAATAGTATTCATCCCTACATTAAGAGGTATCTGCATAGTATTACCACTAGTACAGGGCTGATTGTTAATCATTAAACCCTGCGTACTCGGGTCTTCTAAAATTGCGGCAATATTTACAGCTGCCACAGAATTAGCTACATCCACCGTATAGTCCAAGGTTTCCGAAGCAAAGCCAGTAACAGATGTTCCATCTATAAATAAGCCTGTAAGATAACCGGGTTTTACTATCCTAATTTTATAGGTCTTGGTAGTGATGCCGTCTGCCTCAGTAACGACAATAGGTACTTCTTTGGTCCCTGAAGAAACATCAATATCGCTGGATTGCGTACCTATTCCCGAGCCTTGTCCGTCAATCATAACAGTGGCATCGGCACCGAGAGGCGTGGCAGTTATGTTGACGCTTTCTACCGCACGATCTTCTAAGAGTACAGTATAGTTAAGGGTGGAAGCCTTAAAAGCAGGGCTAATTACTCCCGGGGTAACAATAAGTTCGGCTAGATTAGCCTTCTCCAAGGCATTCTGCCTTTGTACCTCGGCCTGATAGTTTTGCTGTACTTCAGCATCAGTAAGAGCTCGGTCATAGATACGACAACTGACAATGTTGCTTTTATATGATTCGGAAATACGTATTTTTTCGTTATTATTAAACGAGCCAAAATTTGAAGGAATACTACTACTTCCTTTTATTTCATTGTAATTCCAATAACTATAAATCATATTTCCTTTTCGTATAACTAAAATATGACTTAGTGGATATGTCTTGTTCAAGGTTGGCCTAAATCCACAATTATCTTTTACTTCATTAATTACAAAAAAACTAAGACTTAATATACCACCAGAATTATTTCCTAGTCCAAAACCTTTACGTGCATATATGGCATCACCGCTACTATTCTTTGTTAATAAAGCTTTACTATATTTGAATTCATCACTACTTGTAAAAACCTCCATTGTAAAATCGCCATCTCCAATATTGATAGAAGGACATAAGACACCATCGTCCGTTCCATCAAAGTTTAGACTTTTCCCTGTCCAACCATTATCTCGAGTAAAATTAAAGTTATTTAAAGTTCCATGATTGCCTTTACCAGAAAGATCTTTCCAGACATTTGTTTTGGCGTCATTAGAACCATGTTCTCCTTCTAGCCAAAGAACCAGGGAATTATCAACCACTGGGCTCAGCAGGACATCTTTAAACGCGCATAGATAAGGATATCCTCCATTTATCCCGCTATCAATTGTCCAAGTACCTATAAAGTCCCAGCTGCTATAAGTTGTTTGTTCCTTCATGTCAACGGTGCTTTTACCGTCACCTAAAGCCGAAGTAATCTGCCCACTAGTATTTATATCCCAATAACAGTATGTTGACAGATAATCATAAAACGTTAAATAACCTACCAAACCACCACTGTCGCTAGACCCTTCAACAAAACCGGAAGCATAACAATTTTTCAACCCACCACTAGCCAATTGGCCGATTAAGCCGCCACTAGCACTACCCTCTCCATTAACAGAAGCGCGAGAATAACAACAATCAAGATAATATCTTGTACCCGAAGAAGGTCCAGCGCCTTGCCCAACTAAACCACCTACTGCCGATGTTCCGGAAACTGTTCCTGTACTAAAGCATTTTTCGAGATAAGTAGAATTGTTGTTTCCCACTAAAGCTCCAACGTTATTACCTCCACTGATATTACATTTTGCTAGACCGAGATTTTTAATTTCTCCACCGTCTGTATAGCCAAAAAGACCAACATTATCCATATCCGATTGATTAATATACAAACCGGTAATAGTGTGCCCCGCCCCATCAAAGTAACCGGTGAATTTATTCATAGAGTTACCAATCGGCATAAATCCAGCTCCATTATTCCAATTATCCATATTGGTAGCATCAAGATCACAGGCTAATCGAAAATATTTATTATCAAGAAAATCAGTATCATAAGCAATTTCTTGTAAAGCCTGAATGTTGTAAATGAGATAGGGGTCTTCAATCGTACCGGAACCCACAAAGTCATTCTTAGTAACTCTATTAATATTTACAGTATATGTACGACTAATCCCGGTAACAGGTTCTTTTACCTCTAGTTTAATAGTATAAAAACCCCCCCCTGAAAGATCTATTGTTTTCTCTATACCACTGTTGTGTGATACACCATCTATCAGTAATTGGTGAGTAGAATCCCTTAACGTGGGAGTAATTCCTAAAGAAGTTACATTACTATTTACACTGACTGTATAACCAAATATTTCCGGGTCAAAAGCAGTAGTAAACTCTCCCTCACTTACAGAAAGATTCTCCAAAAAACCGGCTTTCTTAATATTTAAAGTATATGTTTTGGTCTCCTCACCTTTTGCGACAGTTATATTTACATGGTTTTCACCATAAAGAAGAGGAACAGCATCCAGTGCATAAGTATCTTCACCTATAGTAGCGGTGACAATGGCCTCGGGATCATTAGGTATAGCGGTGATATTGATACTCTCTACGTTTTTATCAACATCAACTGTATATAAAGTAGTAGCTGAGTTGAAAACAGGATTACACCGTGCTATATTTATTTTTAACTCCTTTAAATCAGTAGTAGCAGCAGCTCGTTCTATTAATAAAACATATTCACGACATATATTTGTACCGGAAAGAAATAATTGAACATAGGGTCTATTCAACCCCACAGTTAAAGAGTAATGTTTAGGGATACCGCTTATTACACCCTGCCCAAATGTTTGATTAGAGGTTTGTGCAAAATATGTAATATCGATGGATTCAACAGAATTAGGTACTTTTACATTATATGATCTCAAATTTGAAGAAAAAACAGGTGATAATTCTCCCTCACTTATAATAATATTCTCCATTCCACCAGTAAGGTAAAGCCCACTCGGAATTGAACGCTGACCATAGTCATTGTTCCCCCAAGTGACAAAGTTACCCCCAAAACGTGTTACAGCGATAGCATGAGAATCTCCGGCAACAATAATTCCACAATCATACAATGAAGGGTGACCTATATCTTCCCCCCAGGTTTCTACAGTGCCCCCTGAAGTTAGTACCAAGGAAAATTTACCGCCGGCCGCGATTGTCACAACATCCTTTAAACCGTCCGGTATCTCACATTGCCACGCCTCATTTGCTCCCCAAGCCACGACAGTACCGTCAGCTTTTAAAGCTAGAGAATGGGCATCACCAGCAGCAATGGCAATAACATCGGTTAAATCTGCAGGGATACCACTACATTGTCCGTTAGTATTCAGTCCCCAGGCTACCACTGTTCCATCTTCCTTTAAAGCTAGAGAATGGTAGCCACCGGCAGCGATAGCGATAACTCCACTTTGGGCTTCTAACGGAACAGTACATTGTCCATTTGCATTATTGCCCCAGGCAAGAACTTCGCCATCCTTTAAAGCCAAGGAGTGGTAGCCACCTGCAGCAATCTCACTAACCCCAATTAACCCTGTAGGAATACCACTACATTGTCCGTTAGTATTCAGTCCCCAAGCGACGACCGTTCCGTCAGATTTTAAAGCAAGGTTATGATAATAACCCGCGGAAATCATTTTAACACCGCTTAAACCTACGTTAGCTGTCCCTTCTGCACCTTGCCCATAAGTATCATCACCCCATGCTACAACGGTGTCGTCAATTTTTATCATTAACGAATGATTTAAACCGGCAGACAGTCGTTTCCCAGCGTTTTTCGCTTGTTCAAACGTCACCGCAAAAACTGAAGACGAACCCCAGATACAGATAAGGCTAAAGGAGATAATAAATAGACAAAATAATAATAAAAACCTCTTTTTTGATAATTTGCTTTTTTCTTGTTTCATAGCTATTAAACCCCTTTGTAAACAGGTCAAAAAGATCTCCTAACAACTAAAACTCGACTTTCTTTAAAAAAGTGAAAGCCCGTAAAATACAAAAAAAGATCCTTAAGATATTTTCGATAAAATATCTTAGAATCCTTTTTTAAAATCCTTTTTTCTCGCGAATATTACCATAACTATATTCGCGTCGTGTTTGCATCATGCTCTACAATCCAAAGATATTCGGGATTGAGGCTTTCCCGATAAATCGG
>DHPU01000003.1:0-47481 GCA_002407935.1 Peptococcaceae bacterium UBA5356
ATTTAACTTTTCAATTGACCTTATAAAAAATCATATAACCGGCCTATTATTTAAAAAAGGAGATGCTTTAGATTGCGCCCGGCAAATTGAAAGACTGCTGAACAACCCCGCCTTAGCGGCAAGATTGGGCAATGAAGGTTACAAAAGTGTTCATTCATGGGTTAACTCAGTAGATTTTTGTCGAGAAACTGAAAAAATATATTTATATTACCTAAATAAAAAAGGTATCTTAAATCATTCTATTCTTCAAAAGTAGGAGAAAGAGGGAATTAAGGTTATTTGTTAACATGCAGAAGAAGGCACGCAGTTTTATCCAGCTTCCTGCCCTTTTTAATTGTCTCCGCATAAAGTAAAAGAGAATTGCTGCCTTTCAAAATATCACTTGGCATCACTACAGATATTTCTTTATTTTTAATACTTAACACAGATCCGACTGGAACACTTATGCTCTCACTAGAAGCTAATGCCGCAGATAATTTATTATTAAGTACGCCCAAGTCTAATCTTTTTACTCCATTATCATGGAAAAAACGTATGTTTAATCTATAAAGCATCTCTTTTTTAATGTCTCCCTTAGTTTTAAGGGTAATTATTAAATTACTCTGCTGCCTTTTAATACTCAAAGACTCTACAGTTGCACCCTGAATAACCCCTTCCAGCCCGGCCTCAGTATACCTACCTTCGAATATTTTATTGCTGACAGGGCTTTTTAAGATTACCGTTTTATTTTCGGGCAGGAACATTTCTTCGTTAACAATCAAAAGCTCGTTTTTCCTGGCGAACCCTTTCAGAAAGTCAGCCATGACCTTTAATTGCGTATGATATTGTTTTATTGCTTGATATTTTTTTAGTTCTTCATCTGTACTAAGTGGAAAATACGCCCATTTCATACCAAGTTCCTTTAAAGCTTGCGGCGGATAAAGGGGTAAATCCGGGCTGTATTGCCATGGCCAGGGATAATCCCCGAGATGAACCAGGTATCGCCATTCTTTTACGTCATATTTTATTTTAGCCAAGGCATATTGCACAAAGGCATTAGCAGTCCAATGATCATTATGCTGGTCATTTTCATCAGGATAAATAATATCAGTAGGGTTAAATTTTTGGATTATCTGAATAAGATCTTTAACCAGATTTTCTCCTGCATAAGGCGCATTTTTCTTATAACTAAAGGAGTAGGGTGAAAAGGTGCTGCCGTTCAGTCCTTTATGAGGATTATTAAGATCCCAGTTGGATTCCCAGAGTTTTATAGTCCCCTTGTCGGGATAACCTAAAAAAATTATCTTTTCTTTAGAAACCCCAAACATCTGAAGAGCAGAAACAGTCTCATTATGCCGGTCTATTCCTAAGCGCTGATAATCTTCCGGTTTAGGTGACTTAATTCCGTAATTTTCGGTAACGGCCTTGCTGAAACCATCTCCGCTGGTTACGACTACCACCTGCACCTTTTTGCCGGATTTTAAAGCTTGCTGGATAATTCCCCCCATTGCCAATGTTTCATCATCAGGGTGTGGGGCAATTATTAATATCCTATTTCCCATTTCCGGTGATTTGACAACTCGTTTAGCAGGCCAAAGCCAACCAGCCTGATACATATTAAAGCTCAGGAGAAGCACTACAAATATGGTTAAGATTAGAACAGTCCATTTGAAAAGCCTTTTGTTAACAGTCATGAGAAACCTCAAATTTTGTAATTTTGTTTAGTATCTATTATTCTCTAAGAATAAATGTATTGGGCTACTACGATTTTATTTTTTAATAGCTTGTAACACCTTTTTAAATACTTGCATATCTTGTACTATCAATAAATAATAATCACTATAAAGGAGGCAATTCTATATGTCTTGGGCTTATAATTTCAGTTGTTTAAAAAATAATGCCAGTAAAGCTGTTACCGATGTTTGTAAAGGAACACAACCTCCCGTTGCAAAAACTGCTACGGCGGAATGTGTGAATGTTACCGCTAATAACTTAGCTGAATGTGTAAACAATCCTGTTCCTATTGAGGCTCTGCTTACCGGTGCCGTAGTTAAAATCCCTATTGTGCTGGCCGAATTAAATATCCAATTAAATGTCGATGCAATTATCACTTTACCAGAACAAGCGCTACAAATTAAAACTGTGGGCAAAAATCTTAAAATAACGCAATGTCTGCTTCTGCAAGATACCAATATGCTTTTTATTAAAGGCTTTGTCCGCAAAAATATTGATTATTCCACCAGAGGTAACTGCTTTAACAAAACAGGCGTCTGTGGGGATATTCGTCATTGCACGGTAGATGTTCCCTTTAACTGTACCACTCCTGTAATCTTTAACGGCATTGAACCGCTGCCGCCGGTTAGCGGTACCTCTGAAAACTTTACCTATTTTAGAACACAGGATGTTTCCGGACCGGAATTTTCCGAAAAATCCAAGCTTCTTTCCAGTGATATTACTGAATTTAACCAAATCAGCACTGAATATTTTAATGAACTTCCCTTCTGTGAATTGATCCAAAGCCGTATCGTAGAATTCGATGAATATCTCAATCCTACTCATCCCAGTTCTATTATCCTTCCATTTGAAGAAAAGGAATTTTGTAAAGTTGAAGAAAAAATGGTTATTTTCCTTACCATCAAAATTCTACAAAACCGCCAGCTTGCCGTCCCCCCTCTCGCAGGATTCGATTGCAAGTAAACCCGTTTCGCTAATAACCAAAATTAGCAAAGGGAGCGATCCGAAGTTTTTACTTCCGGTCTGCTCCCTTTTTAATGTGTTCTATTTCTTTAATAAGCCTAAAATACCCCGGACTAAAGCTCGCCCTAACTGCGTACCGATAGAAGACATTGCCGATTTGGCCATTTTCTCAAGAGGTGTATCAGTGGTTCTTCTTCCTGCTCTTCCCCTCCCGTTTGCCCTTTTCTCGGTCTCAACATCAACATCAGAACGCCGCATCATTCCCCCTTTATCCTTTTCCCGTTCTCCTTTAAGATTCATTTCACTTAACTTTTCATAAGCAGACTCTCGGTCAAGCCTTTTCTCATATCGGCCAGCAAAGGGAGATTCCGCAAGCAGGGCTTTTCGCTTTTCCCAAGTAACAGCTCCAATCTGACTACGGGGAGGAATTACATACGCTCTTTCAACGATAGCCGGACGCCCTTCCTCATCTAAAAAAGAAATTAAGGCTTCACCCACTCCTAATTCGGTAATTACCTCTGTCACATTAAGATCAGGATTAGCACGGAATGTATCCGCTGCTGCTTTTACCGCCTTTTGATCGCGAGGGGTAAAAGCTCTCAAAGCATGTTGAATCCTATTTCCCAACTGTCCCAACACTTTTTCCGGTATATCAATTGGATTCTGTGTAATAAAAAAGACCCCCACGCCTTTAGATCTGATTAACCTAACGACCTGTTCGATTTTATCTAATAAAACCTTAGGCGCATTCTGAAAAAGCAGATGGGCTTCATCAAAGAAAAAGACTAATTTGGGTTGCTCTAAATCACCTACTTCCGGTAACGTTTCAAATAATTCAGCTAAAAGCCAAAGTAAAAAAGTAGCATATAAAGTAGGCGCTTGATATAATTCATCCGCAGCTAGAATATTAATATTACCCCATCCCCGCTCATCTGTTTTCAAGAAATCGAGAATATTTAAAGCCGGTTCACCAAAAAAATTATCTCCACCCTGTTCTTCTAAACTTAAAAGTGCTCTTTGAATAATCCCCACACTCTGTTTAGAGATAGTTCCATATTTTGTCGTAAATTCCTTGGCGTTCTCCCCCACATACATCAGCATTGATCTTAAATCCTTCAAGTCAAGAAGTAACATACCCAGGTCATCCGCAATTTTAAAGACGAGATTTAAAATCCCGCTTTGGGTTTCATTTAAATTTAAAAGTCTGGCTAATAATAATGGCCCCATTTCGGAAATTGTTGTACGAACCGGATGCCCTTGCCGAGCAAAAATATCCCAAAAAACAACCGGGAATTGGCTATAGGTAAATCCTGTTTTGTCTAATTCCAGTTTCCGCAGCCGTTTCTCCACATGCGGATTAGCCCCTCCTGATGTACAGAGCCCTGCTAAATCGCCCTTTACATCCGCTAAAAATACCGGCACACCCAAAGAACTAAAAGATTCTGCCAAAACCTGCAAAGAAACCGTCTTTCCTGTCCCAGTAGCTCCGGCAATTAAGCCATGACGATTCGCCATCTTGACCAATAAAGATAACTCTTTAGCATTTTTCGCTATCAAAACCTTTTGCATATCTCCCATTTTTTCCCTCCGTTTTGCTCACAGGCTTCCCCGTTTTTTTAAATAATTACTTATGACTTTTATTCCACAAAAACTTGCTATTTCCTACCAGAGAATAAAATTTAGTAAAATACACAAGATAATATGATAAAATATGAAGGGAACTAATTCTAAAATAATTTCGTCTTAGTATGAATATAGTACCAGTAAATATTTTTTGATAAGGAAGGTGATCAAATGTCCAAACGTATTCTTACAACTTTAACAGCTTTGCTCCTCATTTCCATCCTGTTGGTTGGCTGTACTTTCTCCAAAAATGAGAAAGAAAAAAATCCATCAGACGAGTCTGCCGCTCCTGTAGTGCATACTGAACAAGGAACCTTTCTCGGTCAAATCGACAACAACTCAATCGAAATTGAAGTAAAGGAAGGCACAGAAAAAATGCCTAAAGCATTCCGTCTTTCTGAGGAAATCAAAGAGAAATTTGCCGATTACAACTTAAATAGCGGCGATAAAGTTTCCTTCTCATACACTACTCCTCAGGAAGGGCAACCGCTTCTTACCAAAATTACTAAGGAAGAATAAGCGTAAGACTTTCTTACGCTTATTCTTCGCCTATATGTATCTTGGCCCTTTACTTATCATCTGTTTTTAAATAATAATCAAAACCGAAACGGAGATTACAATGAAAAATAAACTAAAGTTCAATATTTACATAATTTTCCTTGCAACGTTGTTTCTTTCTTTATCTACTACGGTGTTTGCCCTAGAAGTACCTGTAAACGAAAATATCCCGATCTTAATTGATGAACTGCCCTTAAAATTTGATGTCCCCCCTCTCCTTAAAGAAGGGCGAACTCTCGTCCCTTTCCGAGCTATTGCCGAAGGGTTGCACATTGATGTTTCTTGGGATAATGCTACGCAAACTGTTCAAGGAAAAACTGCCACAACCAACCTTCTCCTGCAGATTGGCAATCATACGGCTTTTCTGAACGGACAAGCCCTTAAGCTGGATGTACCGCCGGAAATTTGTAATGGAAGAACCCTTATCCCTTTACGGTTCTTCAGTGAAACGCTGGGCTATCAGGTAGAATGGTTAGGAAACGAGCGAATAATTAAAATATCATCCCCACCTGGTAAAATGCTGGTTACCGGCTTCTACGCTCTAGGCAGTAGTGAGACAAGCAGCTGGAAAAACCTTTTTAACAAAGATTTTCCTGAGGCCGAAGAAGGTAATACTAAATTGGTAAAAAAAGTGGCCTTAGGCTGGTACTCCCTAGCGGAAAACGGCAATTTGCTAACCAGAAGTAATACCGGCTGGCAAAGACCCGGCGGATGGGAAATAGTCTTGGAAACGACCAGGCAATACCACGTACAGACCGAAATGGTCGTACATATGACCGATAAAGGTGGCAGTCTCCATAAACTTATCTCTGATCCTGCGGCAACTGCTACCGCTATTAACCAAATTAGCGAAGAAGCAACATTATATCAGGGCGTAAATTTAGATTTAGAAGGCTTAGGCTGGCAAGAACAAGGCGAAACCCTGAACAACACCCGCCAGAATTTTTCACGTTTCGTCAGCCTCCTCTACCAAAAACTACAAGAAAAAAGGGTCACCCTGACCTTAACGCTTCATGCGCCGAATAGCGCCTATCTAGGCTATGATTACCAAAGCCTAAGCAACAATTGTGATGAAATCATCATTATGGCTTATGATTATGGTCCCAAACCTGAACCAATCAACCTCGTCTCAGGGGCTGTCCAAGAAGCACTGAAAACGGTTCCACCGGAAAAACTGCTTTTAGGCATCTCTATCCCCAGCGAAACAACCGAAAGCCTTACCCAAAAGATTGGCATAGCGAAACGTTATCAATTAAAAGGAATCGCCCTTTGGCGTCTCGGGCTGGTTACCACAGATATGTGGGAGCTCTTAGGAACAAAAATACTTCCATCTTCCCTTTAATATAACTAGCTAACAAAAATGAATCAAAGGAAGGAGGATGAGTTGTAATGGTTATAAGTCGTTTACCCGTTATGATCATGCTGGTTATTGCTCTTATTTTGCTTGTTACCGCAGTATTTCAATGGCTCTGGAATATTACGATGCCTGATGTATTTAATCTAAAAAAAATTGATTATTGGCAGGCCTTTCGTTTACTGCTTATAGCAGGAATACTTTTCAGTGCGGTAAGAATCGGTCAATAAGGTCATAATAGTAATAAATGGATAGGTTTTTAAGATTGGAGTCAGGATGTATGAATGAACTCTTTACCCTTGAGAATGCCTTAAACATGAACCGCCGACAATTACGGGAAAACTACCAGCGCTATATTAATCCCAGTCTTGTTGAAGTAATGAGCCTGCTGAACTTTGACAAACTATTTGTCAAAGCTAAGGGGATCCATCTTTGGGATACCGAAAACAAGCAATACCTGGATTTCTTGGGGGGATATGGTGCTTTAAATTTGGGACACAATCCCCCGGAAATCCTTGCCGCTATCCGCAAAGTACAAGAACGTCCGAATTTGCTGCAAGCTGCTTTAAACCCCCTGGCTGCTGCACTAGCCGCCAATTTAGCCCAGGTTACGCCGGGTGATTTGAGCAGAACCTTTTTCTGTAACAGCGGCACCGAAGCAGTAGAAGGAGCCCTTAAACTAGCTCGGGCCGCTCACCCGCATAAAAAGAAAATACTCTACTGTCAAAACTCTTTCCATGGCAAAAGTTTCGGCTCGCTTTCCGTAACAGGCCGGGAAAAATATCAGCATCCTTTCCGCCCACTCTTGCCGGACTGTGTCATGATCCCTTTCGGTGACTTAAATGCCCTCGAGCAAACTTTGGCTAAGCATGAGCCCGCCGCCTTCATCCTTGAACCGATTCAAGGAGAAGGTGGCATTAATCTCCCGCCGGAAGGTTATTTTCCTGAAGTCAGAAAGCTCTGCGATCAATATGACACCTTCTTAATTATCGATGAAATCCAAACCGGTCTAGGCAGAACCGGGACGCTATTTGCTTGTGAACATGACCAAATTGTCCCGGATGTGTTATGTTTGGCCAAATCCTTAGGCGGCGGCGTCATGCCGGTTGGCGCATATATCGCCCGTCCTCAGCTTTGGGATAAGGTTTATCAAGGTAGAGATAAATATGCCCTACATACTTCTACCTTTGGCGGTAATTCTCTTGCCATGGCCGCCGGTTTAGCCGCACTGGAAAGTATTATTAAGAAAGACTTGCCTCTAAACTCTCAAGAGAAGGGACAGTACCTTCTCGAAAAACTTCACCAATTAAAAAATAAACACAACATCATCAAAGAAATCCGTGGCAGAGGGTTACTCATCGGCATCGAATTTCAACAGCCTGCTCATGGTTTGGTGGATAAACTATCCGGCGGAACCATCAACAAACTAGCCGGTGAATATTTTGCCTCCCTCGTAGCCGCCGAACTAATGAATAAATATCAAATTATTACCGCCTACACCCTCAACAACCCTAATGTAATTCGCCTGGAACCACCGTTAATCATCGATTACCCCTCTATTGACTTAGCGATCAAGGCGCTTGATGAAATACTATCCCGTAATTTTGCAGGCATCACCCTAAACAGTCTCTTTACAATACTTAATACCAAAATAACTAAACGCTGATTATTCATTGCGAATTGCCCTAATCGGGCTTAGGCGTACTGCTCTGTGAGCCGGGTAAAGTCCGGCTACCAGCCCAATCACTACCGAAAAAAGCAACGCAAAAAGGGCAAGCCACGAAGGAATCAGGGAAATACTCATCATTTCTTCCGCCGGCATCCCTCTATTTAAATAATTCTGGAAGAGATGATTGATAATCTTGGATACTCCATAACTTAGACCGAGCCCAAATAAACCGCCAATAAAACCAATCATCCCTGCTTCTGCCAAAAAGAGAGTATGAATGTCTGTAAAAGTAGCACCGATTACTTTCATAATACCTATTTCCTTCGTTCGTTCATAAATAGACATAATCATCGTATTGGTGATCCCCAATGCCGCCACCAGCAAGGTAATTGCCCCTATTCCACCCAAAACAGCCTGAACCGTGCGTGAAGTTTTTTCAATTCCTTCTAAGCTATCAGCCATGGACCAACAATTATAACCTTTGTCTTTAATCGTCTTTGAAACCTCACGAGTTTGTTCCACTTTCCCCGTACGTACTAAAATAAAACTATAATCATTAGCAGTATCACGAGAAGAGGAGCCTTTTTTAGCCGCTACTGTTTTCCCGCTCCGTGCTAACAAGACAGCTTCTCGCCCGGACCCGCCAATACCTCTTTGAGTCGAGCCTCCCCTCGTAAAATCACGCATCTTTTTAATATCGTCAATCGGTGCATATGCTTGATAAGAATGTTCGTTCCGCTCCCCTTCCAATATCCCCACAACCATAAAATTATAGTTCTTCTTCTTTTCGGGACCATTTTGCATAATCATCGATAACCGCTGATCCAGCATCTCTGCCGGATCTTTTTGTTGTCTGGAACGAGGATCTTCGTACATCATCATTCCTCTTTCCATCTTCCGCCTTTCACTTTCATCATGAAATTGATAAATAACCTGACTGCCTACTACTATGACATTTCGATCGCCCTTTTTCAGTAAACGTCCCTGTTCCGCCTTAAATTCCAATTGATCCATAACCTCCGGATCAATCCCAATTAGTTGCAGTCCGCCCCTTTTGCGACCTAACCGTGCTTCCCCCCCTACATCATAAGCAGGAGACACGGCAATTACGCCTTCGATCGCCTTTATTTCAGCAACAGCTTCATCATTGAGACGTTTCGCTTCCCCAAGGGGATTTCCCTCATTATCAAAAGCCATCCCCTGTTGCACCCTAATCATGGTAAGACTGCCCCAGCTTTCCATACTCTTCCGCTGACTCTCTCTTAAGCCTATTCCCAAAGAAAGCATCACCACAATAGAGGTAGTCCCGATTAAGACCCCCAGCACAGTAAGTATCGTTCGCAGTTTCCTCCGCCACAAATTTTGACGAGCTAATTTTAATAAGTCCAGTTTATTCATTAAAGAATTCCTCACTCGCTTTTCTTCTTTTCATGCGGATAATACAAATTCCTTCCGTTAAAATTACGAGCACAAGGAAGATGGTTAACCCTTTAGCTTTGATAGTATTCAAAAAACCGCCACTTGCCCCGGGTTTCCCATTGATGGGCATCCCCGGTTTTCCGGGTCCATCCGGCCCCATTTGTCCTTCCATTCCTTCCGGCAAGGCCGGTTGTGCCTGAACCTCCAAGGTAAAAGGTTTTTCCACACGCACATCCTTATTATTATTATCAATATAGTTGAAAACAAGATTGCCTTCTAATTTTCCTTCCGTTTGAGGAATAATTGTTCCTTGGTAAAAATCACTGGCCCCAATATCCAAATTGCCTACATAATATGTATTATTTTCTTTCTCAAAATCCCCCTCCATGGCTACCATAAAATTCCCCAAAACTACTTTCCCCACATTAACAAATTCCGCAGAAACAGGGATGGGCTGTCCGATAAAACCTTGAGGAGGCACTTGAGTCGAGAGGATTTGCAGTTTGCATTCCTGCGTAACAGGAATATTCATCTGTTCCTCACAGCTTAAGGTCTTTCCCTGCCGATCCTCATATTTTATATCTACCGGCACAATATAAGTTTTGGCGGACGCATTCGGATCAACGTAAAGATCAATTTCCTTTTGAATCACCGTTTTTCCCGGAATATAATCCACATAAAAACTATTACTGCTATTCACGGGAGAAAAGACCGTACCCCCCGTCGTCGTTGCTCCACTGCTGGATGAATCTTCGATCTTAATTACCCCTAAGGAAATCTTCACATTTTTTACAGCTCGTTGATTGGTATTTTCAATATATAACCGTAACGTAACCGTATTTCCGGCCAAGACTTTTTCGGCAGACAGAGTATATTTATTAACAATAACCCAAGGTGTAGCCCCTATTCCTCCCTCATCCTTAGGTAAAGGCAGATTGAGGGATTCTTCAAAGGTTTCCGACTTATCTCCCTGGTAATCAAACGTTATTTTTAATTTTACCGCATTATTCGCTTTTGTATCCTTCGCTCTTAACTTATAGGTAATTACTTTTTCTTCACCCTTCCCGATGCGAGTAATGTTTTTCCTGTTAGAAACATCCTCAACATCAAAATTATCGGCTCCATCCAGAGTAAAGATGACATTACGGGCTTCTGTGGTTTTACTTAAATTAGCCACGTGAAAGTTAGCTGCAAAACCCTCTGCCGCATCAGGATTAGCCGGATTAAGAGAAACAGCCTTTACCAGAAGCACGGGCTTAGTTAAATCATAAGTTACCGGAACAGTAAAACTGGTTGATGCTCTTACCGTGTTTTTAAAAGTTGCATCTTGTCCAGTCAAATTTACCACTAATTCATAATCCTTATTCTGAGCACCCGGATCAACGCTGAAAGTCACCATAACTGTCCTGTTTTGATTGCCTTCCAGCTTATCAACGGTCATATTCTGACCGGTTTTCAAAACAAAAGGGAATAACCCTTCTTTTTGTTCATTTCCTTTTACCTCAAAATCTAATTTTAAGTTAAAACCCGGATTATTACTAATATTCCTCACCGCTAAAGCAAGCGTAAATTCGCCCCCGGCCACGGCCTGCTCCATATTAACTTTTTCCAGAACAATAATCGGCTGAAAGTTATCCGAATCAATGACCGCGGCCTGCAAAAAATTAACTTGCCAAAATCCACTTACCAAAAGAAAAACTAGTATTAAGCCGAGCGTCCATCCTTTATTCAGCTTTCTTTTCATCTCTACACCCCTCTTTATTATTAACAATTTTCGTAATCTTACCATCACGCATGCTGATTACTCTATCTCCGTAATTAGCAAGCTCTAGGTCATGGGTAACCATAATTAAAGTAACCCCTGTCTTGTTGACTTTTTCTTTCAAAAGCTTCATGATCTCCTCGGTTGTTTTACTATCCAGATTTCCGGTAGGTTCATCGGCAAAAACAATTTTC
This sequence comes from Peptococcaceae bacterium UBA5356, assembly GCA_002407935.1. Taxonomy (GTDB): domain Bacteria; phylum Bacillota; class Peptococcia; order DRI-13; family DTU073; genus UBA5356. Next base: position 11,256 of record DHPU01000003.1, read on the forward strand.
GGATTATTAACCAAGGCTCTGGCAATACTCACCCTCTGCTGTTGTCCCCCACTCATTTCAGTCGGTTTATTCTTTAACCGATGTTGTAAACCGAGCTGTACAAGGATCTCGCAAGACCGCTTAAATCTAGCCTTTTTATTCACCCCGTCAAAAACTAACGGTAAGGCCACATTTTCCAGTGCTGTCATGGAAGGAATAAGATTATATGATTGAAAGATAAAGCCCAAATATTTACGGCGAAAACCGGCCATCTTTTTTTCTTTCATCTTCGTTAAGGAAACGCCTCTGAGCAAAACCTCCCCTTTCGTAGCTCGTTCCAACCCGGCCATAATATGTAATAAAGTAGACTTACCAGAACCGGATGTTCCCAAAATACACAAAAATTCGCCCTCTTCAATGGTTAAGTCCACATTGTCAAGAGCTATAATTATTTCCTGTCCCAACCGATATTTTTTCGTTAAACCTTTTATTTCAATCAACGCCGACAAAAAATACACCTCCTTCTAAAGGATAGACGCCCATAACGAAAAAAAGTTCCCCCCAATTTTTTCATGTCTAAAATCCTAAAATATCCCCTAATATTTTTTTTATCTCGGTTGTTTCACAAACGCGCTGCTGTAAAACCGGTTTTTTCTCCAGTTCCTGTAAAGCAAAATGCACAGGCATCCCAATCGTCTTGCTTAATTCCCGCAGTAACGCAAATTCATCCTTCTCCCCGCTCGGCCGCGACCCTTGCAAAGCTTCCAAAACACTCGCCGTAAATTTAAAAGGGCTGGCAGTAGCATCAAGAATGGTTACCGTCCGGTCTCCGCTTGCCGCACAATATTGTTGATATACTTTCATGCCTACTGCTGTATGCGTATCCAGTGTATAACCTGTTTCGGTAAAGATTCCTTTAATGGTAGCTAAGGTCTCCTTTTCCGTAGCAAAGCCTGCCCATAAGATTTTCTCCATCTTCTCTTGAACCGTCTTATCCACTGCGAAACGACCTTTTTCCTGCAGTTCTTTCATCCAAGCGGTAATCAACGCCCCATTACGATCCGTCATTTCAAAAAGAAACCTTTCTAAATTACTGGAAATAAGGATATCCATCGAAGGACTGTTGGTCTGTTTAAATGGTCTGTTCTTTTCATATTTGCCGGAATGGAAGAAATCCGTCAAAACATTGTTTTCATTAGAGGCACAAATAAGCTTATGAATAGGTACCCCCATCTGACTCGCATACCACCCGGCCAGGATATTGCCAAAATTACCTGTCGGCACCACAAAATTAACCTTCTCTCCCAGCTGAATTCTTTCGTTAGCCAGAAGGTTGGCATAAGTATCAACATAATAGACAATTTGCGGCAAAAGCCTGCCCCAGTTAATCGAATTAGCCGAAGACAACGCCAAACCACGTTCCGCTAAAAAAGAGCGAAAGACTTCATCACCGAAAATGGACTTAACAGCATTCTGACAATCATCAAAATTCCCCCGTACCCCAACTACATAAGTGTTTTTCCCTTCCGTAGTGGTCATCTGTCGCTCCTGTATTTTACTTACCCCACCGGACGGATAAAAACAAAAGATTTTCATCCCGGGAATATCCTTAAAACCTTCTAAGGCGGCTTTTCCGGTATCACCGGAGGTTGCTACTAAAATGACAATCTCTTGCTCAACCTGCAATATTTTTAAAGCTTGTGCCAATAAAAGCGGCATCAACTGCAAGGCCATATCCTTGAAAGCAGCCGTAGGACCATGCCAAAGCTCCAGGACATAGAGATTATTCCCTAGCCTATGCAACGGTGTAATTTGCGGATGATTAAATTTATCACCATACGCCTTTTGCACACAAGCGGCAATTTCCGCCGCGGAAAAATCCTCCAAAAAAAGGCTCAATACCTTTTCCGCCGTCTCCTGATAAGTTCCTTGACTCAGCGCAATAAGCTCCTGCTCAGAAAAAAACGGGATATTTTGCGGAACAAAAAGCCCTCCTGTGGGAACCATCCCCCACTTAATCGCCTCAGCGGCTGAGACAGAAGGGAAATTATCCCTCGTACTAATATACATCGCCATCACCTCAATATACGCTATTGTACCATATCAGGGCATCTCCCGCTATCCTTCCTTGTATAATTTATAGCTCAAAAACATTATAAGTAAGATTATGTTTTCACTTTTTATGTGGAATTTTTAATAGTTCAGAGACAGTAACAAATTGATACCCCTCTTTTTTTAATACTTTGATGATATCTTTCAAAGCGGCCACGCTGCCTGTTAAATTCTCTTCTTTACTGCCGGATGCGTGCTGTAAAATAACACTACCCTCTCTGACATTCTCCAGGATATTATCCTTTACCTGCTCAGCCGTAAGACTTTTCCAGTCTAAGGAATCAACGTTCCAAGCAATTATTTTCACCTTCAGTTGAGCTATTTCCTGAACCTTCTCAGAATTAAGGGAACCATAAGGAGAACGAAAAAGAGCCGTCCGGTAGCCGGTTAAAGACCGCAAAACATCCTCACATTCCTTTATTTCTTTGGCTGTCTGCGTTTTATTTAATTTAATAATATTCGGATGAGTCATCGAATGATTACCGACAATATGCCCTTCCTTAACCATCCTTTGGACAACCTCCGGGAACAACTTCGCTCTGTTGCCTATTAAAAAAAAGGTGCCTTTAACATTATTATCACGAAGAATATCTAAGATTTGCGGAGTATAAACAGAATCAGGTCCATCATCAAAAGTTAGCGCAACCTTTTTCACATCATTTGCTCCCTGTCGATAAAAAAGATCGGGAAATTTTGAAACAAGATCTTCTATTTTTCTTTGCGGAAAACCTCTGTTATCCCTTTCCGAGCCTCCCGACAACTCAAACTCTTTCTTAAGCTCCTTAGGTGCCGGTGTGTTTTCCCCAGGCCGTAAATGCGGCTTGTTCGGCACTAGCCTTAATTCATAATTGCTATAATACGCCCAAAAAGCCATAATGCCTAGCAACAAAGTTAAGGAGATTACTACTATCTTCTTTCTCATCAAGATCACCTCGTTTTAGGTTGACCCAAACAAGCTAAACTTATTACATTTTTCCTTCATTCTGCCTTGATAACTGCCTCAATAACTATAGAAACTTGCCACATTGATTAAACCACATTGATTAAAAAAGCGACAAGAGAACATTTTACTGTTCGCCTGTCGTTTTCTCTTCCCGCAACTCTTCCTCTTCTTTCAGGCAGTTTTTTGTCATACCCGGGACTAAATTCGGCAGCCTTCCTTGCAATGGGCTGTTTCCCTTAACATCCAATGCTTCGTAAACAATATTATCCCTCCTTCTTTGGTTAACTTAAGTCTTCTCCGACATTATTAACTATATGTTGATACAGTTGACGATAGTCATAATTTTTTACTTTACCTTTCTTCAAAAAGAGCCTGTAGCAATTGCCCCTTAAGTTCAATAAACTCTTCACTCACCAACATCTTTCGGGAACGAGGGCGAGGAAGATTTACCGCAAGGGTTAACTTTACCGTGGCGGGTCTGGCACTCAAGACATAAATTCGATCCGATAAGAAAAGAGCTTCTTCTACATCATGCGTAATAAAAAGAATTGTCGAACTATATTTATGCCAAACAGACATCAGCCAATCGTGCATTTCACTTTTCGTATAGGCGTCCAAAGCTCCAAAAGGCTCATCCAACAGCAATATTTCTTTATTTGCCAACATCGTACGCAAAAAAGCAATTCGCTGCCGCATTCCTCCTGATAAAACATGAGGATAACTTTTTTCATAAATGGAAAGGTTAAACTCCTCCAAAAGAGCATGTGCCTTTTTGCGAGCCTGCCCACGTGAATTTCCCTGTATCTCCATCCCTAAAAGACAGTTGTCAAGAATCGTACGCCAAGGAAGCAATAAATCTTTCTGCAGCATATAAGAAACATGGCCTTTTTCCCCTGTAATCTCCCTTCCTTCCAACAGAATTTGTCCCTCATCAGGTCTTTCCAGCCCACTAATCAAATTAAATAAAGTGCTCTTTCCACAACCGCTGGGTCCCACAATACTGACAAACTCGCCCTTCTTCACCTGCAGCGAAATATTGTCCAACGTAGGCACACGAACCGTCTGCCTTTTTTTCCCGGGAGCTGCTTCATAAGTTTTCGCTAAGTTGATAATATCCAGCATTAAGAAATCCTCCGCTCACAGACACAGGGACGGTTCTCTTGTCTGTCTTTATTAAAATATGGATGAAAACTATCTTTTTAAGAAACGATAATGATATTTAAGTTTTGCAATAGAGAAATACTTAGTTTTTGGGGGTCAAGAATTCATTGGTAAAAGCCTTCTCCACCTCTATTTTTTGATCCAGCAACTTCTTTTCATACATCCAATTTGCATAACGTTCCCACACTTTTTCATCCTGCCAGCCCCAATAAGGTGCTTCCGCTTGATATTGCTTGCTTAACCATTTTTGGCTTGCTTTCACCAATTCAACATCAAGCTCAGGAGCCGCCCGTAAAAGAATCTCCGCAGCCTCTTCCGGCTGATTAATACAATCCTGATAACCCTTACTCGTTGCTGTCATAAATTTTTTCACAAGGTCAGGCTTTTCAGCAATCATCTTTTCGCTAGTAATCAACACGGGCGTGTAATAATCTAAGACGGGCTCAAAGTCCTTCAGCATAATCACATTAAGAGGAACCTTCTGCTGTTCAGCACGAATCCCGTCCCACGCTTGAAAGATCCAATAAAAATCCACCTGTTTACCAATTACCGAAAGAAAATCGACTGCACCAACATCAATAAACTCAATTTTTGCTGGATCGCCTCCGTCTTTGGTTACAATGGCATCAATTACCGCATGTTCAGCCGGAGAACCCCAGCCCCCATATTTTTTTCCTGCTAAATCACGAGGTCTGGTCAAATTATCTTTTTGCAAAGAAGCAAAACCTGAAGTGTTATGCTGAATAACTGCAGCCAAAGACACTAAGGGAATCTCCGCAACCCTAGCATTAGTGACACTTTCCTGATAACTTACCCCGAAATCCACTCTCCCGGCAGCAACCAATTGATCTGGCCCCGGTTCGCCTGCCTGAAATATTTCCACATCCAGTCCCTGTTCCCGATAATACCCTTTTTCCAAGGCAACATATAAACCGGTATGATTAGTGTTAGGAGTCCAGTCCAACATCACAGTAACCTTAGTAAGTTCTTTCTGTTCATTATTTTTCTCCACAGGCTTTTGACCACAAGCAGAAAAGATCAGCAAGCACAAAGAAAGAAGTAAAATTACACTAATTGTTTTCTTTTTCAGCATTATCGCATCCTCCTATGATCCTATTTAATTAAAACTACACGACCATCTTTTTAACTTTTTTTTTTAACTTTTTTCCCTTACTTTTGTTCATACCAGGGCATTACAAACTTAGCTAAAACGCTAATTAAACCAAAGAAAATCAAACTTAACAAGGAAATCACTACAATAGAGGCAAAGACCTGTGCCGTCAAAAAGGAATTCATAGTTCTAGTCATAAAGACCCCTAATCCTTTAGAAGCCCCTAACCACTCTCCAATAACTGCCCCCATCACACTATACGTGGCGGAAATTTTTAGACCGGCAAAAAAAGAAGGTAAGGCTCCCGGCAGCTGTACCGTTTTAAAGATCTGCCAGGGTGATGCTCCCATCGCTAAAAGCAGCTTCTCAATATCTTTATCCACCGCTTCCAACCCTTCCACCAAGCTAACTGTAATCGGGAAAAAGCAGACTAAAGCCACCACTATTACCTTAGGAAGCAGATTATAGCCAAACCAAATAATCAACAAAGGTGCTACAGCCATAATCGGAATCGTCTGGGAAAGGATAATCAAAGGATAAAGTACCTTTTTAACTACTGGGAACAAACCCATCAACATCGCCAAAATAATTCCGGCCAGTATCGCCAAAGTAAAGCCCCAAAGAACCTCAATTATCGTTTGGAGACTATGCTCCCAAAGTAAAGCAGATGTCTCACTAAGGGCTTCGCCAATTCTTACTGGAGAAGGGAGAATGAATTCGGCAATCCCGAAGAACCGCACAACTGCCTCCCATATAACCAGCATAAAGATGAAAAACCCCACAGATGCCCCATACCTTTTCATTACGCTTATCCCTCTATTCCCGATCTTCAGCACATCTTACCATTTCTCTTAAACATTTTTCTTTTTGTTAATTCAATTACTGTTAGCATCACTTTTGTCTTACCTGTATTTACTAATTTTCTCCTCCATGGTAACCCCTTCCGGTCTATAATCAATTTTAATCACCGACATCACCCCGGCAGCACCAGCCTTAATACAAGCCTCCTGCGCCTTTTTCACCACTTCCCAAAGAGTATCCAATTCACCTTCCATGGTAGTTTCCATCGGTCCTACGATATGTTTAACCCCGGACTGCTGAATTACTTCAATTGCTTGATCGACAACCTCATAAACATTTTCACCTTTCACCTTAGGTAAAACCTGCAAGCTTAAATTAACTGTAGCCATCTCTGCTTCTTCCTTTCCCTTAGAAATTCTGTTACTTCTGTTACTCTTACGCTGAATTTTTTAACCTTGCTTAATCTGAGACAGCAAAAGAAACAAAAAACCGCTTTCTCGGATGAGACAAGCGGTTTTACTTCTTTTTCATACTCTACCTCCCTCCGCTGGTATTATCCAGATCAGGTTAAGGGTCGGCATCAATAATGCCCTCTCAGCTAGTAAAACTAGCTCCCCTGTTTCTATCTATATTCAATTTAAACATAGCTTATCACACAAAAAAGGCAGTGTCAACAAAATTCCTAATTCATCAGAGCGCGCGAAGACAATGCTGTGAGGGCTCTTCCCCAGGTGGGGAGGGGGCCCTCACGTATACCTTGCATCGCCCGAACCCGAGGATGAGCAAGCTCGTTTCCGCTGCCGGCGTCAGGAGTCTGAAGGCAACTCCTTGGCTTTTTCTACGATAGCCGCCACATAATGCGCCGACCTTACCAAATCCTTAATCTTAATATATTCCTCTTTCGTGTGAACCTTACTCATTCCTATCCCTAAATTTATCGCTTTAATCCCACGATGATTAAAATAATTAGCATCACTGCCTCCACCGGAAGAAATAATCCTTACCGGGAACCTCAGAGCGTCGGCTGCCTCTTTAGCCACCCGCACAACCGCTTCGTCTTCCTTAATAGTAAAAGCAGGATATTCCCGCACAATCTTCGATTCCAGCCGCGCCCCCATTTCCCTACAAGCAACCTGCAAGCAATTAAGCATCTGTTGCAATTGTTGCTGCAATTTTTCTTCATCTAGGCTACGCGCCTCTCCTTCAAGCTCTATTTTGTCACAAACAATATTTGTAGCATTTCCTCCCTTGATTGCCCCAATATTCGCCGTTGTCTCTTCATCTATCCGCAGCAAATTCATCCTGCTAATAGCTTGGGCCGCAACCTGAATAGCACTAACCCCTTTCTCCGGACTCATCCCCGCATGCGCCGCTTTTCCGTAAATAATGGCATGAATTTTATCATGAGCAGGAGCGCGATAAACAATTGTTCCCGGTTCTCCTCCATTATCGAGGACAAAACCCATTTTCGCCTGTAAAAGACTATAATCCAAATTGCGAGCACCCCACAGCCCGGTCTCTTCTCCAATGGTAAAAAGAACCTCAATATCACCATGTTCTATCTTTTCTTCTTTGATATGCCGTAAAGCTTCAATAATCGCCGCAATACCGGCTTTATCATCTCCTCCCAAAATAGTAGAACCATTACTATAAATCACTGCATCTCTTACTTGAGGCTGAATGCCTTCACCCGGAACAACCGTATCCATATGTGCCGAAAAAAAGATCTTGGGTGCTTCTGTCCTGCTACCTTTGAGCCTTCCTAATAAATTTCCTGTATCAGAACCGGCAGCTTCCCCGGCCTGTTCATCAATTACCACTTCCAATCCTAGCTCTTCTAATAAGCCCTTTAAATAAGCCGCGAATTTTCCTTCTTTGTTACTTAGACTATCAATTTTCACCATTTCAACAAATTCTTTGACTAAACGCTCCTGATTAATCATTTAAATAATACCCTCCTACCATTAATTCGCTATTAATACTATATCACCAAAATAAATATTTCCCCCATTCACTGCTGATTATCGTAATTAAAATCATGAAAATTCGCCCTTGACAAAAAAAATTTTCTTGACATTTTCTCCTTTACCTGCATATAATGATTTTAATTTTATTAAGAAAAAAGTAATGCGGAAGAAAAGTAACTTGAGGAAAACCTGCAGGGAGAGAATGTCATCGACTGGAAGCATTCTTAGGCTTAAATCAAGCGAAGTTCCCTTCCAAACTGTTCGGGTGAGTAAGCTGCTAAAGCTCGTAGTCCAAACCGGAAACTTCTACCGTTAAAAAGAAGGGGTATCGGATTTTTCTGTACCTTTGTTTACCAACTAGGATGGTAACGCGAAGGAAGCAAAACAGGATAAATCTTTTGTACCTAATTTGAGAGGAATGAAAATAAGACAAAAAGCTTATTTTTATTCAACTAGGGTGGTAACGCGGAAAGCCACAGATTCGTCCCTAAAAGGGAACAAATCTGTGGCTTTTTTAATTAAATTAAAGGAGGATTTTAGTATGATTGTTGTGATGAAAAGAAATTCGCCCAAAGAAGAAATTCTCAAGGTTTCAGCCCAATTGCAAGAGGCTGGTTTCCACTGTCACCTTGTCGAGGGGACAGAAAAAACCATTATTGGAGCAGTAGGAGATAAATCCAGACTGCTCAACATCCCCTTGGAGGCTCTTCCCTGTGTGGAAAAGGTTATTCCTATCCTAGCCCCATACAAACTGGCTAGCCGAGAATTTAAAGCGGAGGACACTCTAATTCGCGTAGGTAATGTTACCATCGGAGGATCTGCCTTACACGTCATGGCTGGCCCCTGTGCTGTGGAAAGTAAAGAACAAGTACTCTTAACTGCCCAAATTGTCAAAGAAGCAGGAGCAACTATCCTCAGAGGCGGCGCCTTTAAACCGCGTACCTCCCCTTACTCCTTTCAGGGACTTGGCGAAGCAGGGCTGCAATACCTAGCTTTGGCCCGGGAAAAAACAGGCTTACCGATAGTTACAGAGGCAATTGATACGGCCAGTATTGACCTAGTAGCTTATTATGCCGATCTTATTCAAATCGGCGCTCGCAATATGCAGAATTACGCCCTGCTCAAAAAAGCAGCTAAAACAGGCAAACCAATCTTATTAAAACGCGGGCTTTCCGCCACAATCGAAGAATGGATTCTCGCTGCCGAATATATCATAACAACCGGTAACCCCCAGGTTATCTTCTGCGAAAGAGGAATCCGCACTTTTGAAACAGCTACCAGAAACACCTTAGACTTATCTGCTGTCCCGATTATCAAACACCTTACCCATCTGCCCATCGTGGTAGATCCCAGCCACGGCACAGGAAAATGGCGCTGCGTCTCCTCCATGGCACAAGCGGCTGTTGCTGCCGGTGCGGATGGACTCATGATTGAGGTGCATCCTTCTCCGGAGGAAGCCTTTTCCGATGGTGCCCAATCACTTAATCCCGCTAATTTTCGCCAGCTCATGACCAACCTAAGCAATATTACGCAATTCACCGGGAAAAGACTTGCTGCCCCTTTGCAAAAACTTAGCACTGGCAACAGCAACCTCCCGGCAGATCATTACTATAATGAGAACGCAAAGGTGTGATAACGAGTTATGAAAAAATCGGCTCTCGCTTACTTAGGGCCTGAAGGAACACACACACACGAAGCAGCTCAAATGTTTATCACCCATTATGCCGCCAAAAGCGCGACAAAAGATGCCTATAAACTAGTTCCCTTCCCGGATATACCTACAATCATGGAAGCTGTAGCTAATGGTTCTGTGGAGCAGGGAATCGTTCCGGCGGAAAATTCCATTGAAGGAACAGTAAATCTCACCCTGGATATTCTAGCCCAAGAATTGGACCTGTATATCCAAGGTGAGATTGTCCTAGATATTACACACCATCTTCTTACCTTTTTGACAGACATCGCCGCAATTCAAACAGTAATGTCCCATCCCCAAGCTCTTGCCCAATGCCGCCATTTTTTAAAAAGATATTTACCCCAAGTCACCATCCTCCAAAAGGAAAGTACCGCCGAAGCTGTCCGCTTACTTACAAAACAAAAGCATAAAAATGCCGCGGCCATTGGTTCCTTTGCTTCCCATCAACACTATCGAGTTCCCATAAGATATGCGAATATTAATGACTTCCCGCATAACCAAACCCGGTTTCTCCTTGTCGGGAAAAATCCGGTTTCCCTCTCTACGAACACCCAAAAAACTTCTTTCGTCATGTTTCCTCATGATAATCGCCCGGGGCAATTATATGAAATTTTGAGTGTGTTTGCTAAATATCAAATAAACCTTTCTAAAATTGAATCCCGTCCCCAAAAAAGGGAGCTCGGCATTTACCTTTTTTGGGTTGACTGTGAGCTTAGTCTTAATCATCCCAAACTGCAAGTAATTTTAAATGAGCTAAGAACAAAAACGAAATATTACAAAATACTGGGTTCATATCCTGTTTATCGGTAAAGCGCTCTAATGCTTAGTTATCCATTTACAGATCGGCTCCCACACTAATGATTGAGCATTATCTGCCCAAATTAAATCGGTATGTCCATAATCTAACTGAGCATTTTTGGCAGGGTGAAGCCGCACAATTAATGCTTTTTTATCCTTACTGCCGAGAAGTGATAAAACATACTGCCCGTATTGACCTTCTCCCCCGGCTGCCCCAACATAAAAAACGGGAATTTCTATTTTGCTAAAGTGATCATCATAAGGCAAATTAACTGCCTCACCAATGATCGCCGTACATTCCATGATTTCGCCGATACTTTGGAAAGAAGGGGTTTTTAAAGCAATATCAATTAAATACTCCAGCTTAGCATATTGAAATCCTGTAGGCAGCCCATTCTTGTCAAAAGTTCCGGCATTTAAGTGATAATAAGGGGTAAAGGGTTCTTCCGGAGGCTGAAAAGTAGCATATGTTGACGATAGTAAAAAGATCGCCGTCTGTTTATTTGTAAGATTAGGAATAATTGAGGACATCTTATTGGGTGCTGATTTAGCCATTGAAGCTACATATTTCAAAGAGGCTCCCTCGTTATCACAATAGATACCGGAATCATATTTTTGTTTTAATGGGCATATAAGGTTTTTTCTCTTTTACTACCCGATGGATGCCAATTTTATCGTAGCTCCCTTTGCCAACCTTAAAAACTAGCGAATACTCAAAGACATCATCAAAAAGATGCTTCCTTTCCATAGAACAAAAAGATAGATCCTGCAAACCAGCTTGTTTAAGAATACTTTTCCCTTGATTAAAAATTTTCATTGACTTGCAACTCTTTGCCTCTTGAGCCAGTGCCGAAAAAGAAAAAATACTTAAGAATAGTGTTATTAAGACCATTAATTTTAAACCATGTATGTGCTTTTTCATATTAGACATTCCCCCTTTAATTTTTTATAGACTGATGGTACCATAAGTTGGGGGGGGTGTCAATATATTACATTATGAAAATTAGTTCTACCCGAAGTTACTTTTTATATACCCCTATCCTTCTTTTTTCTTCTGTTTTTCTTTTTTATTTCACTTTATTTTTTGCCCTGCTTAGCCCAACTGTCACGTAAAGAGACAATCCTATTAAAGACCAATTTATCCTCTGTTGAATCCAAATCAGCACAAAAATAACCCTGTCTCATGAATTGAAATCTATCTCCCTGTTTGGCCTCCTTCAAGCCCGGTTCCACCAAACAAGTAGTCAAACGTGCCAAAGAATGCGGATTTAAAACCATCTCGGCCTCATTACTATCATTATCATCCTGCCCTTCTTCCGCCTTCGTATACAAATAATCATAAAGACGTACTTCCGCTTGAAGAGCATGTTGAGCAGAGACCCAATGCAAAGTCCCTTTTACTTTACGCCCGCTTTGCTCGGAACCGCTGCGCGTCTGCGGATCATATGTACAGTGAAGCTCCAGGATCTCCCCTGTTTTTTCATCCTTAACTACCCTTTCACACTTAATAATATAAGCATGTTTAAGACGTACTTCTTTGCCGGGAGTTAACCGGAAAAACTTTTTCGGCGGATTTTCCATAAAATCTTCCTGCTCAATATATATTTCTCGGGTAAAAGGCAACTTGCGACTACCCATCTCCAAATTTTCCGGATTATTTTCAGCCGATAATTCTTCAACTTGGCCCTCAGGATAATTATCAATGATCACTTTAAGTGGGCGTAAAACAGCCATTACCCGAGGTGCCTTAGTATTCAAATCTTCCCGAATACAATGTTCCAGCAGAGAAATATCTACTTCACTATTCGCCTTAGCTACTCCGATCCGTTCACAAAAATCTCTAATGGACTCCGGCGTATAGCCCCGCCTTCTAATTCCCGAAATGGTGGGCATTCGGGGATCATCCCAGCCCTCAACATAACCCTGTTCTACCAATTCCCGTAATTTTCGCTTACTCATTACCGTATTAGTAAGGTTGAGCCGGGCAAATTCAATTTGCTGCGGTTTACAGCCCAAATCCAGATTATCCACCACCCAATCATATAACGGACGATGGTCTTCAAATTCCAAAGTACAGATCGAATGGGTAATGCCCTCTAAGGCATCAGAGATAGGATGAGCATAATCGTACATGGGATAAATACACCACTTGTCCCCGGTACGATGATGAGTCGCCCGTAAAATCCTGTACAAAACCGGATCACGCATATTTAAATTAGGGGAGGCCATCTCAATCTTTGCGCGTAGTGTTCTGGAACCATCGGCAAATTCACCGACCCGCATGCTCCTAAATAAAGCCAAGTTTTCTTCAATAGTACGATTACGATAAGGGCTTTCCTTGCCCGGCTCTTTTAAAGTTCCGCGATATTCTCTTATTTCCTCCGCATTTAAATCACAGACATAAGCTTTTCCTGCCCGAATTAATTCTTCCGCACTCTCATACATTTTTTCAAAATAATTCGAGGCATAATACTTACGATCTTCCCAATCAAAACCCAGCCACTTTACATCCGTCTCAATAGAATCTACATATTCCAGATCCTCTTTACTGGGATTTGTATCATCATACCGCAGATTGCAAAGCCCCCCATATTCCGCCGCGAGCCCAAAATTAAGACAAATCGATTTGGCATGTCCTATATGCAAATAACCGTTTGGCTCCGGTGGAAAGCGGGTATGAATCCGTTTAACTTCCTTGTTTTGCCGTAAATCCTCATCAATAATATTTTGAATAAAATTCCTTGGAGTAAAGTTATTCATTGTTATCCTCCCCCTAATACCAAACAAAATGTAATGTAAACCAAGTAATAATCATATTCTACAATTAGTATAGCGGTTTAGCAATGAAAATCATCTCGTTTACTCAACATAAGTACCTTTGAAATCAAACCCTGTTCCCAAGGGAGAAACCGCTAAACCTTTTAGTCCTTCTCGTGCCGCATAAACTTTCGTATATTGATAAAGCGGCAAAACTGGCAACTCCTCCATTAATAAATCCTCGGCTTGATGAAAAGCCTTTAGACGCAACTCCTCCTGCTCCTGTGAAAGTGCTTCCTTCATAAACTCATCATAGGCGGAATTAACCCACCCTGAATCATTATTCCCGCTCCCCGTTATATACGGCTTTAAATAAACGGAGGGATCCGCATAATCTGCCGACCAGCCTAATAAGGCTAAATCATATGTTCTCTCACTCATCCTCTTCAGCAGTTCCGGCCACGGCAAGGGGCTTACGTTCACCGTAATTCCCAATTGTTTCTGCCACTCTTCCCGAATCTTTTCCGCAAAATACCGATGTCCTTCATTCTCACTAATCAGCAGCTCTAATTCCGGAAAATCTACTCCCTCAGGATAGCCGGCTTCTGCTAACAATTGCCGAGCTTTTTTGCAATCCCCGTCAGAAACTATTTTTCCACCTTTTTGGCGGAAATCTGTTCCCGGTGCACTATCCGATATTCCTTCAGGAATAATTCCCCATACAGGCTTCTGTCCGCCCTGGAGATGTTTTTTAATTAATTCCTCACGATTAAGACTATAGGATAAGGCCTGCCGTACCCTCTGATCATGCAATGGCTTTTGAGTGACATTAAATTGATAAAAATAACAGGCTAACAGCGGACTGCTTTTTAGCTGACCCTTTTGTAAACCTTGCCTCACAAAGGAAAAAGGAATAGCCGAAGTTAAATCCAGCCTCTTTTCCTGAAACATTTTCCACGTATCCTCAACCTTCCCGGGCAAAACCCAATTCATACTCTCCAGCTTGATCTGCTCGGCACCCCAATACTGCTTGTTTTTAACCAGCTCATACCGTTCTCCCGCTTCTTCCCTCCCCAGCTGAAAAGGGCCGTTCCCCACTAAACCAGATACGCTAAAAAACGCATTATTACTCGCTAAAAAGGCCTGCGGAGGAAGCGGATAAAAAACAGGATGAACTAATTTCTGCAAAAAAGCCGGCTCCTTTTTCTGCAACTCAATCACTAAGGTTTGTTCATTCTCTGCTCTAATGCCCACCTTTTCCTGTCCAAACTTTTTACCGGAATAATTATTGTCCAAAGACCGATGATAACCTTCGGCATTTTTGATGTCATAAAGAAGATACGCATAAGGAGAATTATACTGAGGGTCTAAATTTCTCTTTAGTGCCGCTGCAAAATCAAAAGCAGTTACCTTCTCTCCATTCGACCAATGTGCTTCCCGAATCGTAAAAACATATTTCTTACCCTCATCAGTAATCTGCCAATCTTCAGCCAGAGCCTTTTCCAAGGTTCCATCAGGGTTCAAGCGTACCAGCCCCTCAAAAAGACTCGTAATTAATTGAAAATCAGCTTCATTCCGTAAATTTCCCGGATCCGGAGAAGACGGTACAGCAGGAAGCAGATAATTAAGGTGTTGCTTTACCGGTTCCTTAGGCACAGATTCCTTACCACACCCTCCTCCCAACATCCCGGCCACTAAAATCATCCCCAACAAAATGCCTAAATACCTATCCCCACTAATCCTCCATCGCACTTCGCCTCTACCCCCTTATTTTCCGCGACCCCGGTTTAACTAAAGGCAGCCCTTCTTTACACAACGGACATTCCTCCGCCGAATATGACACTACCTCCATCTGCAACGCACTGTAAAGAGAATAACCCAAGTCTACTTTACCGCCACTTCTATCCACCAAGGAAGCAACCCCCACAACTTCCCCGCCTCGTTCTTCGACTACTTTAATCGTTTCTTTCACCGAACCACCAGTCGTAATGACATCTTCGACAACTAAAACCTTCGCCCCTTTTTCAATGCTAAAACCGCGCCGGAGGGTCATGACCTTGTCTTCTCGCTCTGCAAAAAGAGCTATCGTTCCTAATTGTCGCGCCATTTCATAGGCCAAAGTGATTCCCCCTATCGCCGGGCCAATAACCACTTCAATACCCTGAATATCTATTTTTTTAATTAATTGCTTACACAACTTTTCCGCAACCGCAGGATATTGCAAAATAAGGGCACATTGCAAATAACGATTACTATGCCGTCCTGAAGTCAACAGAAAATGCCCCTCTTTTAAAGCCTGATATTTTGTAAAAAGCGTCAGTATTTCTTCTCTACTTAATTCTTCTTGGCTCATTTTATCACAAAAACTCCTTTTTTCATGAAGAATTTTACTTCAACGTTTTAACCAAGGTTCTGCCCGAAGATTTGAAAACCCGAAGGTCGTCCTTTGGTTAAAATGCTTCCTTTATTTCTTGCAGCACCCTGAAGGCCGCCTCACGTGGATCAAAGGCAGTCGTAATGGGACGTCCTACTACCAGATAATCTGCCCCCAGCCGTATAGCATCTCCAGGAGTGGTAATCCGCTTTTGATCGTTTACTTCCGCCCAAGCCGGCCGTACACCGGGACAAATAATTTTAAAACCGGGCCGACAGTTCTCTCTAATCAAGCTTATTTCATGCGGGGAAGCCACTACCCCATCCATCCTTGTTTCTTCGGCTAAGCGAGCAAAATTAACTACCGACTTTTCAATTCCTTGTAAACCTATTTCCTGAAGACTAGGTTCATCAAGGCTAGTTAAGACCGTTACCGCAATAACCAACGGTACAGCTACGCCCAATTCCTGTGCTTTTGCCCGAGCCGCCTGCACGCCCTGCTCCATCATCCTCCTGCCTCCGGCGGCATGAAGATTTAAAATGGTGACACCCTGTTCCACAGCCTGACAGCAGGCTCTTGCCACCGTATTGGGAATGTCGTGAAATTTCAAGTCAAGGAAGACCTTTTTCCCTAATTTTCGTAACTCAGCTACCGCTTCTCCCTTACTCGCCAAATATAATTCCAGTCCGACTTTAAAATACTGCACTTCCGGTAACATTTCCACTAGCTTTTTAGCCTCAGCCCAACCGGCATAATCCAGCGCTACAATCAGGCTTTCTTCAGGTCTTTTTTTATTTTCCCCCATTCCAAGCCACCCCTCTCAATTCACTAATTTTTTTCACTTCGTTCGCCCGACAATACTCGGCCAGTCCGGCAATAACCTCTACACAACAACGGGGATTCACAAACTGTCCTGTCCCCACCGCTATTGCTGTTGCCCCGGCCATAATGAATTCCAAAGCATCAGCAGCAGTCACAATCCCACCCAAACCAATAAGCGGAATCTTTACTCGCTGTGCTACCTGCCAGACCATCCTCACTGCTACCGGCTTCACTGCCGGGCCCGACAAACCACCCGTCACATTGGCCAGGATCGGCTGCCGTTTCTTGATATCAATCGCCATTCCTAGCAAGGTGTTAATCAACGAAAGAGCATCTGCCCCAGCTTCCTCCACCGCTAAAGCCATTTCCACAATATCCGTCACATTAGGAGAAAGCTTAACAATGACCGGCAAATCAGTGTTGGCTTTAACCACCCTAACAACCTTAGCAGCCGTTGCCGGATGACTGCCAAAAGCTATTCCTCCTTCTTTAACATTTGGACAGGAAATGTTTACCTCTATGCCTTTAACTACAGAGCAAGTACTTAACCTTGCCGCTAATTCTCCATATTCCTCCAACGTATTGCCGGAAATATTCACGATAACCGGCACATTATAGCTAGCTAGAGGAGGTAAATATTCCGCCAAGACCGTCTCTACGCCGGGATTCTCCAACCCAATCGCGTTTAACAAGCCTGCCGCTGTCTCCACCAAACGAGGAGTAGGATTCCCTTTTCTAGGCTGTAAAGTAACCCCTTTGACTACTAAAGCCCCCAAAGCCGCAGGCGAGAAAAAATCCTCATACGCTTCTCCAAAGCCACAAGTCCCCGAAGCGGTCATTACCGGGTTTTTCAGCTTAAGACCGGCAAGATTTACCGATAAATCAACCTGCTCAATTTTCTCCATCCCACTGCACCTCCTCTGCCCAAAAGACCGGCCCGTCTTGGCAAACCTTTAACCGTTTTTCCTCATCCGCACCAGCCTTCTCGCAGATACAGCCCAAACAGGCCCCTACTCCACAAGCCATCACCGACTCTAAAGAAACTTGCAGGGGAATCTCCTTACTGCGCGCCAGCTGCGCCACTGCTGCCAACATGGGGCGAGGACCACAAGCATACAGTTGGTCAGGTGTTTCCTGCTGTAACCATTGCTCCACCAGCTCCGTTACCAGCCCGCGGTGACCCGCACTACCATCCTCCGTTGCTAAGAAATAAGGAAAATCAGAAGTAACAGCAAGCTGTGGCATCATCACTTTGCTGCGCCCACCCCAAAAGCCCTGCACCTCATTGTTCTTGGCTAGCTCCTGGCCTAAAAAGATTAAAGGCGCAATCCCCAGACCACCACCAATTAAACCAACTCTTTTTCCGCAAAGTTCTGTCTCAAAGCCATGTCCTAAAGGACCCATCACATCCAGAAAAGTTCCCTCTTTGACCCTACTTAACAGCTTTGTTCCTTTCCCCACCACCTGATAACAGAACGAGACCAAGCCTTCTTTTCGCTCTACCTGATAAATGCTGAAGGGGCGCCTTAACAGCGGGTCAAGCCCACTGCTGCAACGTAAATGAACAAACTGGCCCGGCTTAGCCTCAGTTGCTATTTCTCGACAAGCAATTGTCAAAGTATAAATGTTTGTTCCCGTCTGTCTCTGACTTACTACCAGCGCATCAGGTACATGATACTTCACCCTTTTCCACACCCCCCTCTCCTTAAAATTCGATTCCTTAGCCTGTTGTATTAGCCAAGAACTACCTTTAATTCAATATTGCTAATATCATTTTACCATAATTTGAGTGTTCTAACAATGATCTATGACAAAATCTGACAACTGTGTTTTTAAAAAGCCGCGACAATCCATCTCCCACCTACACTCTCACTTTTGTAGCTTAGAGATGGAGGATTTTTTGTCGCACGATGTTAAAGCGAATACTTTTACATTGAAATTAGGCCTTTAAATAATCCTGTAAAGCTTTTACGGTTAAAGGCTTCTCCTGGCTCATCATCTTAATGACACTTAAAAGCCCTCCTGCCGTATCCAACGAAGTAAGGCAAGGGATGTTAAACTCCACTGCAGCACGCCGCATTTGGAAACCATCACGTAAAGGCTGTTTCCCCTTCGTTAAGCTATTAATTACAAAACCCAAATTTCCGCTGCGAATCAAATCTTCGACATGGGGACTGCCCTGATTAAGCTTGGCTACCTCGCTCACAGGCACATTGTTTTTCCTTAAAAAGGCTGCTGTTCCCGGTGTAGCCCAGATTAGAAAACCTAATTCGGAAAAAGCACGAAGTAACGGCAGCGCTTCGGCTTTATCTTTATCCGCAATCGTGGCTAGAATTTCCCCACTCTGCGGAATCTGATAACCTCCCCCTGAAAAAGCCTTATACAAAGCCATGGAAAAATCGTCAGCCAACCCCATCACTTCACCGGTGGACTTCATTTCCGGCCCTAACGAGGGTTCTACATTAGTTAATTTATTAAAGGAAAACACGGGCATTTTAATTGCCGTCAACGCTCTTTCCGGCCAACATCCCCCCGCATAACCCATGTCCTGCAATGTTTCACCCAGCATAACCCGAGTAGCCAGCTTTACCAAAGGTATCCTCGTGACTTTGCTGAGGAAAGGCACAGTACGGCTCGCTCTCGGATTAACCTCTATCACATAAACCTGACCATTCTTAATCACAAACTGAATATTGAGTAACCCTTTAACCTGTAACTTTAAAGCAATTCTTTCCGTATAATCAATCAATAAAGACTTTAACTCCGCTTCTAACGTCTGTGTCGGATAAATGGCGATACTGTCTCCCGAATGTACTCCGGCTCTCTCCAAATGCTCCATAATTCCCGGAATAAGCACTCTTTCTCCATCACAAACAGCGTCAACTTCCACCTCTTTACCCAGCAGATAACGATCTACTAAAACAGGATGTTCCGGAGAAACACGAACCGCCTCAGCCAAATAATTTTCCAGATCCTTTTCCGAATAGACTATTTCCATAGCCCTTCCTCCCAAAACGTAAGACGGTCTTACCAACACTGGAAAACCAAGGGTCTCCGCAATTCTTTTCGCCTCATTTTGGCTGCGAGCCATACTCCCCTTGGGTCTGGGAATACCTATCTCTTCCAGCACGGCATCAAATCTTTCCCGATCTTCGGCTCGATCAATATCCTCCACACTTGTGCCTAGGATACGCACGCCCCTTTCCGCCAGCGGCTTAGCCAAATTAATAGCCGTTTGCCCACCGAACTGCACTACCACGCCAAGGGGCTTTTCCGCTTCAATAACATCAAGAACATTTTCCAAAGTAAGAGGTTCAAAATAAAGCCGATTGGAAGTATCAGGATCCGTACTGACGGTTTCGGGATTATTATTAATAACAATCGACTCCATCCCCTTCTCCTTAATCGCCCAAGAAGAATGCACGGAGCAGTAATCAAATTCAATTCCTTGTCCTATCCGGATCGGTCCCGACCCTAACACAACTACTTTGGGGCTAGAGGAGGGACAAAACTCATCTTCTTCCCCATAGCTGGAATAATAATAAGGGGTAGCTGCTTCCGTTTCTCCTGCACAAGTATCAACCATCCGATAGCCGGGTAAAATTCCCAGCTCCTTTCTTTCTCGCCGAATTTCTTCTTCAGTAACACCTTTAAAACGGGCTAGTTCAAAATCACTTAAACCACTCTTTTTTGCCCATAACCAGTCTTTCCGTTCCCATTCTTTTTTCTGAGCAAGCAGTATTTCCAACTTCACTAAATTAGCGATACTATCCAAAAAGAATAAATCTATCCCCGTAATCTGATGAATCTGTTCAATGGAGAAACCGCGCCGGATACATTCCGCTACCGCAAAGAGTCTCTCATCATCAGCCGCTTTCAATTTATCAAATAGCTTCAGCCAAGCAAATTTTTGAAACTCTGGTACAACCAAGCTGACAAAATCCATTTCCAAAGAATGAATCGCCTTCAGTAAGGCCGCCGAAAAAGTTCTTCCCAAAGCCATAACCTCGCCGGTAGCCTTCATCTGCGAACCCAATGTACGTCTTGCCGTATTAAATTTATCAAAAGGCCAGCGAGGTACCTTGACCACAACATAATCTACCGCCGGTTCAAAGCAGGCTGAAGTTGTCCCCGTCACCCCATTGGGGATTTCCTCCAAGGTATATCCCAAGGCAATTTTCGTGGTCACCTTGGCAATAGGGTAACCCGTCGCCTTAGAAGCCAACGCACTAGAACGACTTACCCGTGGATTAACCTCAATCACATAATATTGGTCACTATCAGGATCCAACGCATACTGAATATTACAACCACCCTCAATCCCTAAAGCCCTAATTATTTTCAAAGCCCCACTCCGTAGCATCTGAAAATCCTGATCAGAAAGGGTCTGCGTAGGAGCAACGACAATACTGTCCCCCGTATGAATACCTACCGGATCAAGATTTTCCATGGAACAAATCGTAATACAATTATCATGGGCATCTCGCATAACCTCAAACTCAATTTCTTTCCAACCGGCAACACTTCTTTCAATTAACAGCTGCTGATTCATACTGTATTTTAAGCCACGTTCCGCAATATCCTTTAACTGCGCCGCATCTTCCGCCACACCGCCTCCCGTTCCCCCTAACGTATACCCGGGACGCACAATCACCGGATAACCAATTTTTGCGGCAAAAGCCAAAGATTCTTCAACACTCTCCACAATATCACTTTCCGGTACAGGCTCCCCAATTCTTTTCATCGTTTCTTTAAAGATTTCTCTGTCTTCGGCTTTTTCAATTGCTTCCACAGAAGTACCCAGCAATCTAACACCTTCGCGCTCCAGTACCCCGTTTTTAGCCAAAATCATGGCCATGTTAAGTCCAACCTGCCCCCCTAACGTCGCTAGCAGTCCCTGGGGTTTTTCCTTTTTAATAATCGCTTCGACAACCTCCGGAGTCAAAGGCTCCAAATAAACTCGCGCTGCCATATGCGCATCCGTCATAATCGTGGCAGGATTAGAGTTAACTAACACAACTTCTATTCCCTCTTCCTTCAAAGCCTGACAAGCCTGTGTCCCTGCATAATCAAACTCCGCTGCCTGTCCAATCACAATAGGACCGGAACCAATTACTAATACTTTTTGCAATCCAGGTGTTTTAGGCATCCAACTCCCTCCCTTTCCGGCTTTCTTTCATCATCTCTACAAACTGAGCAAAATAAAAACTAGTTTCCCGCGGGCCGGGATTAGCCTCAGGATTAAACTGCACAGAAAAAGAACCACTTGACTTATGCCGCAAGCCTTCCACTGTTTGATCATGAAGATTAATGTGGGTAATCTCTACCTCATCCGTGGAAAAACTGTTACTATCCAAGACATAGCCATGGTTCTGAGCCGTGATATAGATCTTATTACTCCTTAAATCTTTAACCGGATAATTACCCCGATGTCCTTGTTTTAATGGAGAGACCGTTCCCCCCAAGGCCATACCCAAGAGCAAATGTCCCATACTAATACCCAGAACAGGTATCCCCTGTTGCATAATTTCCCTGATCACGGGTAAAACAGCTTCTGCCTCACGAGGGTCTCCGGGTCCATTAGAAAGAATTACGCCCCAAGGATGCAAGGCTAAAATTTCCGCTGCGTTTGTTTCCGCCCCTACTAAAGTAACCTGACAATCCTCAGCTCTTAACGCTTCTATAATCGCTTGTTTAACCCCGAAATCTAACACAACAACAGGATACTGCCCTCCAAAAAAGGCTTTTCTTTCTTGAGTAGTAACACTTTTAACCAACTGCATACCGGTAAGCGGTTTTAATTCTTGCGCCTTTTTGCTTAAAATATCGTGATCAGCTTCTGTACTAATTAACCCCATCATCGTACCATGAAGATGCAAATACCTGGTCAACGCTCTGGTATCCACGTCCTTGATTCCTACCACCCCTTCGTTAACCAAGTAACTGTGTAAATTCTGTTCGGAACGATAATTACTGGGGTAATGTGCCAATTCCCGAATCACAATCCCCTTAGCCTTAACTTGGGCTGATTGAGCATCGGTAAGATTTACTCCATAATTGCCAATCAGAGGATAAGTGAAAACAATAATTTGTCCGGCACCGGAAGGATCCGTCATGATTTCCTGGTAGCCCGTGATACTAGTATGAAAACACACCTCACCACTTGCCTCCCCGGCCAAGCCTATTGATTCACCTTCAAAAATTTTCCCATCTTGCAGACATAAATAAGCCTTCAATTTTTTTCCCCCTTCACTTTCCCGTCACGCATTACAATCTTACCCTCCACAATAGTCATCACCGGCCAGCCCTGAAAAGTGCGACCATCTACCGGGGTATTCTTCCCCTTGGAATAAAAGGTACTTGCTTGAACCTTCTTTTGCAGCAAAGGGTCAACAATGGTAATATTTGCTTCCTTCCCTACCGCCAAATACCCTCTATCCAAATTCAATACCCGAGCCGGTCCTATCGTAAACCGGGCGATTAATTCTAAAAAACTCATCTTTTCTTTGACCACCAACGTATCCCAAACCATCGGCACTGCCGTTTCCAAACCAACAATTCCATTAGGCGCCCTGTTATATTCCTGTTCTTTTTCTTCCTGAGACCAAGGAGCATGATCTGTAGCAATACACTGAATTAAGTCTTCCTTTACCGCCTGTCTAATCGCCTGAACATCTTCCCTGCTCCGTAAGGGCGGATTGACTTTCGTATTGGTTGCATACGCTTGTACTTCTTCATCTGTCAGCAAAAGATGATGTGGTGTGGCTTCCGCCGTCACAGCAATTCCTCGTTTTTGGGCAAACCTAAGTAGCTCAACACTACCTGCCGTACTAAGATGAGCTAAGTGCAATTTTCCTCCTGTTAACTGTGCCAACAGAATATCCCTGGCCACCATAATTTCTTCCGCTTGGGCCGGTATCCCCCTGAGGCCCAAGACCGTAGACCATTTTCCTTCATGCATTAAGCCATCTGCCGCGAGAGCTAAATCTTCGCAATGAGAAATAACGGGGATCCCAAAAATTTTAGTATATTCCAACGCTCTCCGCATCACTTCACTACTGGTAATGGGACTCCCATCATCGGAAACAGCTATCGCCCCGGCTTGATAAAGAGAGCCTATTTCAGCAATCTCCTGTCCTTGCCGACCTTTGCTGATCGCCCCGATCGGGAACACCTGCGCCAAGCCCGCTTGCTGTGCCCGATTTTTTACTAATTCGATAATCCCTTCATTATCAGCACAAGGTTTCGTATTAGGCATCGCCGTTATCGCCGTAAAACCGCCCGCCACAGCTGCCTGACATCCTGTTAAGATTGTTTCATGTGCTTCACCGCCGGGCTCTCTAAGATGAACATGCAGGTCAATAAAACCGGGAGCTACTATTTTCCCTTTTACATCGATAACCTCTTCGTCAGCTTCCTGGGCTAAATCCGACCCCAGTTCACTAATTCTGCCCTTTTCTACTCTTACATCCCATTCCTTTTCCAGTCCCGTCTTTGGATCTAAAACTAGTCCCCCTTTTAAAAGGAACCTGCTCATCCTCATTCCCCCTTTTGTCCCAGCATTAAGTATAACAAAGCCATTCTTACCGCGACCCCATTCGTGACCTGTTCATTAATATAGGAATTAAGACTATCCGCTACTTCTCCCGAGATTTCCACCCCCCGATTAATCGGTCCAGGATGAATTACTAAACAGTCTTTTTGCGCCAGTGCCAGCCTGTCCTTATTTAAACCATACAATTGACTATATTCTCGCAAGGAGGGAAAATAACCGGCCTTTTGCCTTTCTAACTGAATTCTCAACATCATCACGACATCGGCCTTAGAAACAGCTTCTTCCAGATCGTAAGTCACTCTAACTCCCTGTTTTTCCAAACCAGGCGGAATCAGCGTAGGCGGCCCACAAAACCACACTTCTGCCCCCATGGTGTTAAGGCCTATTAAGTTGGAACGAGCCACTCTGCTGTGAAGAAGATCCCCAATGATGGCTACTTTTAAGCCCGCAAACCCACCCAAACGCTCTTTAATGGTCAACATATCCAATAAAGCCTGCGTAGGATGTTGATGGAAACCGTCTCCGGCATTAATTACTCTGGCCTGAAGATACTGCCCCAACAACTGGGGTGCACCGGCCATACTATGACGTATCACCACAATATCTACGCCCATCGCCTGTAACGTCATTCCCGTATCCTTTAAGCTCTCCCCTTTTACCACACTGCTGGCTGTAGTATTAATATTCACTACATCAGCACTCATATATTTCCCCGCCAATTCAAAAGAAGTACGGGTTCGTGTACTTGGTTCATAAAAAAGAGTGACTACCGACTTTCCCCGTAAAGTAGGAACCTTTTTAATATCCCTTTTAATAATGGTTTTCATTTCCCTGGCCGTATTTAAGATAAGCTCCAGCTGTTTCCTGTCAAGCTGGTCCATGGTTAAAAGATCTTTGTCCTTAATTCCCACTCTTCTTAACCTCCCTATCAAATTTTTATACTCACATCCCGCCCGCTATTTTGCCTATATTTGCTTATATTTGCCTATAATAAAACCTCCTGCCCACGAGCAGGAGGTATAATAAGCTTATGCATTATCCCAATTAATATACCCCTTATTAGCCTCACGGGACTAACTTCAAGGGAATATGCTTTTTTCAAAGAAACCTTTTTTCACTACATAAATTATATGCTTAATCCGCCAACTCGTCAACTTTTTTTTGTTTAACTTGTAAATTGCCAAAAACTAAGCTAAACTTAACCTGATGCACAAAAATTGGTATAGTTAGCACTATAGTAATTTAAGAAAGGATTGTACGATATGGTTAATAAAATTAAAATTGTTACTGACAGTACGGCAGATCTTCCGGCAGAATTTATAGAAAAAAATGATATTACTGTGATTCCGCTTTATGTTAATTTTCCCGATAAAACATATCAGGACGGTGTTGATCTTCATCCCCAGCAGTTTTATCCTTTGCTGGAAAAAGCCAAAGATAACCTGCCCAAAACGTCTACCCCCTCTATAAACGACTTTCTGAAAACCTATCAAGAGATCCTGCAGCAAGGCTATGACATTATCTCCATTCATATCTCCAACGGTTTAAGCAGTACCTCCTCCATGGCCGAAGCTGCTGCTCGTATGCTCAAAGGTAAAATACGCATTTTTGACTCTAAATCAATCAGTCTGGGCATCGGTTTACAGGTTGAATCAGCAGTAGAAATGGTTAAGAAAAACCTTTCCATAGACACCATCCTGAAAAAGCTCACCGATATTCGTCGTCGTACTGAAGTTTTCTTTTCCGTCGATACCTTGGAATACTTAGAAAAAGGCGGCCGTATTGGTAAGGTTGCCGCTCTTTTAGGTACAATCCTAAAAATTAAACCGATCGTCCGCGTAGATAATGGTATTTATGTTCCACTAGATAAAGTACGGAATCAAAAACAAGCTATCTATAAAATGGTTGAACACATGGTTAAAATGCTGGGGGGGGAAATACCAGAACACGTCGCCATAGCCCATGGTTGTGCTGAAGAATCGGCTCTTTCCCTCCAAAAGTTAGTAGAAGAAACCTTCGGCATCAAAATCACCTTTTTTACAGAAACCGGACCCGTAATAGGTGTGCACACCGGGCCTGGAACCCTCGGCATAGCCTTTATCTATAAATAAGCAACCATACAGCAACAAAAAGCCCGTCTGAACAAGGCAGACGGGCTTTTTTTACTTATTTACCGTGGATAGAACTGCCCCCAATAAATTCCCGCAAAATAGAATTAAGCGGTACGTTCTGTTCAGGGACTTCCGGAAAATACTTTAATAAATTAAGTAACCTATGCGCATCACCATATTCCTTTTCCTCAATACTTACCTCGTTTAACAAAGGATACGCATATTTTTTCAAAATACATAACTCATAAATAAGCGCCGAATTAAACATTACATCTGCTTCTTCCTGATAAGGGAAAATGTTTTTTTCCTCACCCCGCCGGACTGAAGGCCATAACCTTAAAGTACCCAAAGCACTTTGCCCACGAAATTGATAATCGCGAACAATTCTTCTAATCAATCTGGTATCGGTAGTGGGAATCCGGTTATGGTCATCAATACTAATCTGCGTTAGAGCGCTAATGTAAATTTTATATTTATTTTCCCTCTTCACCGCAGAGGTTAATCTTTCATTCAAACCATGTATTCCCTCTATAATTAAGGGGTGCCCAGGTTTAACCTGTAGTTTTTTACTCCTCCACTCTCTATTCCCAGTCTCAAAGTTAAAAACCGGAGTATTTACAGGGTTCCCTTCAATAAGCTCCTGAAGATGGGTATTAAAAAGTTCCAAATCAATAGCTTCCAAAGCCTCAAAATCTGTTTGACCCCACTCATCCAAAGGCGTTTGCTCACGATTGACAAAGTAATCATCCAGAGAGATCTGAATCGGTTGTAATCCCAGTGCTCGTAACTGAATAGCTAACCGTTGCGCAAATGTAGTTTTGCCAGAGGAAGATGGTCCCGCAATTAAGACAATCCTTAATTTATCCCGCTGACTATAAATATCATCGGCTATCTTGGCAATCTTTTTCTCTTGCAAGGCTTCCGCAATATGAATTAGATAATTGGCTTCCTGAGTATCCTTCTTTAAAAACGTGTATAATCCCGCCAAATTAGCAATTTCCAAAATATTCGCCCATTCTGCCGATTCACGAAATATCTGTCCCAACTTCGGTAAATTGGGATAGGGAGCCACTTGAGCAGGATTCCAGGGTGCCGGAAACCTTAATAAAAAACCCTTCGCATACGCTTCTAATTTAAAAACCGTTAATCTGCCCGTATCCGGTACTAAAAATTGATAAGAATAATTTGAATAAGAACCGGCTGTATATATTCTGATCCTTTTCCAATTTAACTGTTCCAATAAAGCTACCTTTTCTTCATGCCCTTGCGTAGCTAAAATCCGTAACGCATTTTCCCTGCTTAATTCTTGGGGGATAATCGGTTCCTCTGCTTCGATAATCTCCTTCATTCTAGCCTCCAGCGCAATTAAATCCAAAGGGGAAACGGCATTAAATCCGGGGAACTCACAATAATAGCTTTTTCCTAACGAGTGCTCTACTACTAACTTTCTCTCCGGGAACAGCTCATTTACCACCTTAGTCAGAATAAAAACCAGACTTTGCCGATAAATCCTCATCCCATCTTCTGAGGTAACATCAAAAAATTCGATCTTACCTGATTCTGTTAATTCCGTATATAAATCAACTGTTTCTTGATTAAATCTGACTCCTAAAATCGGATAATGATATTTTTCTTCATAAGATGAGGCAATATTCAATAAGGAAGTCCCCTTCGGCACTTCAACATGCTCCCCATGTATATCTAGGGAAAGTAGTTCTCTCTTTTGACTTTCCTGTACCACAAATTACTCCTCCTCTAATGTTTATTCATAATTAAAATGTCTTCATTGTTATATTTTAACAGAGATATCTGCTTTTGTATTGCTTAATTTTCTAGCAACTAAAATAACACCTCCCCGCATAGACAATTTCTACGTTTATACCATATATATACAAGGGAGGGAAAAAAAGATGACCATAAATTTTCTTTCTAAAATAAAAAAGCAAATTAAAAAACTACATCATAATCATTTTACATGTGATGAAATTAAAATCAACCTTTGGGGAGTATCTCTTTCTGTAAAAAGAGAAACCACATCAGATATTCCCTCGGAATTATCAGTAATTTTGCCCAGAGCGGAATATCGTAATCAAGAAATAATCTTGAATAGTATTACCGTTGTCCTTGCTCCACGTCACGACAGCCACCCACCCCTCTAACACACCTTTTCATTTAAACTGGCATTAGACCATTTCCCACAACGGTCACCCCAGCGAGCCACAATAAGCTCATTTTCATACACCTGAATAACCTCACACAAATTAGGACAGCCTTTACATTCAAAACTAGTAGGCCGAAATTTAAATTCTGCGGCCTGCCAACCCTTAAACTTCGTGGTTTTATGGCGCGTAGCCTCCATTGCTAAAAAGCAACAACCTACAGCTCCCATCACATCATAATACTTAGGAATAACCATTTCTAACTGCAAGGCCTTGGCAAAGGCCTCCTTAATTCCTACATTTGCGGCTACCCCACCCTGAAAAACCACTGGTGCAAGAATTTCCTTCCCCTTACCGACATTATTTAAATAATTACGAACCAAGGCATCACAAAGCCCAGCAATAATATCCTCTAAAGAATGCCCCAATTGCTGTTTATGTACCATATCTGATTCGGCAAAAACAGCACAACGGCCGGCAATCCGCACCGGTGTTTGAGCTTTTAAGGCTAATTCGCCAAATTGTTCAATCGGAATATTGAGACGATAAGCCTGTTGATCCAAAAACGAACCTGTTCCAGCCGCACAGACAGTATTCATGGCAAAATCAGTTACGATACCGTTACGCATAATAATTATTTTCGAATCCTGCCCGCCTATTTCAATAATAGTCTGTGTCCCGGGAACAATTCTCGAAATAGCCACCGCATGAGCGGTTATTTCGTTTTTAACCACATCTGCCCCTACTAGCACAGAAGTAAGATTACGGGCACTTCCTGTGGTCCCCACTCCCATAATAGTAACATCTGCACCTAATTTATCTCCTAACTTTTTTAAACCATCTTGCACTGCTTTAACAGGTTGTCCCTTTGTCCTGATATAAAGACTTTCCAGTATTTCTCCTTGCTCGTCAGCCACAACTAAATTCGTACTTACTGAACCTACATCCACACCAAGATAAGCTTTTTTCACAATAATCCTCCTGAATTTTTTAATTTACGCCGTTTTAGTAATCTATCAATAACTATAATTCCCTATTTATCCCTATTTTAACGGCATTCAGGTCTTATCCTGGAGCATCTGCATTCACATATAAAAACCGCCCTTAGCAAGGGCGACAATTCTTCTGCTTTAGCGCAAAGCTTCTTTAATTTTTGTAGCCATACCCGGAATTTTCACAGTAGGCACCGCACAAATCGCCAACCGAATTCCTTTTTGCAAAGGTACCGTAAAAAGAAGCTCTTTCATCAGTTTTTCGGCAACTACCCGTGCATTAGCCACAGGTACAGTGATAAAAAAACCACTCTGATAAGGCATTAACGGTAAATCCACTTCGGCCGCTTCCTGTAAGAAAAGCGCAGCACGTTTTCGTAAAAGATCACGATAAACAGCCCTTTCCGCCCTGATTTTATTCCCTAAAAGAGGATCTTTAACCACATCTGCCAATAACCGCTGAGCCCCTCTCGTACCATTTGACCAAACCCCTCTATTAGAAAAGGAATTAACGCGGAAAAATTCATCAGCTACTTCTGCCGAAGAGCTTAAGCCAATAAGTGCCCCGGAACGGAGCCCATAAATAAGATACGACTTGGACATACTATAAGCAATTGTAACTAGGATATTTTCCGGAAGTCCGGCAAAAAGCTTCATAAATCCCCTCGTCTCTTCTGCTGTACCCGCATAATCAAGATAGGCCATATCTAATAATAAAATAATCTTTTTACTTTCATCGGCGGCGCACCTTTGGAAAAAAGCGAGCAGCTGTTGCCATTCTGCAAAAGTCACACTATATCCTGTCGGATTATGAGCCGGTGTATTAAAAATAACCACCAGATTATCCTGTTCTTTGAGCAGTTTTTCCGATTTCTCCATCAACGAAGTTAACTGAAAATGAAATTCCCGATCAAACATCTCATAAGTTTCTACTCCACGCAAATGTTCCGCCGCAATTGTCCGATAAGGTCCCCAAGCCCAATCCGGAATCAGTACTTTCTGTCCCTGATCCAGGTAATTGTAAATCACATGCCTTACCCCACCGGTTCCGCCCGGAGTAGCAACCGCTCTTGCATATGTATCAGCAGGTTGAAAGCCTTGAAAAGTTTCGGCAATAGCCGCCGCTAAAAACTCCGATAATCCGGAAATAGGTGCATAATTCATCAGCTCCCCGGCAGGCAGCCGACGAAAATAGTCTTCAACTCCGGAAAGTGTCGCAAATTTTTCTTCTTCATCGTAAATTGCCCCGATTGATGCATTGATCACTTTTCCCCGACCATACTTAGCGATGGCCGCATTAGCTTCTTTAAGTATCGAAAAAACCGTATCCGGTTCTGTTCCTTTTCCAACTGCATGAGAAGCTGTCATTGATGATAATTTCATTCCCATCTCCCCCTTTTAAAATAGCACTATTTTACTTTACCACAAATTCGCTGCTGAGCATAGTCTATTTTACTTCTCTCTTTTCATCCTTCTTACCCGTGAATCTACTAAGAATATCCGGAACCATTTCTAAAACTTTTTCTAAGGAATCCCGATCCTTCAAAGGAATTAACGATACCTCTTCCCCTTTGATCACCATAATTGCATTAGGAGTTATTTTAGCTCCGGCCCCTGCTCCTCCCCCCATGCTGTCATTTCCTTTACTATCCTTCCCCGAGGTTCCTCCTGACCCTAAACCAAAACTAATTTCAATTATCGGGACTAACGTAACCTCCCCCACCGTTATGGGATTACCCACTACTGTTTCTGTACGGAAAAATCTTTCTAGCTTGTCAAACATTGTCTGTAATTTTTCATTGAATTCCATGTTAATCCTCCCCTTTTTTTAAAATAATCTTATCTCACTTTTTCTGTAGTCCATCCCCGTCTTTTTTCACGTTTTTTCCTGATCAGAAAAGTCCACGCGACAGGTCGTAATGGCTGAGTCAACAAAGCCCTTCCTATCACATAAAACAACACACCAAGACAGACTCTTCCTTCCAGATGGATTGTCCAATGGCAAACTGTTCCGGAAAAATCCGGTTCAAGATGAACACCGGGTCTGGGAAATGCCGCAAGTCCCGCAGCCAGTAAACCGGTATAATATGGATTGGCAAAACCTAGCTTACCCTCTAGACGTAAGGTTTGGGGACGCAATTTAGACAATAGCCGCCCACTCAATTCTATTAGGGAAACAATTACTTCCTGTTTTAGCAAGGGCCTTAATTCTTGCCAGTTTTTTAAAATTGTCTTTTTGCTTCCCATCTGTTGCTTTTTTACGTCTCCCTGCGGCCAATAATAAGTACAAGGTCCACTCCTTACCTTTACCGTCCCCGTAAATTTTCCCCAATACTCACCCTCAATAGTATAATAGCAAGGTAAAGTAAGGCTCACCATTATTAGCACACCTATTAAACCTAATACAAAAAGAAACAGCCAAATTAAGAAATTCATTATACCATTACACTCCGTACCCTATTCTATCAAATTTTACCACCAAGTATATCATAACAGGAAATCTTTAAAAATAGTAATAAAAATAGCAAGTGGAGGGCTCTCTTTTGATTGTTTTCTTTAGAACTCTAATTCTCTATTTTCTAGTGGTCCTGGTAATGCGCCTAATGGGGAAACGCCAGATTGGCGAACTTCAGCCCTTTGAACTGGTTGTAGCCATTATGATTTCCGAACTGGCCGCCGTTCCCATGGCTGATACGGAAATACCCCTGCTCGACGGAATTATTCCGATCTTAACCCTGCTTTTAGCCCAAGTATCTCTAGCCTACTTAAATTTAATCAGTGATAAAGCAAGGACGGTTATCTGCGGTCGTCCCAGTATTCTGATTGAAAAAGGCACAATCGTTGAAGGCGAATTACGACGTCTGCGGATTAATATTAATGACTTACTCGAACAACTCCGGGTAAAGAACTTTGCTAATATCAGTGATATTGATTATGCCATCTTAGAAACCAACGGGCAAATGAGTATTATCCCTAAAGGTACCAGCCGGCCGCTAACCACCAAAGATTTGGGGATAAAGGCACAAGACCCCGGACTTCCTTTAACCATCGTCATTGATGGTACTGTAATTAAGCATAATTTAAAATTATTTAACCTTACCGAAAAAGAAATACTGGAAAAATTACAGGTGCAGGGAATAACGAAGCTTCAAGAAATCTTTTTTGCCAGTATAGACACTACCGGAACTATTACCTGGCAACGTAAAGAAGGTGTTTAAAGATGAATCTGCAAAAATATCTTGTACCGCTTTTACTTTTAGCCCTTCTCACCTTTCTGCTTGCCCTGGGCTGGGGGACAAATAAATTTCTAAAGACAAGTGCTGCCGTCCTCCTAAGTTCAGCCAAAAAAGTTGAATTGTTAGTAAATAACAGCAACTGGACCGAGGCCGAAAAAGCCTTTCAGCAAGTCGAAAAAAAATGGAACCGTATTTGTCAATACTGGCCCCTGCTTATTCATCATCAAGAAATGGATCGTATTGAAGAGTGTCTCTCTAAATTGAAAAGCTATCTTCAGCATCAGGATAACAGTAATACTTTAGCGGAGATCTATACCCTGATTAACTACATTAAACACATTCCGGAGAATAAAACTCTCAATCTGCAAAATATCTTTTAACATGCTAAAGAGTATCATTTCTTTTTTTAATAATCAGCGTCACTGCACACAAAATACCAATGATTAAAAAGGAAACTATATTCTTTTTTAAAAACCGTATCCCTAAACTTTGCTTTTGGGGGGTTTCCTGTTTTTCCGGCTTTTCTTGGGAAGCGCCCGAATCTGCTCCCTGTGTTTGAGGAGTAACTTCTCCAAAATTATTCTCAGGCAACTTCATCCCTATTCCGCCTTGCTGAGCATCAACCTCAGCTAATACTGATTCATCAACCTCAGGGGCTGATTCATCTGGTGCGGCTCCCGCTAATTCACCGGCAGTACCGGAGATATCCGGTTCTCCCGATGTGTCCTCCTCGGATTCCGTAGTCTCTATCGGCGTCCCTATTTCATTGGTACTTTCCGCCCGTGCTCCTCTTCCCGTAACCCTGATGCCATAAGCAACTCCTTTGTCCTTTTCAATGATTACATTATGCTGAAATTCCACGAGATAATCACCCGTTGGTATTTCTTCAACCTCAACATACTCCACCGTATATTTTCCGACCGGTAATTTGGCAATAGTTTCAAATTGCTGGTCAGGTTCCAGAATGACCGGCGTGCTTGTACCGTTCTCATGACACAAACTAATGTTAATCTTATTGGTAACCCAGGTCGGTACGGTAGCCTTAAACTCGAGATAACCTTTTCCGGCCGGGATTGTTTGATTTGTGGCAAAAACCGGCAAAGAAAAACTTAATAAAAGTAATACCATCACTCCCGCCAAGCGTAAAAACTTTGTTTTCTTCACTTGCATTTCCTCCAGTCTTTAACAGATTCTCTGCTTTAATTACTAATATTGGGGATATTGTTCTTCCTTATTATCAACTATACGTTGATACCACTCAATTTCCTCTTCCTCTGTTAAATAGTTACCCAAAATATCATCTACCGAGGAAAAATAAACATTAACATCTAAAACCGTATGCTTGTATGTACTGCCGTCCCCCCTGCTATGTGTATGAGAACTCGTACTCGTCTCAATATAATTTAAGTTATTATAGATTTCCTTTACCAACTCTTGTTCCTCCGGTGAATTATCAATATCCTGCTCCTTAATTACACTTAACAACGCTAAGATTTGGTGCCAATTCGTATCTACACCGTTTCCGTTCATATAATTTACATAAATATGGTCATAAGGTTCATTTTCATACGCAGCAATTTTCTCTCGAAATTCCTCATCCATTTGTTCAATCATTTCCTGATAATCAACCACGATTTCTTCATTTGCCATGATAAAACTATTCACTGCTACCAATATTACCGCCGCAATTACCAAAAGGAGAGCCAGCGCTAAAACTAAAAGCGCTCCGTAAATTAATAACTTACTAATTAAAGCAGCCAGTTTAAGGGCTAAGGCCTTAAGAAGAGCAGCCAGCTTTCCCACGGACAAAACCGCTGCTTTCGGTAAACCTTTCACTAATGCGGCTAAAGCTCTGACCTGATGTGCCGAATATCTTAAAAGCAATCTGGTCGAAGCCACCGGATTTGCTACAAAGGCTCGTCCGGCAGTATAGCCGAACCTGGCCGTCGATACTCCGAACCGATAAGTATTTCTGGCTGCGGAACTTGTTAAACGGGCCGTACACTTAGCATTTTTATAAAAATCCCTTAAGTCTCTAAGCTTGGTATATGAGGTGGCAATACTGCCAATCCCCGTATCACTGACCCCATCACCCATTACATCATCAGCAAACCGATAGGCCATACTGCCGGCTGTATGAACTCCTAATTTTCCCGTAAACTTTAAACCTTCCCCAATCGTAAATTTTCCGCCCATTGTACAGGTTCTGCTAAGGGTATAAGCTCTGCCCCGAAAAGTAAATGTTTTGTTGAAATTAAAAGTCCGCTCAAGGTTAATTTGTTTACTAAAAAAACCCGCAATAGTGTAGCTATGACCTCTCACCCTGAAAATAGTCGTTCCGGTAACAGTGCCCCACATTCTCCCGGCACCTCCGGCAACAGCGCCCCACCTTCTCCGTAAGGTTATTGGAATCCCTCTCCGGATATATACGGGTAGTTGAGGTGCGTGCCAAGGCTGTTTACTACGGCCGATATTGTCATATATTAATGGTCTGATAAGTTGTTGATCCAGATTTAATCTGTTAAAGGTCTTAACTTGCGTATCATAAGTAGGATCGCCATCATCTGCGGCAATAAGTACTCTATCTTTTAAATAGTAAAGAATACTGCATCCTGTTCCAAAATATCTTCTGAGTTTTTTGTTATGAGTCCGGAATTGTATACTTTGGAGAGGAACATAACTTGTATTGTCAGGCACTGGCGGCGTTGATGATGATGACGATGATGATGTTTCCGGTGTCGGTGTCGGTATTGGTGATGTTGTTGTTTCCGGTGTCGGTATTGGTGATGTTGTTGTTTCCGGTGAATTACTGCTGCCACGGCTACTATTGCTATCGGTTCTGCCCCCACCCTTCCCGTCCCCACTATCACCTTTTTTACGGTTCCAGAACTGTACCTGTTTGATAGGAACAAAACTTTTACTGCCACGATTCTTCCATTTTTTATTATAACTACAGAACTTTAAGCGTTCAACAGAAACATAACTTGTATTAAAGCTACGACGAGTACCATCGGTACGACGGCTGTCAGAATCGCCTGATGAAGGATTATAAGTTTCTACATTAAAACCTCTTGGTACTTCTAGAGCCTTTTTTTGTCGTATTACCTTATCTAGCTGTATTTTCTCGTCTTCTTGTTGAAGTCTAAGAGCATCATTCTTAGAACCTTTTTGTGGAGGATTATGTTTTTTTACATTAAAAGGTCCTCCTTCTAGAGCCTCTCTTTGTTGTTTTATCTTCTCCTGCTGTGATTTCTCATATTCTCTTTCAAGCTTACGGACATCCTCCTTGGAATAATACTTACCTACTGATTCAGTGACTCGCTTTCGTAGTTCTTCTATTTTATCATCGGTAGCCGTTTCTTCTTTGATTTTTGATCGGAGTCCCTTTAGCTTCTGATTAAGATTTTTCCCTTGTTGCTGTGTTTTCTCCCTAACAACTTTACTCTGTTCATTTTGCTTTTTTTCAAGAACTTTTTCTGCCTTCTGTCGTTTTTCTCTAATTTTTTCTAGCTTCTGATTAAGATTTTTCCCTTGTTGCTCTGTTTTCTCCCTAATTTTTTCTAGCTTCTGATTAAGATTTTTCCCTTGTTGCTCTGTTTCCTTCCTAACTTTTTCTAGCTTCTGATTAAGATTTTTCCCTCGTTGCTCTATTTTT
>DHPU01000003.1:47740-52017 GCA_002407935.1 Peptococcaceae bacterium UBA5356
ACTTTTTTCCTTTAGGTTTTTCTCAAGAACTTCTTCTGCCTTCCGTCGTTCCTCTCCAACTTTCTTTATTCTTTCCTCGGAAGATTTCGCTTTTTTATCTGCTTCTTCTCCGAGTCCCTTTAACTTCTGCTCAGACAGCAGAACTTCATTACTTTGTTCGTTTTTTGTATGATCATCTGCCTTATTGCCATCAGATTTGTAATATTTCATCCATCTCACCTCACTTGCCATTTCAAGCTAGGATTATATTTCACCCCTTCTGCGGCTGATTACTTTCTTTTCCCTTTTGGCGATTTGTGAGACTTCCTCTACTTTCGTAGTCATCATACGATATAACTTCGTATTCTGGGGGAACTTATCCACAAAAGGAATAATGCTGTTTCCCGAGAACAATAATCCTTGTCCGGCGTCTGAATTTGTAACATAAGATAATTGCGTAGACGAAATATTTAATAATTTGGCTAACTCTGCTCTATCGGTGGGCGCCTGATTAAGCATCATAATAAAATCACTGTTCGACAACATTCTTCTCGCCAACTCGGATTTTAAAAGGTCTTCTACGTTCTGGGTAATACCGGTAGGAATAGCGCCCCATTTTCTCGCCCTCTTATAAAGCTCAAAGAGGAAGTTCGCCGAATAATCATTGGCAAATAGCAAATATATTTCATCCATGTAAATCCAGGTTCTTTTCCCTCTGTTTCTATTAACGGTTATTCTGTTCCAGATTGCATCAAGCACAATTAACATCCCCATGGTCTTTAATTGTTTGCCCAGATCCTTAATATCAAAGCAAACTAACCTATTATTAATATCGATATTCGTTTTATTTGCAAAAACAGAAAGATTACCGGTTATGTACAATTCCAGAGAGGTAGCCAGATTCTCCGCTTCCCGTTCTTTCTGTCTTATTAAGATTTCATAAAAATCTTTTAAGGTCGGAACTTTATCAGGATCAAAATCCTGCATGTATTCCCGATACGTTATTTTCAGGCAACGGTCAATAATGGATTTTTCTTTGGGAGTTAACCCCTCTCTCCCCCCCACAATTACCTCGCAAAGGGATAAGATGAAATCTGATTTTAAAAGTAAAGGATCATCATCATCTGAATAGTCAATCGTCATATCCAGAGGATTAATATAATTTTTCGAACCGGCGGAAATATAAATTACTTCGCCGCCAAAATTCTGTACTAAACGAGTATACTCTCTTTCCGGGTCAATGATGAGCACATCGTCATCGGTATTCAACAACACATTGACCATTTCCCTTTTGGCACTGAAGGATTTCCCGCTACCCGGTGAACCCAGGATAAAGCCATTGGCATTCTTTAAGGATTTTCTGCTAAACATGATTAAATTACGGGAAACCGCATTTAAGCCATAATACATTCCGTCTTGTTGTACTAACTCCTGGGAAGTAAACGGGATAAAGATTGCTGTAC
This sequence comes from Peptococcaceae bacterium UBA5356, assembly GCA_002407935.1. Classification (GTDB taxonomy): domain Bacteria; phylum Bacillota; class Peptococcia; order DRI-13; family DTU073; genus UBA5356. The sequence continues at coordinate 49,183 of DHPU01000003.1, forward strand.
TTTCCGTAGTCAAACAGCGATCCACCTTTAATGCATTTATTCCCAAAGGAAGTACGGAATTTAAACCTTCTTCCTGTTGATAATTAAGAACCCCTATCTGACACATATACTTACGGGCAACGGAAGTAATCATCTCCGTATCCCGATCCAATTCTATTTTACTATCAGCCAAATGAACCAAAATAATATTAGTCAAATAAAGTTTCTGGTTTTTATTCACAATTTCGTCCAATAACGCCTGGGCTTCTTCCAGGCTATTCCGCAATTCGTAGGGAATAAAAGCCTCCAAATAGCCCCCCCGTAAGCTTCTTTTCTGATAATCAATTTTATTTGCTTCCATCCCGGTAATCTGGCGTTTCACCATTTTTAAAGCAATATGGGGTTCGATCGGCTTGATATTGATCGTCAACAACATATTTAAGCTAAAATCCGTTAACTCACCCAAAAACATATCATTAATAAACGAAGGAAGATCCCTCACAAAGATTGCTCTCGCATACTTATCACCCATAACTATATAATTATGCTTAAATTCAAAGCTGTCCGGGGCAATCAGATCTTTCGTGCATAATCCTTTTCTTTTATGTATGGTGGGTTTATATTCAAACTCACCTTCGTGTCCGTTGCGGTAAACATCATGTAGAATTTCCAGACGTTCCGTAAGAGTTAAGACCTTCCCATAACTGCCCAGTCTTCTAATTAAGCCAAGCACCTCAATTTCCAATCTCGTAAACATGCTCTTCGCTTCTTCTATGCCGTTTGACGTAATGGTTAACGTGATATATTTTTCTTTTTGAATATCATTTTTACCAACACTAATTTGGTATTGGAGCATCTGATTATATTCCTGCCTGTATTCATCTAAATAGTCATCTTTTTCTTTTAACAGGATTTTTTTCTCGAAAAGCTCCCGATTAACAGATTTATTGATAATCGTTGTTTGGAGAGAGATATTAGAATTAAAGAAATTTAAAAACTCACAGTATTTGATAAAGATATCCTCTTTATCATCCTGCCTGGCAATCTGATAATTTATATCATAAAACCGAATTACTTTCGAAAAACTGCCCTTACTTATTTCAATAATCCCATCATCATATGCCCTTAAATAAGGGATCGTTTGCTGCGCCGTTTTAGGTCTCACCTTTTTACTCGGTTGAGCTTGCTGCCCTTTTGCCTGATTGTTCTTTTTCCCAAAAAGTTTATTAAGAAATTCCACTTTGCTCCCCCCTATCCTTAGGCTTTTTGAACAATTTTGCCAGGAAGTCCTGCTGTTTTTTTCCTTCCCAGTCAACTTCCTTTTGATGCATGTCCATTAAAATGGCATATAAATTCTCCACTTTATATTTCCTTTTTCGCGGGGTTAGTATCTGAAATTTTAAAATACAAGTTATAAATTGTTCAAAAGGCATTCCGTTATAATAAAAAAACCCGATTAAAAAAAGTGGAGTGCCGGAAAGAATAACGATCCAGCTGGATAACTCATTCCCTATATGCGGACAAATGAGAATATACAAAGGGATATTAATCGCCAGGGCTAAAACCGTGCAGATCGATTGACGAACATTAAGACCAAAAAAGAATTTTTCTTTATATGTACGAATTTCTTTCGGTATTCTTACTTCAATCAAAACAACTCACCCTCTCTTCTTTGTTTTATAGCCCGCAAATCCGCTTAGCCCATTCTCCGGACTTAACCAGCACAAAAAGCAAGGTAAGTGAAGATAAAATATACGCCCAAACACCAACTTCATAGCCCTGATCGGAACTCGTATCAAAAAAGGCTTTTGAAAAAGCGATATAGACGAAACACATGATAACAATCACTAACCCCTGTAAGCATACAGCGGCATATGTTTGGATAAACCGGGTCGCCACAGAGGAAAACTCATCGGAGATTATTGTGGAAAGCGGAATCGGCGCAATAGCCGTATAAACACAGATTTCAATCAAACGACCAAAGACAATAATGTATAAAGAGGATTTAACAATCATCATCACAAACCAAATGATAATATATCTCATTGCAGCAAATATCCTCGCAATAAAACCCAGCGCGTCAAGTTGAGCTCTAATCTCATCATACTCAAGTGTTTGGCTAAGCACTTCCCCATCGACAGGGAGTATATCAATGGTAAATGTGATTGTTTGAGCGATTACTTCCAGAAAGATAAAACTGTTTTCTATAATTATTTTAGCAACAACAAACCGCAAGAGGAACTTTGCGATATTTTCCCAATTTATGAATTCAAACATCAAGGTTTTGTTAAAAAAGCTAATTAGGAAAAATAAAGTTAAAAGCGTATAACCAACCGGTAAAATTGCATTAAATACTTCTTGAATTATCTTCCACATGCTTTCGTTATCTGAAGGCATCATCCGCACAAATTGTATTATTCCTATAAGATCGTTTTGTAGACCCCAAAATTCCTTTATCCAACCTATAACCGTATCAACTATTCCAAATGTTGGACTGACAAATGAACCCCATCCTGTAATCATCTCAACCACAGTCATCACCACCCCGCTTGAGAATAACTAAAGAGTTTGCCTTGCTACTTATATTGTACCTGAAAACTGTTGAAAAATACACTATTTATTAGAGTCTTACCAATTGTTTTATAAAAAAGAAAGTGGAGTGTAAAAAACACAGCTCCACTACCACTCCTTTCTCTCAGGGCACTTCATTTATTCACCTAGCATGGGGAAGAATAAATTTAAGGACTGAGATATCCCGTATACCATAAAACCGGCGGCCATTACTTTTAAGCCCGAAACTTTAGCATCGGCATCATCATTCATAAAACCAAAGGCTGTTTGCAGCCCCCCAAAGAA
>DHPU01000003.1:52230-60478 GCA_002407935.1 Peptococcaceae bacterium UBA5356
AGTTAGAGATTCTTCTTCTACTGCCAAAGCCGGTAAAGAAACAATCATTATCAGCAAAACCACTACCAAAACCATCATAAGAATCCTCAGTCCTTTTTCCTTCCCCGCCTTACTAATTAAATTTTTTTTCATCTTATCCACCCCTCTTCAAATTTTTATTACCTACCTATACCTACCTTCTAGTTGCCGTTCCTTATGCCGCTCTTTCCCGCTAAAAACCTGCTCCCTTTCCAGATTATCATGCATTTGTATTCTACTTTCCGGCAATTCTACTTTTGTTTCAAATCTCCTCACCCTCTTGATCGTACGGTAATCAAAGAAATAATGACTATTATAATCATTTAGGAATTTATAATTTTTATGACTTTGTAATTTATATTTTTTCGCATAAAAAGGATATTTCCCTCTAATCAACAACACACAGTCGCGATCCGGCATCCTCGCCAATTCATCAGGTAACATTAATTCCCTGCCTAATATATCATAGTCTAAAGTTGTCGTCCGTTGCCATTTCGGTTCTTTCGCATAAGACATCACTTTCGTATCAATTGTTTCTTTACCTAAAGCAGTGCTGATGTACTCCAGCGTCATCGGATCCATGTTTCCCATAAACAGCAGGCTGTCACAATTACCTACGATGCTTTCAAATAAATCGCCGTACAAGCTCCTAATCTGAGCCAAGTTCTGCACAATCACACTCACGCTTATTTCCCTGCTGCGCATTGTTCCTATTAATCGTTCAAAATCAGGCAGCTTCCCCAGATTAGCAAATTCATCCAGCATACATCTTACATGTATCTTCAATTTGCCTGTGGGTGAAGAATCCGCTATGTCAAATAAGGTTTCAAATAACTGGGTATACATAAGGGCCGCGAGAAAGTTTAACACTATATAAGCATCCGGAATAATTACAAAAAGAGCGATCTTTTCTTCCCCCAGCCGATCCAATTCCAAAGTATCTCTCGCGGTAATATTAATTATTTCCTGAAGATTAAACATGGCCAAGCGTACACCCACCGAAATAAGAATCGAGCGAGCGGTTTTACCGGTAGATTGTTTAAAGATAGAATACTGTCTTACGGCTAAATGATTAGGCTTTTCCGCCGCTAAACGATTAAATATTTGATCAAGTTCGCTCTCGTAATCTTCTTCCCCTTCTTTGACTTCACCTTTCCTAAGTAAATCAAGAACAGCAGAGAAGTTTTGCTCTTTTTTCGGGTATTCATACCAGATATAATACATTAAAGCTTGCAATAAAGCGATCTCGGCCTTTTCCCAAAAAGGATCATAAGATTTAGCTTCTTCAGTAGTAGTATTTTCAATCAGACAATAAATAACGGTAAGTACACCTATTTCATCGTTCATATAATGAAAGGGGTTATATCCATCACTATATTCTCTTTGCACCAAATTAAGCACCTTTATTTTATAACCCTGTTTTTGCAGGAAAGCTCCCGTATCCCTTAATAACTCGCCCTTGGGATCCGTAATCACATAAGAAGTATGGGCCTGCAGAATATTAGGTTTAACATAAAATCTGGTTTTACCTGTCCCCGGCCCCCCCACTACTAAGGTATTAAGATTTTTTCCGGTCTTTTGTGTATCTAAACTTAAAGATTCTGTTTGCGTAAAAATAACGTTGTTTTCCTCTTTTTCATCGATTAAAGGTTTAATATCTTTTTTACCGCCCCACTGTGCCGTACCAAACTCCTTCCCCCTCATATATTTTTTTCTTGTTGTAAAATAAAAAACGACAAAAATCAGATACCAAAAGGTAAATACAGATAAATACCGAAAAGCAAATGGGCTGGCAATAGCCATGGGTTTATAAGCCATATGATAATTTAAAAACTCCATAAATTCCGTCAACTGACGCATGGTAAAGACTTCATAATAAGATTTTACGGCGCCGATATGTAAAACTACATAGGCTAAAACAAAGTAGGTTATGAGCAGGATTATTTTAGCGCTTTTTAGTGCTTTTTCTCTTTTGACCTGTTCCGTCATCTCTACCCGCCCCTTTTCCAACAGCCTTTTTCCTAATAACGACAATTCTTATTCTTTAATAATACTACAATCTTATCCCTTTCTTCGCGTAATTTCTGATATTTTTTCTTAAATATCTTTCCTTGTGAGTAATTTTATTATAGCAGTTTTTTCTGTTTGCTACAAGATAGAAATGATAGAAAATTTGCATATTTTAAATAAATTACTCAATCCCCCTAAAAAAGTACTGTCTTCAAAAAATAAAACAGCACTTTTATTTTATCCTCGCCTTACTAAAAAAGCAAGAACGTTTTAGCGTTTCCTGTGATTTGGCACTTCTTCTTTTAAAATTTTTTCGTAAATACTAGCGTAAAGTAACTGGTAGTCTCTATTTCGTCATTTTGAAGGATTTCACCCGCATTAGTATTGGCTAAAAGCTGAAATTTCTTCATTCCTTTTCTTTCCGCATAACGAAAAGCCATCGCCAGAGAGGCAGGAGAATCGAGATAATCGTTTCCTAAACGGAAAAGCGTCACATAATCAAAATTGCTCATCACCCGTAAAGTATATTCGTCCTTTTCCCGGGCTTGTGTTCGCGTCAGATAGTGCGAAAAATCCACGGAAGCCAAGACTACCGCTTTTTTCCCTGCTAAAAGAGGTGCCAAAAAATCAAGCAGTCTCTCCACTTCCGCCAAAGAAACATTATGGTGAAAAATTAATGGAACAACTTTGGCTTCGGGAATAAACTGCTTAAGCAGAGGCATCAGACTTCCTACCGAATGCTCCTGACCTAAAACCTGCTCATCCTGTGCCGCCTCTTTTTGGTCCAGCAAGGCTTGCACTATTTCCCCGTCGGTTTTGACTAACCCTGCCGGCGTCTGCCAATCAGCAAATCCGGTAATAATTCTACCTCCCCGATTATAATGATTAGGCCCAACAAGAATAAGCAGCTCCGGCTCTTGTACCGCCAAAGCTTCTAAAAAATCTCCAATTAAACTTCCGGCCACCAAATGGTGGGGGACAACCCCCGCTACGGCCGTCCCCTCAAAATTCTTTTTCTCCGTCTGCCCTCGTGAAGCGGACAGTATGCCAAACAACTCCTGCGCAGTGACGAAACTAGCCTGAACCGGATTCTGGTTCTCTGCTCCCTCGCGGCATACTTTTTTCCGATCCCCGGCCGAAAACAGAAGCAGAAAAGCTAAGCATCCGATCACTATTCCGATCGCTATTCCGAACACGATAAAGTTACTTGCCTTCCAGTTGAAAATGTATCCCCGCTTCTTCCTCATTTAATAACAATCCGCTCTTCCTGACCGAGAACCCAAAGGTCTTGGTTGTTGATCTGACTTAAAAGAGCCCCTTGGGCGAGAAATTCTCCCGGAGAAAGTACCCGTGCATAATAAACAATCTTGCCCACGGAATTCGAAGAAGCAGCTTGGTCTTTTGAGACTGCTTTGTGTACATTAAAGGTAATTTTTTGCCCTTTTACTTCCGAAGGATACCGCCAAGCATTGGAAAGATCCCCCGTCCTGCGATAAGGCTTCCGCAGATAGCTTAATCCCGCCGGCAACACATCAACTAATTCATATTTACCACGCGGAGCCATCTCCTTAATCTGATAGTTTAAAACAACCTCCACCAAGTCACCGCGTTGCCAATTCTTCGTAACACGCCCGTTCACTTTATAAGTGCGTTTAACCTCCAAATCAGCTTGGCTCGGAAGCTGTTCTTGCTGATACGGCCGGCTATAAGCCGTCATTACCCCAACTTTTCCTGTAATCGCACTAAATTTGATTTCCGGCAAATCTTCCGGTAAAACATACAAGGTAAAGGTCTCCCGCCCCTCTAAAGTCTTCTGTACTTTCTTCCCCCTCAGTTCATAAGTGAAGCTAACCGGCTCCGTATCCATGTAGCGTAAATTATACTGTAAAATCTGCACCTGTTCCAAGTTGTTTAATAATTCCTTCCCCGGATTTTCCAATACATACTGATAGAAACTGTTCTTTTCTGCCGTCCCCAAGCGTGCGGCCAAAAGAGCCATCTGGGTTGTGGCCGTAATTATTTCGTCCTGATCCTTTCCGGTTTTGATCCGCAGCGTATTCCCCATCTTTTCCCCATATTTAGTCAAAAGTTCTTGGTATACCTGTCGGGCATAGGCACCGTTGCCCATATCTAAAGCGGCTAAGGCCAGATGTACTTTCTGGGCCGGAGCTAAATCCGGTTGGGCTAAAGATGCATTGATTTCTAAAAGAACCGGCTCTCCTAAAGCCCCCAGCCCCCACAGCGCCAAAGTAACATCTTCTCCCGCTTCTTCTCCCTTTTCTTCCCCCGCTTCTAATATTTTATAGAAATACCCCAGCAATGCGCTCCGGTCAAAGTCCTTACTGCCAACAGAGGCCACTAAAGCCGTAAGCGCCAGATCACTTTCGCCATAGGGAAGAATGCTGATTCCTCCATCGTCCTTTTGGTAAGCCAGCAGGCTTTCCGGCGTTTCCTCACCGGAAAAGAAGTTTTCCTTAGCAAAATACTGTTCCAAAAGCTGACAGGCTTCTCGGGCTGCTAATTTTTGTTCGAGGCGGCCTCCAAACTGCCAAACTAAATTGTATAAGCCGCGTAAATACTGGCTTTTTTCATAATCGCTAAAAACAACCAAGGTGGGTTCTTTTTCACTCCCTTTCAGCGGCAGCCCTTCCTCTAAAAGCTGATGCGTGGTCAGTGTCCGTTCGAGGAAAGAAGCTGCCACCGTAAATTCTCTTTTAAGCTTATCACGGTATTCCCCGCTCTTTCCTTCAACCACCAAGGTATATTTTCCTTCTTGCAGAGAGGGAAGCTGCCAATCAAAGTCTTCCCCAACTACCCCCTTCCCGGTTTTTACTACCTTTTCTCCGGTCGGTCCACTTAACTCCATGCTATAAGTCACCGCAGCATCGGCGGAAACTTTGTCCCCAAAAGAACGGATAACGATCACCGGTGTGTCTCCTTTTAAATAAGCCTCATTCAACACCATCTCTACAAAGAAAGGTAACCGAACCGGGAGCTGAGCCGTCCCGCTGCCGGCCTTCAGATCCGCTGTTAAACCATGATAAGTAATACGCCAACTGGTCAGATTGTCCGGCAAAGTAAATTCGGCAGAAGCCTGCCCACGGCTATTCGTTTCTACCGTAGTAAAGAGAACGGTATCAAAGAAATCTTGACGTTCGGAACCCCCTTCTCCTCCACATTCGGCTCCGCCTCCCCCTACATTCGGGTGATAATGCGAAACCCTTGTTCTTAAATAAAGATAAATATCATCGTTATATAGCCTCGATAAAAAATCAACCTGCTGATCCAGCAATTGATAAAGGGCCTCATCAACCAAATTGAGATTAACCTGTGCTTTTACGGGTTTATCCTGCTCATCGGTTACCTGTACCTTGAGTTGGACTTTATCTTTCGGTCTGTATTCGTTTTTATCCGTTGTTATTTTTATGTTAAGCGCTTTTTTCTCCTTGTTAAAGCGTACAGAATAGGGAGAAGCCGTTTGATAAGCCGTACCGTCAAAATACACCCCGCCTACATTCACATTAGGAAGGTCCCCTTCTTTAAAGGCAAACGTATATTGGGGATTATCCGAAACCGTAAAACCGGCAATTTCCTTTTGCCCCCGGATAAAAAGGAAGCTCTTTTCCCGTGGGGATAATTTATTATCGTTTTGCAGAAAGGTTAAAAGGACTTCTTCCCCAGGTACGAACGCGTTTTCTTCCTTTTCCAAGCTTAGATGATAATACTTGTAATCATCAGCATAACCATAGCTGTACTCCCCGATATGAAGACGGCTTTTACTCAGGCGGCCCTCCGTATCCTGAGCCGTCAGTTCCAAATAATAAGTGCCTTCCTCAGGAAGAGTGCCTTGGAAAACAGCCTTTCCTTCTTGATCCGTCACCATTTCAAAATCACTGAGCTGCTTGGTGGAATGATGATAATAATACCTTTTCTCCACCTTTTTGGTAATAAAATTATAGTAACGACCGCTCTCTTCCTTTTGCCAAACATCCTGATAGAGTTTCCCTTTAATTAAGGAACCGGCTACCGGACCGGAGAGAAAATTATTCTTTTCCGGGTATTCTCCCGCATTTACTTTACTCAGTTCAACCTGCGACAGTTGCGTATTTAAGGTAAAACCTTCCTCGTCCTTTTTTACCGTCCCTTCTAGATAAACCTTGCTCGGGAAAACCAAGACCTTGCCGGAAGTCGAGATTTCTCCTGCTTCGGGTAAAACAGCATCAACCCCTAAGTAAACATTATGATATGCACTATTCGGAAGGTCACACCAGACCGTAGTGTAAGGAATGGCCGCCAGCCCTTGGGCATCCGTAGTAACCGTACCCTCTTTATCCTGTACCCGATAATGCAAATTAGCCTTAGGTACCGCCGTCCCTTCAAAGAAAGCGGCCTGAGCCAAAAATTTAACCTTTTCTCCGGCAAAAACTGCTTTCTTTTCCGGTTCTACCGAGATTTTATAGGCCGGCTTTTGATATAATTCCACCGAAAAACCCGTACTAAGGAGAACCGTTGCCCCTTTCTTAACCTGCAAATAGTAATAGCCCGGACTAAGGATCGGTAATTGTATTTCACCCGTAAAGATTTTGTTATCTATTTTGACTTTCTTGCTAAGGAGAGAAGCTCTTCCCACTATTTCAACTTCTACCTCCTGAATTTCCGCAACACCTTTACGCGGAGCTAATACCCCCCAAAAATTGAGAGTATCACCGGGCTTGAATAATTCACGGTCAAGATAAAGATATTTCCAGTAATCCCGTATATCAAGCTCATCCTCCGTATAGTTAGTCTCTCTTGTCGAAAAAAGAGGAACTACTATTTCCTGACGATCTTTTTTAATTAGAGCATAACTTCCTTCCCCTAAGCTATCCTTCTGCTCCGCTAAAATAACGCCCTGGGCGTTTCCCTTAAAACTGGCCTTGGCATCTGCGAAAAACGCTTCAGCCCCTGCTACCGGCTTTTTCGTGTTTAAATCATTTACCCAGAAAAGGCTTTGGGCAGCAGTCTGAGCCTGGTATACGATCAAATCCGTAACCTGGAACCAAACCTGTCTTTGGGTTTCCCCTGCCTGAATTTCTGCGGCATAATAACCGACCGGTAGCTTTTCAGGGAAAACAAAATAATGACTATACTTATCGACACTTAAAAAATCCGTCTTATATTCACCCACTTTGGCAAGACCGGTGAAATCCTCCCGATAAAGCTTGTGAGCAAAGTAAGACCATGAGGGAGCCTGTTCTTTTTTCTGCAAAGCCTTAATAAAGGACTGATTATCGGCATAACGATACAAGGAAATTGCAACGCTCGGCACTTTGCCCTGAGTATGCTGAGCATCAAAATTAGCATAAACAGAAAAAACCGGTGTTTCAGTGGTGGAAAAATCCTGTAAGCGTTCTTCCAGCTCAAACGCAAATTCAGACTCCGTTTCTTTTATCGATGCTGTTTCAAAGCTAAAACAATACTCTTCCGCTAACGTATCGGTGCTATCGAGCAAAGGCAACCCTTTATTTACGGTGACGGTATAGAGCGTTTGGGGCTCTAATCGTTCCGGTACGAATACCAAGGTTTTTTTGTGTTTTTCAAAACGCCCCTTCACCTGGGGAGAAATCTTAAGATATTCCGCAATCTTTTTCTCCGAGAAATTCTCATGAGAAAAAGCAATCTCTATCCCGGTATCAACAGGAACATACGTTGTTTTGTTGCCCGGTAAAGTACTCATAATTCTAAATTGACTCTTCGTCTGAAAAGCCCAGCTTAAACTTTCCCGTTCTTTTCCTTCCGGATCGAAAGAGAACTTATAAACTGTATTAGCGGCTAACTTCTTTTTCGGAATAATTTTATACTCCGTGCCACCCGCCTTTTTATCTAAAGAATATTCAAAAGCAGGATACACCTTTAAATGCCCTTTTACTGTCCTTTCATCCAAGGGATCAGCACTGGTTAACAAAAAAGCCGATTCCGCGGCTACCCCCAACTTGTCTTCTTGTAAAGCTTTAATTGCAATCCCCTCGGCGTATACCGGTTTCCCTGCCGGACTCCATTTCCCCAGCCCCCCAAAAAGACCGCCGCATAATAAGAATAGTACTAAAAAACCCGCTGCTATTTTGGCGTTTCTTGTGCTCATTAACCTCTTTAGCCAGAATAAGCCCTTTTTACTGTTATCCTTTTGTTCTTCTTTTTCTTTTTGGATGACCATCTGTAAAGAATGACGTAAATTCCCCTG
>DHPU01000003.1:60683-61222 GCA_002407935.1 Peptococcaceae bacterium UBA5356
TTCTTTTTCCAATTCTTTTTCCCGATCAAATGATTCTTTACTCATGGTCCACCATCCTTTCGCGCAAATTACTTAATCCTCGGTGTAAAAGCTGTTTTACCGAACCTTCTGTCTTGTCCATAATTACGGAAATTTCTTTGTAAGACAACTCCTGCAGGTAACGCAAAACAAGCGCCTGCCCCTGCAGTAAAGGCAACGCACGCATCTGCTGCAATAACTCTTCCTGCTCCTGTTTCTGCAAAAAAACCATTTCTGGTGAAAGCCCCTCATCCGCTAAACTATTCGTCTCCTGTACTTCCACCGCTGAACCTTTCTTCCGATAAAAATCCTTTACCGCATTAGAAGCAATCTTATAAAGCCATACCGCTAGAGGAATATTGCGGTATTCATAACGATTAATGTTTTCCAAGGCAGCAAGAAAGGTTTGCGAAGTAAGCTCCTCTGCATCGGTCTGATTAAAAGTGCGATAAAATATGTAGTTGTAAATTTTAAGAAAATAAGTATCATAAATCTCCAAGAAGGCCATTTTATTCACCTTT
>DHPU01000049.1:0-25005 GCA_002407935.1 Peptococcaceae bacterium UBA5356
GAATTTAACTTTTCAATTAAGGCTTCAAGTAAACTTAAGGGGAGTGGAAAATTCGCGAAGCTGGAATAAAAAAATAGGTTCAGGGAAAATCCCTGAACCATAGAGTGGAGGAGATAAGAGGAGTTGTTCATTAATAATTATGTCCAGGTCGCTGAAGAAATATACAAGGAAAATAAAAATTTTTAATAGATTATTAGGGGAGGTTCATTGTGACGGATTTACAAATTGTTCAGGAATATCAGCAGTTAAGAACAGCAATCAGAAAAGAGCTTTTTTCTAATTTAAACGGGAAACAGCGGGAAGCGGTGGAGACCGGGGAAGGTCCGGTGCTTTGTTTGGCGGGAGCCGGGTCAGGTAAGACAACGGCGATGGTGTATCGGATTCTTCATTTATATCTTTTTGGCCCCACTTATAATGAAAAAGTTTTACCGCCGGCGGATATGCAGGAGGAAGATTTGGCGGAAATGCGCGAGTGGCTGGAGATCCAAAAGAATAAAAAAACCTCAAAATCGCCCAAGAGTGCGGGTAGTCCGGTCGGTTGTTTTTCGGCTAAATTACTTAGATTACTGAGGATTGATGGTGTTGCACCGGGAGCAATTTTAGCCATTACCTTTACGAATAAAGCGGCGGAAGAAATGAAGATTCGTCTGGCAAAATTGCTGGGCTCGGTTAGTAAAGAGATGTGGGTAATGACTTTTCATGCGGCTTGTGTCCGCATTTTACATAGAGAGATTGCGCAGTTGGAATATACCGGTGATTTTGTGATTTATGACAGTCAGGATCAGCAAACCTTGATTAGGAGTATTTTAAAAGAGTTTAATTTAGACGAAAAAAAGTTTACTCCCAAAAGTGTACAGAACGCGATCAGCAGATTTAAGTGCAAGTTGCAAACACCGGCACTCGCCGCCAAAAGCAGTAAAGACTTTTTTGAGGATAAGTGCCAAGAGGTTTATGAGGTTTATCAGCGGCGGCTCAAGGAGAATAATGCCTTGGATTTTGATGATCTGCTGATGTTAACCGTGCGTCTTTTTCAGGAAAACACGGAAGTATTGGCGAAATATCAGGAGAAATTCCGCTATATTATGGTTGATGAATATCAGGATACCAATCATGCCCAGTATGTGTTAATCAATGCTTTGGCGGCTAAGTACAAAAACTTGTGTGTGGTGGGGGATGATGACCAATCGATCTATGGTTTTCGTTACGCCGATATTCAAAACATCCTGGATTTTGAAAGGGATTATCCGCAGGCCCGTGTAATTAAGTTGGAACAAAATTATCGTTCTACGCAATTGATTTTGGAGGCGGCGAATGAAGTTATTGCACATAATTTGGGACGAAAAAGGAAGAAATTATGGACAGAGAATCCTACAGGGGAGCCGCTAGTCCTTTATACGGCGGCAGATGAGTCGGATGAAGCGGCTTTTGTGGTGGAAAGGGTAGAGGAATTGCAGCAGGAAGGAGCCCAATACGGTGATTGTGCTGTGCTGGTGCGTACCAATGCTCAGTCGAGACCGCTGGAGGAATGGTTTATTCGGGCGGGAATTCCCTATCAGATTGTGGGTGGAGTAAAGTTCTATGAACGAAAAGAGATTAAAGATACCCTTGCTTATTTAAAGTTTTTGGTTAATCCCAGTGACGGGATCAGTATGAAGCGGATTATCAATGAACCGCGGCGCGGCATTGGGGAGGCGACGGTTAAAAAGATTGAGGACTATAGCCGGGAAAAGGAAATCCCTATTTATGAAGCCGTTCAGCAATATCGGGAATTAGATTTGGGCGGTAAAACAGCCGGGGCGGTGGACTTTTTTGGGAAGATGATGGCTGATTTTCATCAGTTGGCAGAGCAAGTAACCGTTACGCAGTTGACAGAGCAAATCTTAGAAGCAACCGGATATTGGACGCAATTGTCAGGTGAAAATACACCTGAGGCAGAAAGCCGTAAGGAAAATTTACAGGAGTTTTTGACAAAGACGCGGGAGTATGATCAATTTGCCGAGGAGCCTTCTTTAAGTAATTTTTTAAATGAAGTAGCTTTGGTTACGGACTTAGATAAGCTGGGAGAAGAGGAAGAGGCTGTAGTAGTAATGACGATGCACTCCGCCAAGGGTTTGGAGTTTCCTTATGTTTTTTTGGTGGGTTTGGAGGAAAGTATTTTCCCTCATGCCAGGTCGTTTTATCAGGAAAGTGAATTGGAGGAGGAACGGCGGCTTTGTTATGTAGCAATGACCAGAGCGAAGCAAAGATTGTATCTGGTGCATGCGCAGAAACGTAGTTTGTATGGTCGGACGAATATGAATCCGCCTTCTCGTTTTTTGGAGGAAATTCCGCCGCATCTTTGGCAAGAATACAGAAAGCCGGGCTTTTTTGAGACTACAAGGGCAAACTCAGCGGCTTCTGTGCGTGGCGCTTTTGGTGGTTATGGTGGTTATGGTGGTGTGCGGGAGGATATTGTGGATCAACCTTATAACCAAGTAGGGAGACAGGCTAAGGAACCGAGGAGGCCGATAGGGGAACCGGCTCCGGAACAGCCCCTTGACTCAGGCAGAGGGCAGCTTTTTGTCTTGGGGGATAAGGTTTTTCACCAGAAATGGGGAGAGGGTGTGGTGGTAGGTGCTAAGGGGCAAGCCGGGGAAATTGAATTGACGATCGCATTTCCCGGGCAGGGGCTGAAAACGGTGCTGGCTAAGTATGCTCCTTTAAAAAAGTTGCGGTAATTTTGAAATTCGAGGTTCAGAAACTGATGTTTAAAATTGTTAAATGAACAAAAATGTGAATTAATTTTGCAAAAAACGGAGGTGTTATACTCATGGATAAAAATGAAGTTATAGAAATTGTAAGAAGGTATGCACTTGCGGTTAATGAAAAGATGAAACCTGAGAAAATTATTTTATATGGTTCATATGCTAGGGGAAAAGGGCAAGAGGATAGTGATATTGATGTTGCTGTAGTTTTTAATAAGATCTATACTGATTACTTAGAAAGCATGGTACTTTTATATAAATTAAGAAGAGGCATTGATGATAGGATTGAGCCTGTTTTACTTGAAAAAAGTAATGATAATAGTGGTTTTCTTGCTGAAATAATAAAATACGGTCAAATAGTTTTTACTCAATAATGTGTGCGGGTTGACTATACAGGAGTGATAAAAAGATGGATAAAGCGGCTGAAATTCGAATGCGGGAATTAGTGGCCAAATTAAATCAGTATGCTTATGAATACTATACGCTGGATAATCCGAGTGTAAGTGATGCGGAATATGACCGGCTTTATGAGGAGTTGCGGCAGTTAGAGCAGGAGACAGGGGTGGTGCTGCCTGATTCGCCTACGCAGCGGGTGGGGGATGTAATTCTGACGGAGTTTAAGAAGCATCCGCACAGGGGTAGGCTGTGGAGTTTGGATAAGGCCCAAAGCTATGGAGAGCTGTTCGCCTGGGAGAGCCGTTTGCGAAAGGTGCGGGAGGAGTATAATGCCCGTTTACATGCTCGTTTACACGCTCATTCTCAGAAGACTGACGGTGTTGAGAAGACCGATGGTTTTGCAGATACCGACAGTTTATTTAGTGATGCTGCCGTTGCCGAAACGGCTTTACCGCCGCTTTCTTATGTAGTTACGTTGAAATTTGATGGTTTAACAATAAATTTAACTTATGACGGGGGCAGATTGGTACACGCGGCGACCCGCGGGACGGGAGAAGTTGGGGAAGAGATTCTGGCGCAGGCAAAGACAATTAAAGGGATTCCTTTTAGAATTCAGGAACCGGCTTTCTTAGAAATTCGCGGGGAAGCTTTGATGACGGAACAGGCTTTTGTCGCGTATAACGCCACGGCTGCCGTGCCTTTGAAGAATTTACGAAATGCGGCGGCCGGGGCTTTACGTAACTTGGATGTGCGGGAGACGGCCCGCCGAAAGTTAATTGCGTTCTTTTATGATATTGGTTATCGGGAAGGTTTAGCCTTGGACAATTATAGCGAAATGTTAGCTTTTCTAAAGGAACAGGGGTTGCCGGTGCATCCTTTCCATGAGTGCTGTCACAGTATGGAGGAGGTTATTGCGCAAATAGAAAAAGTTGCAGCCATGCGGGAACAGTTAAATTTTGACATAGACGGGGTAGTAATTGCGGTGGATGATTTGCGGACTCGGGAAACATTGGGTTATACGATTAAGTTTCCGCGTTGGGCCATTGCTTACAAGTTTGAGGCTAAAGATGATGTTACTACTTTGCTTGAGGTGGAGTGGAATGTGGGTCGGACGGGCAAAGTGACTCCGACGGCACTTTTAGAGCCGGTCGATATTGGGGGTGTAACGATTAGGAGAGCTACCCTTAATAATATGGACGATATTGTACGAAAAGGGGTTAAAAAAGGCTGTCAGGTTTTTGTGCGCCGTTCTAATGATGTGATTCCGGAAATAACGGGAGTAATCGAAGAAACACTGGAAGAAGCCGAAGAGATTGCCATGCCAGCAGAATGTCCGGCTTGTGGGGCTAAATTAGTGCGGGACGGGGTGCATCTTTTTTGTGAGAATTCGCTTTCCTGTAAGCCGCAGTTAGTGAAAAGCATTGTGCATTTTGCCAGCCGTGATGCCATGAACATTGAGGGCTTCAGTGAAAAAACGGCGGAGCAGCTTTTTGAGAAACTAGAGCTGCGGGAAATTTCCGATTTATATAAGTTAACCAGAGAAGAGCTGTTAGGCTTGGAAAAGTTTAAGGAGAAGAAGACGGAGAATTTGCTAACGGCCATTGAAAAAAGTAAGGAGTGTACCCTAGAGGCGTTTATCTACGCGTTAGGAATACCTAATGTGGGCAAAAAGACGGCTGCTGACCTAGCTAAAACCTTTCAGTCATTAGAGGGATTGCGGCGGGCTACTCGGGAAGAACTTTTGTTAATACCTGATGTAGGAGAAATTGTGGCAGAGAGCGTCCTCACTTTTTGGGCTGATGAAAAGATTCAACAAAGCATTACGAAGCTTTTAGAGGCAGGGGTACAGCCTTTTTATCAAAAAAGGGAAGCACGGGAGAATCCTTTTACCGGGAAGACAGTTGTAGTAACGGGTACCTTGCAAGAATATACCCGGGCGGAAATAGAAAAACTATTGGTAGATTTAGGAGCTAGTGCAGCTAGTAGTGTCAGCAAGAGAACGGATTATGTGTTAGCAGGGGAAAATGCGGGCTCGAAACTGGACAAAGCACGGGCACTTATCGAGGGCGGCGACTGTCCGTTACGTATTCTTACAGAAGAGGAGTTTAAAGCATTGGTGCCAAAATAACAGGAGATTCACGAACAAATTGTCATCTTAGTATAAGATTTGATATAATGCATGGTGTAGTGTAATGTAGTGCAGTAAAAGATAATAAAGGCGTATTAAGGTATTGAGATAAGGGAAGGTGAAGTATAGTGAAAATTACGGAGCAGGAAGTACATAGTGTAGCGGAAATTGCCCGCTTAGAATTAACCCAAGAGGAGGGGCAAAAAATTACGCACGCTTTGCAAGTAATTTTAGAACAGACGGAAGCTCTTAAACGGCTGGAGATAAGTAAGGTAAAGCCTACTGTTTACGTTCTTCCCTTGCAGAATGTTTTTTCGGAGGATCAGCTGGACAAGTGCTTAACGCAGGAACAAGCCTTAGGTAATGCTCCGGAAGTGGAAAAAGGTTGTTTTAAAGTACCGCGGATTATTTAAGTTTTCGTTGGATTATTTAAGTTATTGTTTTGCTGGTGAGGGGAGGATGTTTGATTGTCATCATTATTAGGATTAACGGCCCATCAATTACAGGGGCTTTTAGAAAAAAAGGAAATTAGCAGTGAAGATTTAGTAAAGGAACATTTGACCAGAATAGCGCAAAGTGAAGAACAAATTAAAGCATTTGTTACGGTGACCGGTCAAGAAGCTTTGCAACAGGCGAGAACAATTGATGAAAAGCGAAGCAGAGGGGAACAGCCGGGCTCACTGGCGGGAATTCCCCTGGCACTTACAGACAACTTATGCACGCAAGGGATTAAAACGACTGCTTCTTCGCGGATGTTAAGGGATTTCAGACCTCCTTATAATGCTGCTGTAGTGGAAAAGCTACAGGAGGCCGGAGCTGTTTCGGTGGGAAAATGTAATCTGGATGAGTTTGGGCTGGGCGCTTCGACGGAAAATTCCGCGTTTTTTCCTACTCATAATCCTTATGGGGAGCAAGCAGTACCGGGTGGGGCATGTGGAGGTGCGGCGGCGGCCGTGGCCGCGCAAGAGGTTGTCTTTGCCTTGGGGTCTGATACGGGAGGGTCGTTGCGTCAGCCCGCCTCTTTCTGTGGAGTAATTGGTTTAAAACCTACCTATGGGGCGGTGTCTCGTTACGGACTGATCGCTTGTGCCTCTTCTTTAGATCAGGTGGGTTGTTTCACACGGGATATGACGGACTGCGCTTTAGTGATGAACGTTATTTATGGGCGTGATGCCAAGGATTCCACTTCGGTGAGTTTTCCTGCGGGGGACTTTACTAAGTTTCTGGTTAATGACGTGAAGGGTTTAAAAATTGGGATACCCCGAGAATATTTGCAGGAGGTAAACGATCCGCGGATTACGGCTTATCTTCAACAGGCGGCGGCGAAATTGGAGGAACTGGGTGCTGTTTGCGAAGAGGTTTCTTTGCCCCATACGGCAGAAGCTGCTTCTTGCTATAATCTAATTCTTGCTGCAGAGGTGAGCTCGAATCTGGCCCGCTACGATGGAGTGCAGTATGGGCTGAGGGTGCAGGGGGAAGACCTTGTCTCCATGTATAAAAAAAGCCGCAGTCAAGGTTTTGGGGAAGAGGTTAAAAAACAGATTATCCTCGGTACTTATGTGTTGAGTTCCGGTCAGTATGAGGATTATTATCTGCAAGCCTTGAAGGTAAGGACATTGATAAAAGAAGATTTTGCACAGGTGTTATCAAAATATGATTGCTTACTTACGCCGGCAACACCGACAGCAGCCTTTGATTTTGGCGCAATAAAAGATAATCTTTCTTTGCTTACCTCCCTGAATACTTTAACTTGTCCGGCTAATTTGGCCGGAATACCGGCACTATCCCTTCCTTTTGGCACGGCGGCACAAGGATCTCCGTGCGGGCTGCAATTGCTGGGGCGGGCTTTTGGCGAAGAAACCTTACTTAGAGTCGGTTATGCTTTGGAGCAGAATACCAATTTGACACAGCCTAGTCCCGCAGTAAAGGGGGAGATGTAAAATGAGCACAGAATATGAAGTAGTAATTGGGTTAGAGGTGCACGCTGAATTAAAAACGAAAACGAAGATTTTCTGTTCTTGTCCTACGGAATTCGGCGGGGAGGAAAACACGCATGTTTGCCCCGGTTGTCTTGGGTTTCCGGGGACTTTACCCATAATGAATAAAAAAGCCGTGGAGTATGCTGTTCGGGCTGGATTGGCTTTGAATTGTGAAATACAGGAGTATAGTAAATTTGATCGGAAACATTATTTTTACCCCGATTTACCGACAGCTTATCAGATTTCTCAGTTTGAATTTCCGATTTGTAAAGCAGGTTATGTGGAAATTGCGGTGAACGGGAAAAAGAAAAAAATCAGGCTGAATAGGATTCACCTGGAGGAGGATGCCGGGAAACTGCTGCACAGTGGGAATAGTATTACTTCTTCCCAGTATTCTTTAGCAGACTATAACCGTTCCGGGATGGGTCTAATTGAGCTTGTTTCCGAACCCGATCTGAGTTCGGCCGAAGAGGCACGCACCTATCTGGAAAAACTACGGGCTGTTTTGGAGTATACCGGCGTTTCTGATGTAAAAATGGAGCAGGGCTCTTTGCGTTGTGACGCCAACATC
Source organism: Peptococcaceae bacterium UBA5356 (assembly GCA_002407935.1). Lineage (GTDB taxonomy): Bacteria > Bacillota > Peptococcia > DRI-13 > DTU073 > UBA5356. The sequence goes on from DHPU01000049.1 coordinate 7,819, forward strand.
TCTTTACGGCCGGTAGGCTCGTCAAAATTAGGGACAAAGACAGAAATTAAAAATATGAATTCATACAGGTCTTTGCAAAGGGCTTTAGAATATGAAATAGAAAGACAGCGGGAGGTTTTGGAAGAAGGCGGGACGATTATTCAGGAGACCCGGGGCTGGGATGAGGAAAAGGGGATTACTTCCTCAATGCGGAGTAAAGAAGAAGCCGATGATTACCGGTATTTTTCGGATCCCGATTTACCGCCCATTGTGTTGGAACCTGCTTGGGTGGAAGAAATCAGAGCTTCTTTACCGGAGTTGCCGGATGCCAAAAAGGATCGGCTGGTAATGGAATTAGGACTTTCGGAATATGACGCGGATATTATCACGGGCAGTAGAGCTTTAGCTGATTTTTTTGATAAGACGGTGACTCTTTTTAATGAACCAAAGACGGTGGCTAATTGGGTAATGGGAGAATATCTGCGCCTATTGAATGCGGAGGGTACGGAGGTTCAGGAGAGTAAAGTTAGTCCGGAGAAGATGGCGGCTTTGTTGAAAAGCCAGGCTACAGGAAAAATCAGCGGAAAAATGGCGAAAGCTGTTTTTGAAGAGATGTTTATGACCGGGAAAGATCCGGAGAAGATTATTAAGGAAAAAGGCTTGGTACAGATCTCCGATACAGATGCGCTGGGAGAGATTGTCGAGAAGGTACTGGCTGCTAATCCTCAATCGGTTGCCGATTATCAGGCCGGGAAGGAAAAGGCGCTTGGTTTTTTGGTTGGTCAGGTAATGAAGGAAACGAAGGGTCAGGCTAATCCGGGCGTGGTGAATGGGTTGCTGAAGCAGAAACTAACAGACTAGTACTCAGGCTCGGCTGTTGTGGTCTGGGGTTGCCTTCAGGTTTCTGAAGCTCAAGTCAGAACGCGCTAAGCTCGGCTCGGAGTAATGCCGAACGGGCTCAATTCGCCTCCATGCTCAGTTCGCCCTGGTGCAGACGTCCTGTCTGCCCCTCGGCCTTACTGTCCTCGCCTTCGCTAAGCACGTTTCGCTGACTTTCGCTAGTCACCTTCCGGCAGCACCCAGTGCCCACAACAGTGGGGGTAACCTTTATGACCTCGCCTTCGTTAAGTCTGTTTAACTATACTTCGCAAAGAAACGGACTTACTTAGGTATAGTATATTTTGGGAGAAAGGGTGAGCTGTGAATGCCTTTAAAGGAAAAACAAAATGAGTTAATTTATGATATTGGGATAATCGGCGGGGGCCTCGGCGGTTATACGGCAGCGATTAGAGCTGCCCAGCTGGGAGCAAAGGTGGTTTTATTTGAAAAAGAGGTGCTGGGTGGTACTTGTCTAAACAGGGGCTGTATTCCGACAAAAACTTTTTTGAAAAGTGTCAAGGCATTGAAAGAATTGAAAAAGTTAAAGGAGTTAGCGATAACGGGAGTAGAGTTAGCAGAGGCGCAAATTGATCTTGTGAAGTTGCAGCAACGCAAAAAAAGGGTAGTAAGCCGCTTAACGACAGGCGTAGACAGCCTTTTAAAAGCACAGGGTGTCGAGGTCGTTTCGGGAGAAGCGGTCATGGAGGAACAACTGGGATTAATTAAGGTGAAGGGCAGAGGACAGGGGCATGTGATAGAGCCACAGCAACAACAGACCTATCAGGCTCGTCATGTCATTATTGCGACCGGTTCTAAGCCTAGGTTGTTACCGATCCCGGGGATAGATTCGCTTTATGTATTAACGAGTGATGAAATATTAGGGTTGGAAAAAGTGCCTTCTTCCTTGGTAATTTTGGGCGGCGGGGTAATCGGGCTGGAATTTGCCCTTATTTTCCGTGAATTGGGGGCAGATGTGACTATTGTGGAGATGGAGGAAAGATTATTACCCGCTTTTGATGAGGAAATTGCCGCAGAGGCGGCGCGGATGCTAAAAAGCAGCGGGATTACTCTGCATACGGGAGCCCGGGCTAGGGAGATCAGGGGGGAGACCTTAGTTTTCGAAAAAGAAGGGGAGACGCAGGAAATAACAGGAGAAAAAATTCTCGTAGCGGTGGGCAGAGTTCCTTCCTTTGAGGGGATTGATGTACAAAGGTTAGGGCTAAAGACGGAGCGGGGTGCTTTAGTTACGGATGAATTTTTACGGACGAATTTGCCTAATGTCTACGCGATTGGTGATGCAAACGGCAAATATATGCTGGCTCATAAGGCTGCGGCAGAAGGGCTGCTGGCGGTAGAAAATATCCTAGGGACACCGCAAAAAATGGATTATACGGTGATTCCGCAGTGTATCTATTCTTTTCCGGAGATTGCCTGTGTAGGGCTGTCGGAAAAGCAAGCCCGTGCCAAATACGCTGAGGGGGAACTGAAGATCGGGAAATTTCCCTTGGCGGCTAATGGTAAAGCACAAGTCGAAGGGGAGACACGGGGTTTTGTGAAAATAATTGCGGAGCGGAATTCACAAAGAATATTAGGGGTACATGTTTTTGGTATAGTAGCTACCGAACTGATTGCGGAAGCAGTCACTGCCATAAAGCTGGGAGCGCGGGCGGAGGAACTGGGGCAATGTATTCATCCGCATCCGACTATTTCCGAGGCGGTACAAGAGGCATATCAAGAGGTCGGGCACGGAGCTATCCATTTGTTGAGAAGAAATATGGTATAATTAGTGAAATAAAAGAAAACATATAAAAATTAATGAAGAGGGTGACTGTGTGGAAAAAAGAATAGAGCAAAATAATCCACGCTGGTCAATTTGGGAGGCTTTACTTGTCTTTGGCCTTGTTTTGTGCATTAAAGGAATTGTGCCTTTTCAGCAAATGAGCTGGTTTAATCAAGTTAGTGAGTTAATTAGTCCGCATAATGTCTTGTTGGGGAGAGTTTTTTGGAGCAGTATCTTTACAGCAGCGCTTTTCTTCCTGTTAATTGGCTTAATAATTAAACTAAAATATCGGCTTTCTTGGTCGGAAGTAGGGTTGAGAACAGGAAGGGGAAAAGGGTGGCTTACCATGGGGATCGGGCAGGGAGTTTTACTCTTTTTGCTTGTAACGATTGTGGGAGCAGTAATCAGCTCATTTTTCCCTTATAAGGTAGAGGAACAGCCTATTGCCGAGGTTTTTAACACAGCACGAAGTGGGTGGGAAAGAATTTTGAGCTTTTTAATTGCGGCTGTAGCAGCTCCTTTGAGTGAGGAACTTTATTTCAGGGGTTTTCTTTATCCGGCGGTAGGAAAACTTACCGGCAAGATACCGGCGGTATTTCTCACCAGTTTATTTTTCAGCTTTCTTCATTTTGACCTGCTTAGATTTATTCCTATTACCATTGGGGGAATCTGGTTAAACATGCTTTACTTTAAAACAGAATCACTATATACTCCCATTATTGCTCATTCGGTTTGGAATGCTTTAATGATTTTGATGTTATTTTTGGCACAGTCTCTGGAGTTACTGTAGGGGAATGGTTTATTTAAAAAGCATCAGAAAGGAAGATCTTTTTGCGTAAGGGCATAATTGTTTTATTACTAGGATTATTAGGAGTATTAGGAACAATAAGTTATTATTGTCTAGTGCAAGGGAAGATCTTGTCTGCGGCAGAGGCTCATTCCTCTTATGACTTGGTTATTAAGCATGCCCTGATTCTAGATGGGACGGGTGAAAAGAAACTTTTTCGCGGCGATATAGCGATCAGAGCAGGGGAAATAGTAGAAATGGGCTATATCCCGGAAAAACAGCTGAGGGATGTGCCGAAAGAGTCGGTCTTTGATGCCGGGGGTTTAATGGCAATGCCTTTCCCGGTAACGCCGGAGAAGACGGCTGGCGTAGTGGAGCATGTTTTTAGAACAAGTTATCCCCGCTATCCGGCTCATTATCTTTATTTTCAGGAAGAGCCTTATGCCGGGTGCAGTCTGGCTCAAGTGGCTCGGCAAAGAGGGGAAACGCCGGAACAGACTTTTGCTTATTTACGTAACCTGTTACCGGTAAGTACGAAGGTTTACCTTGTACCGATAGAATTGGCAGAAGAGAAAATAAGGGCAGGGGACTTTGAGCTGCCGGAACTTGTGGCCTCTTGTACCGGTTATCTTGCGGAGATAATGGAGAAGGAAAAAAGGGGAAAGATTAAGAAGGGCTGTAGAGCTGATTTATATTTCTTTAAAACTCATGATTATGGGGAAAAAGCTTTGTCAGAGCTTTTTCTGAAGGGAGAGTTGCCGTCTTTGGCGGTTTGCTGTAGGGAGGGAAAGCTGCAGAAACCGGAAGAACAAGATAAACAAGAAGAATAAGATAGATATTAAGATATAGCAAGGTAAAGATAAAGAGATATTTTATAATATTTTGTAGAGAAAGTTTAGGGAGGCGATGTGAGTGGAAAAATTTGTACCCGAAATACATGGAAGATTAAGAAAACATATGGTCAGGGTACCTGAAGTAATTCATCATGTAGGTGGTATCAGAATTTTTGGTAAGTTGATTAAATCTTTACTGTTTAGTACCGATGTAGCGATTATCAAGAATTGTAATGCTGATGCGGTAATTGCCGTTTATCCATTTACGCCTCAGCCGATTATTACGCAATCAATCATTAATTCTTCATCAGTTCCGGTGTTTTGCGGTGTAGGCGGGGGAACGACGACCGGCAAACGAGTAGTGAATCTGGCAGTACACGCCGAGCATCAGGGTGCTTATGGGGTGGTGCTCAATGCTCCTACGACAAATACCGTTATCAGAAAGCTGGAGCAGCGGATTGATATTCCGGTGGTGGTGACCGTTGTTTCGGAAGAAGAGGATATCGGAGAGCGGATTAAGGCCGGAGCGACGATTCTGAATGTATCCGGTGCCGCCAAAACTCCCCTGATTGTGCAACAGATTCGGGATAAATTTCCGGAGGTTCCCATTATCGCGACAGGCGGTCCTACTGAAGAAACGATTATGAAAACAATTGAAGCGGGAGCGAATGCGATTACTTATACCCCTCCTACGTCGGCCGAGATTTTTAAAGTAATGATGCAGAAGTACCGGAATGAGCTGTAGTTGTAACGATAAGGAAGTATACAATTGATTTATATGACATACTGGAAAAAGCACTTCTTTCTCGAATAAATCCGGATGTTCTGAGGTTAGTAGATGGGTTACAATTAATTAAGATAATGAAAAACAAAGCAGATCATTTAAATTCAATGAAGCAGATAGATTATTGGACTCTTAGAATAATTGATAAAGTTCTATGGACCTATGGAAGATAGTAAGATGGGGGGGATTTGTAATGGCACGTATATTTTTGGGCAAATTTAGTAATAAGTTTCCGGAACAAATTCAAAGAAGGTTCTATGCTGCAGGCGCTGAAGGGGGTGTCTGGTATGGTGATGTTAAAATCAATGATTACGTATTTGCTGCATATGAAGGTAGAATCGTAGGCCTTTGGCGGGCTAAAGAATATACCCAAATGAAAAATTCTGTTAATCCGCAAGATGACGGGGTTTTATTGTTTGATGAGATTAAATCTTATGAAGATGTCAGTGTAATAAATAATTTTACTAGATGTAAGCATTTTATTCATGATTTGAATCTGGTCAACAAGGTTACGAAAAGCGTCAGAAACCTTGGGTTTATCTCTATTGCTACAACTAAAGATTGCCCAAGACCTGAAGATATTGAGTTTAAAACAAGTTCTATTAATATTTATGTGGCTCTTGAGAATGCTAAGGTTGATTACTTAAAGGGGGATATCCGGGTAGTTATAAATGATATAGAGGAAATGAAAATATTAAAAATTGAAAAAGTTGTGGAAGGGCAGTTTGTATTATATAAAGAGCTTAATGATCTATATGAAGAGCGTAATAAAGAAGATGGTAAATTCACAATCCGCAAATTAAATGAATTTGCGGTTGTGGATAATGCTACAAATAAAAGAAAGTTTTTAATTGAACTTATAGAGGCGGTTGAAAAGTATGGATTTTATAAAGTTTCGGATATTATTAAACTTTATGATAACTTGCTCGTGGGAAGAAAGCGTTCGGCAACGCCTAATCCAGCATCTGATGGAAAAATAGAGCTAGAGCAAAAACCAGATTGTGATGGTTTAGAAGAAAATGATGAATACGCAGAGTTAGCGGGACTTCTGAATTTTAATCCAAATCTGATTTTATATGGGCCTCCGGGTACAGGCAAAACATTTGCAACAAATAATATTATCGATGCTTTTGAGAAGAAATATTTCAATAAAAACAGTAGCTTTCAGAAAGCCAAAGAAGAGAAGCGAGTAAAAAACATTACCTTTCATCAGTCTTACTCTTATGAGGAGTTTATTGAAGGAATCAGGCCAGTACTAAATAATGACGAAGGGGTCGGTTATAAGCTGGAAAATGGCCTTTTTAAGGAATTTTGCATCAATGCCGAAAAAGAATTAATAAAGCGAGCAAATAATGCATTGTATGTAGACCAGATAAATTCAGATAGTAACATCTGGAAAATATCCTTAGGAGAGAGAAAGTCAGACGATGTATATAATGAATGCCTTCAAAAAAATGAAATAGCGATAGGCTGGCTAAAGGATTCAAACCTTAATGAGTTAGAATATAGTGAAATATTAGATTTGCTGGGTGATGGTAAATTTGGTGAAAAGCCTATTAATAATGCGCATACAATTAACGCTTTTGCTAATGAAATGAAAGTAGGGGATATAGTATTAGTATTAAATAGCCCCGAAACTATTAGAAGGATTGGCATCGTGAAATCAGAGTATTATCATATACAGGCAGATGACTACACTCATCGTAGAAAAGTTGAATGGCTACATGAATTAGATTATCCAATTGAGATCAAGAAATACAATAATAACACAATTTTGACGCTTAAGACTGTGTACAAGCTTTCTAAAATGTCTATTTCAGATATTGTGAGGATGACAATTGAGCATTCAAAAGAAAAGCAAAGCATAGAGGATAGGCATCAGATAAAACCATACTACATGATTATTGATGAAATTAACCGAGGAAACATTTCTAAAATTTTTGGCGAGTTAATTACACTGATTGAGCAGGATAAAAGGGGCCAAGATACTATTTTACCCTATTCAAAAAAAGAGTTTAAAGTACCAAGCAATCTGTATATAATTGGAACGATGAATACAGCTGACCGTTCTATTGCCGTAATTGATACAGCACTAAGGAGAAGGTTTACATTTGTGGAGATTGAGCCAGATTCTAGTATTCTTGCGAAATATGACAATCCAATTGTTAATGATCATGTTGACCTAATAAAACTAATGAATAGCCTCAACGGTAAAATAATTGAAAAGTATGATCGGGATCATCGTATCGGGCATGCCTATTTTATGGGTATTGATTCTTTGAATAGTCTTTATCAAACTTGGTATTATAAAATACTGCCTTTATTAAGCGAGTACTTTTACAATGATGTAGCAGCATTAATCAATATAGTAGGGAATAGCTTTTTTGACGAATGTGGGAATGTAAAGTATTTGAGTATGAATAAACAGGAAAAGGGATACTCAGAATTCGAAGAACAAATAATAGCTATTTATCAAGAGCAAAAAAATGGATGAAGTAAGAATAATAAAGGTTTTTGAAGACACACAAATAAGGCTAAATTTAAATGAACAGGAAAAAAACGATATATTATCTATAAGGAATATCATTGGTGAAAACAACTTGAGGCTAGAAGTTGATGGGAAATTACTTGTCAGTCATTATGTAGGATTTATCCATGTAAACAAAATAAGGGTATTAATATATCCTAAAATTGCACGAAACATAAAGGAAGATGATTTATATAATAAAGCATTTAATATCCTAGTTAAAATGTTAGCATATACCGATTTTGATCAGATTAAGAGAATTAATACACCCCAGGATTTAGGAAAATATGATGGCGATATATTAGAATTATTTATTGCGTTGTTTATTGACGAACTACTAAACTTGTTTAAGAGGGATATTAATAGAAGCTATAGTCTGACAATGGAAAATGAATCTTTCATTAGAGGTAAAATTGATTTTGCAGAAAACGTAAAAAAGAATAGCTACCGGAAGCATCTGCATGCGTTGAAATATGAAGAATTTACAGAAAATATTCTGATGAACCAAATCCTTAAAACAGTGGTTTTTAATTTGTTAAGAAGAACCGTGGTAAAGAGTAACAGGGTAAAGTTAAGACAGGCCTTGCTATGGCTTGAGGATGTAAAACAGATTAAAATTACTGCTGAGATATGGAATCAAGTCGTTTTTACTCGACTTAATTATCAGTATAAGACAGTTTTTAACATGGCGAGATTGTTCTATTATAATTCATCAACAAATTTGAATAAAGGTGATGAAATTACATTTAGTTTTTTAGTTCCACTAAATCAGCTTTTTGAGAGATATATTTTTAAAATTTTGCAAGAAGCTTTAGCATCGGATGTAAGTATTAAATATCAAGGTCCAGTTAATTACTTAGGGTATTCAGATGGGGAAAAAATCTTTCAACTTAGGCCGGATATAAGCATGATCAAAAATGATCAGGTTATAATGATTTTTGATGCAAAATATAAGGAAATTATTGATGCGAAAGGTAATAATCTGGTTTCTCAAAGTGATATTTACCAAGTACTGGCATATAGTGTGCAATACAATTGTAATTTAATTTTTTTAGTATATCCAAAAATGCTGGGGAGTAATAAGGATAATTTAGAACTATTTAATATTAACATCCCGAAAGGTAATGAGATTTTAGTCATTAAGATTATACAGGTAAATCTTGAATGTGATGTTAATTATACAAAACATCAATTGGCTCAATATCTACAGTTTTAGAACATTATGTCATAATAAACCTTTAAAAGAAGGCGTGGTGTATAAATGAAAGACGTTACAGCAGCGATTATTTATAAAAATGGGAAAGTACTTATTGCGCGCAGGGCTCCCGGTGAAAGCTTTGCCGGTGGCTGGGAATTTCCGGGCGGGAAGATCGAGCAGGGGGAGACCCCGGAGCAGTGTTTAAAGCGTGAACTCCAAGAGGAATTTGGAGTTCGCGCTTTGATTAAAGATTTTATAGCGGAAAGCATCTATGAATATTCTACGGGTTCCATTCGATTATTAGCTTATGTCGCTGAGGTTGTTGCTGGAGATATGAAGTTGAGTGTTCACGATGATTATGCTTGGGTAGATATTAACGATTTACTTACATATGATCTGTTGCCGGCAGATATTCCAATTGCACTTAAATTGCAGAGAAATCTGGATTAAAAGGGAGTGTGTTTACTTATGCTAAAATCAGGCCTTTACGAACAGGTTATTAACAAGGGGTTAGGCCAAGAACTTGATTCATCTGTGTACAAGCTCAAGTCTACTGTACCTATTGATTCGGCTGAGGCATCTAAGGTTTTAGCAAAATACATCTCCGAGGTCATTGAGAAGGGTTTAGATAATGTTAAGGACAAGGGAGGAAACATTCAGACTCAGGTCGATTTTGTGAACAAGATTGTTGCCACCATTAAACAGGAAACAGAAGAAGCTGAGCTTGACTCGCTCGCGGTTGACGAACGTGCTGAGCAGCTGCTTGCGTTTTTTGATAAGCAAAACACCATTTATGCACTGGATGAAAAGGCGGAGATTGTTCGTCCGGAAACATCAATTGCCCAAAGTTCTTTGTTTACCGGAGCAATTCATGAGCCTAGTATGTATGCAGAGCTAAAAAAGGAGATCGTTTCATCTGACAGGATAGAGATGTTGGTGTCATTTATTAAATGGAGTGGCCTACGCTTAATTATGGATGAGTTGCAGGACTTCACTTTACGTGGTGGACAGTTACGTGTTATTACGACCTCTTACATGGGTGCAACTGATGTGAAGGCTATCGAGGAGCTACGCCAGCTTCCCAACGTTGAAATAAAGGTTTCATATGACACGAAGCGTACTCGTCTTCATGCAAAAACTTATGTATTTTACCGTAATACTGGCTTTACAACGGCCTATGTCGGTTCATCGAACCTTTCAAATGCAGCACTTTCGGGTGGCCTTGAATGGAATGTCAAGGTAACGGCGCAGGATCTGCCGGAAACTATAAAAAAGATAGATGCTACATTTGAGAGTTATTGGAACAGTCCTGAATTTGAATACTATTTAGAAGAGGAAAAGCCTCGCCTTGAGCGGGCTCTAAAGGAAGAAAAATTCTTTGAAGGTACTGGCGGACAGCCTTATTTCTTTAACATCAACCCTTATTATTACCAGCAGGAGATCCTTGATAAATTAGCTGCAGAGCGTAATGTGCGCGGTTACAACCGCAATCTCATTGTTGCTGCTACCGGCACCGGCAAGACTGTGATTTCAGCGTTTGACTACAAGCGCTTTTGCGCGGAAAATAACGGGCAACCTTGTCGTCTGCTGTTTGTGGCGCACCGCGAGGAGATTTTAAAGCAAAGTGTAGAATGTTTTCGCAGTGTACTTAAGGACGCTAACTTTGGTAATCTATTTGTAAGTAGTTATAGGCCGGAGAGTATCGATCAGCTGTTTATGTCGATTCAAACATTCAATTCACAGGAATTTCACACGAAAACTTCAGCGGAATTCTATGATTTTATTATCGTGGATGAATTTCATCATGCCGCCGCGCCTACTTATCAAAAACTGTTGTCTTACTACAAACCCAAGATATTGCTGGGACTCACGGCTACGCCAGAGCGTATGGATGGAGCTCATGACCAGATTATGAATTTTTTCAATAATCGTATTGCTGCAGAGATCCGTTTACCAGAGGCGATCGATCGCAAGTTGCTTAGCCCGTTTCAATATTTTGGGGTAACGGATACGGTTGATCTAAAGGATTTAAGGTGGACGCGGGGCGGATACGATAAGAGTGAATTAAGCAATGTCTATACCCTAAATAGGGCGATGGCTGAACGGCGTGCAGACCATATTATTCGCTCAGTGTTAAAGTACGTAACAGAGCTAGATGATGTGAAGGGCTTGGGCTTTTGTGTATCCATTGAGCATGCCCGATTCATGGCGGAGTTCTTTAATGATCGTGGTATACCATCAATCAGCTTGACCGGACTTTCAAGAGATGATGAGCGTAACACAGCTAAACAACGCCTGGTAAGGGGAGAATTGCGTTTTATTTTTGTAGTGGATATCTATAATGAGGGTGTGGACATCCCCGAGGTTAATACAGTTCTGTTCTTACGTCCGACCGAGAGCTTGACTATTTTCTTACAACAGCTGGGTCGTGGTTTACGACTCGCAGATAACAAGGAGTGTCTGACTGTTTTGGATTTCATCGGTCAAGCGAATAAGAAATATAACTTTGAGGATAAGTTTGCGGCGCTGCTCTCCAACACTAACAGGAGTGTTCATCAGGAATTGGAGAGCGGCTTCATATCAGTTCCTAAGGGCTGTTTTATTCAGCTTGAGCGTAAGGCCAAGCAATACATTCTTGAAAATATTAAAAGCTCCTTTGGCGGTAAAACTGGGATCGTCTCGCATATCGCTACCTTTGAAGAGGAAAGCGGTTTAGCGCTCAATCTGGACAATTTCGTCAATTATTATCATTTGGATATTCGTAATATTTATAAACGTGCTTGTTTTTCACGGCTATGTGTCCTTGCAGGGGTAAAAGATGATTTTACTGAACCATTAGAAACAGTACTAACAAAAGCATTCCCCCGTATTTGTGCGATTGATTCCCGCCGTTGGATCAAATTTCTACTGGAAGCATTACAAGAAGCTGAAATATTAAATGTAGAAAGGTTACCGGATGAAAAAAAGCGGATGCTGCAAATGTTCCAGTTTACCGTCTGGCAAAAGCCAGTCGAGGCGTGTGGATTTACAAGTCTGCAGGAGGGGTTGTTGCGGATCAAGGCTTGTCCCAACTTATATGCAGAGCTTATGGAGCTATTACAATATAATTATAACCGCATCGATTTCCTTGACGAGCCAGTAGATGTCGGTTTTGACTGTCCGCTAGATTTACATTGTACCTATTCGCGTGATCAGATATTAGTGGCTTTGGATTACATAACACCGGCCAACGTGCGGGAGGGAGTCAAGTATTTTGCAGACAAGAATCTCGATGTATTCTTTGTCACACTTAATAAGGCGGATAAAGACTATTCGCCGACGACGATGTATAATGATTATTCTATTAATGAATGGTTGTTTCATTGGCAAAGTCAGAGTACCACAGCAGAACATTCACTAACGGGACAGCGGTATATCAATCATCACAAGCTGGGAAGCCGTGTGCTGATATTTGTGAGAGAATTTAGAAAGGATATTGCAGGTGCTGCCCCATATACATTTCTTGGTCTTGCGAACTATGTAAAGCATGAAGGAAGCAGGCCTATGAATATTATTTGGAAATTAAGCAAGCCAATTCCGGCGAAGTTTTTGAAGAAAACTAATAAGCTGGTGGTAGGCTAAAACATATGGCAACAAGGCCAAAACCATGATATATAAAGAGGTGAGTTCAGGTGGAAACAGCAGAAAACTATGTATATAAAAAAGAGGTTGACTGGTCACTGCTAAATGAAGGGTTTACTTTACCTCTCGAAAATCAGGTGGTTTTTGGTCGTAATTTGGGTAGATTTCTACGTAGAGGCGAATCCAAAAACATCACAATGTATCTAGATGGAAAGAGTTACAAGGCAAGGATAACTAATGTAAATTTTGCTGAGAGGCATAATCGAAAGAAGGATATGCTACAAATCAGATATTCTCTTAATGGAGAGCTTTCTAATGCATTAAAAGCCTACTTTAGAAAGAGCTATCAATTTATTTCTGAAAAAAGAAGGCTTCGGGCGAACAACGATAGAACCGTGATTCGTTTGCCGGAGGATTGCAAGGAGTACTTGGCAATATATACTACAGAATATGAGGACACATATTTGCTTGAAACTATTGTGGCAGAAGATATTCTTTTTCTGAAAGAGATTGTTAAAAACAAACAAGAACAAGTATTAGAAGCCAGTTTCAATTATGATGTGGTTGATGAGAAATCAACCATATTTGAGGCAGAGAGAATAGTTAAGCTTCGTAAACTTAATAAAAAGATTGGTGATAACCTGAAATTACTTTATAATTATCGGTGTCAAATCTGTGGTAAGAACATAGGCAAAAAATATGACTCGCATATTGTTGAAGCCCATCATATCGATTACTTTGTGTATAGTCTTAATAACGACTCTGATAATCAGCTTATTGTCTGCCCAAATCATCATAGTATTATTCACAATGCGAATCCAATGTTTGATAGGAAACGGTTTATTTACTTATATCCAAATGGCCTACAAGAGAAGTTGGCTCTTAATCAACATTTGAAATAGACTTTTTTGAATAAGGAAGTGATCACTATGAAAATGTATGTCGGAATTACTGACTATGATTGGTTTAAGATATTGAAACAAGCAAATTGCGATGAAGTGAATTTCTGGAAGCCAGGCGGACGTGCTAATTTTAAAGCCTTAAACGAAGGTGATTTGTTTTTATTTAAACTACATAGCCCTCAAGATTTTATTGTTGGCGGAGGGCTTTTTCTAAAATTTTCAATATTACCATCTTCATTAGCTTGGGAAGCTTTCGGAATAGCCAACGGAGCCAGTAGTTTGTTTGAGCTAAATAACCGGGTCTATAAATACAAAAAGACAAACCGTTTATCGGATCCGGATCCCCAGATTGGGTGTATCATATTATCGATGCCTTTTTATTTTGATAAAGAGGATTGGATTTCTGTTCCGGAAAATTGGAATCGAAATATTGTCCAAGGTAAGACCTATGATACTTTCGAATATCACGGAAAGCTGTTGTATCAACAAGTACAGGGAAAGCTAAATAATCAGAAATTCAATCCATGTGTAGTCAGGGGAGATTCCATGAACAGCCGATATGGGAAAGAACAATTAACCAGATCAAGAATAGGACAGGGTGTCTTCAAGGTTCTGATTACGGATGCCTACCATAGAAGGTGTGCGATAACTGGTGAAAAAACATTGCCGGTGTTAGAGGCAGCTCATATAAAACCGTATAATCTTGACGGCCCTCATGAGATTAATAATGGACTTCTGCTTAGAAGGGATTTTCATACTTTGTTTGATCGAGGATATATAACGGTTTATAAGGATTTTACTGTTGAAGTAAGTCACCGTATCAAAGAGGACTTTAAAAACGGCAGGGAGTATTATGCACATCATGGAAGCAAGTTGATTATATTACCGGAAAGACGAGAACAGCTGCCGGATCCACATTATTTGGAATGGCATAACGAGAATGTATATTTGGGATGATTATGGAAAAAAGGTTTAAGAAAATGAAACTGTTAGAGTACAAATTTGTGATAGGGTGAGGGAAATGCTCCAAACCCAATAATTCAATATGATGATGAAATGATTTATTTGATATCCGAAGCAAACAGATATATTGGCAGATTGGATGAAGTAACGGATACACTCATATCTCCCAGTTATTTTGTATATATGTACGCATGAAAAGAAGCAACGTTTTCATCTCAAATAGAAGGTACAAGAGCTACATTCTCGGATTTGATAAAAGCAGAAGCCGGAATGGCAGATGAAGTTTATGGACAAAAGAGGAATAATCATTTGAAAGTAGGGAAATAATGTGATAATTGCGACCTTTTATGAGGCATCGACGTGTGTTACTCTCTGTACATCTTTAGTAGGTGTTTATGAAAATATTCGGCAAAAAGTTTTTGATCCAATATCTCAATATAAATGTAGGTCATGTAAAAGTAAAAGGCTGAAGATAGTCAACGACGAAACAACCGAAGATGGAATAGCTAAAAAGTTGTTCTTACAATGCGAAGAATGTGAAGAAATTACTGAGATTGTTTTCGAGGAAAATGATACGAGTAAATCTCAGTACATAAAAGGAATTGAGCAAGAGTAAAGAACGGTGATGCTTCCCTGCTCCGCTAGCGGCACTTATAAAAATGACTATGATGACAAGAAGTTGTACCGGATAAAGCCTTCGAGAGGTCAACATGCTTTTTGAAGGTTTTATTGTTTACAATTTACTTGATTTGTAATGCAAAAGCAGGCGCTAAATCGACGAAAAAAATGACTTACCAGGCGACTGTTTCTGAATATAGGTCGCCGCCAAGGCATGTGGAGACGATAATAATGATGACGAATAGTGGTTCGAATGGCAAACAAGACAGTTTAGCCACTATATATAGTGGCTTTTTGCCCGCTTTATAGATGACATTTGGATTTTCAAAGATAATACCCCAAAACACTATGCACCAGAAGATATTATGATATCCTTTCGCATTTTATAACACATTGAAGGGTTTAAGTTATTTATGATAATAATTAAAAAACATTTTAAATATCCGTAACGAAATGAAAGTTTCTTGTACTTGTTAGCAAGGAGGTGTAAGGGTCGAAAATATGGAAAGCATCTATCGGGAATATGTTGAAACAGTCTTCAAGTATTTATTCTGCTTGACTCACGATGCTGATTTGACTGAAGAGTTGACTCAGGAAACTTTTTATCAAGCAAACAAAACTATAAACAATGGCGAGAGTAATATTTTATAGGGGCAAACAGAAAATATTGAAGGAGGGGCTATAATGAAACAAGATTTGAATTGCATGATTGTACAGGATTTACTTCCAAACTATATAGAAAAACTTACAAGCGATGTTACAAACCAAGCCGTTGAGGAACATATAAGCACTTGTGAACAATGCAATGAGTTTTTAAATATTATGAGTGCTGAAATAACCACCAAAAAAACTGCCCCCAAAAGGGAATTAAAGTTTTTGAAGAAGATAAAGCTCACAAGGTTAATAGCAGCAGTGTCCTGTATTCTGCTGGCACTAATATTCTCATACATGCTTTATGCTTCTGAATATGAGTTTACAAGTGATAAGAAAGTGTTATCCCATGCAATTACCGAGTACACTTCCCACGGAAGGCATAAGGTAGCAGATGCCTATGTCCTCGAAACAAAGGAGATAGACGGAGTACTCATCGCATTTTTCAAGGATAACAAAAATCCTAATATTTACGGTTTTGCTAAGCTCTTAAAGGGCGCAAACATGAAATACAGGCTTGTAATGGCAAACTATAGGCCAAGTGCTTATTCAGCTATTGTTGACACATACAGGTTCGATACAAGTAAGGGCGCATACTATGCGGTGGGTGGCTATAATCTGGATGAAAATATTGCATCCTATGGATTGAGAGTATTTGATGAGAGTCGTTCTAAATTCACAAAAGATATGCTTAAGTTTAATATAGAAAACAGCCAGTTTTTAGATGTAAAAAAAGAATCCGACTTACAAAAAAGCATGAAGGAATTTAAAGGAAGTATCGTATTCTTTGGTCATGATAGTACAGTTCTCTTGGATGCGGAAGGGAATGACATTACAAAAAGCTACAAGATACCTAATATCACCAATACATGGGGAGCTGGCACAGGTACAGCTGAATTGTTTATGCTTTATGTATTTATAGCAATAGTCCTGATTTTAGGAGCTATATTTGCAAGATACTTTTGGAGTGAAAAATAAATGTTTTCAACTTGAAGTAAACATCTAATACAATGGGGTATGAAATTATTTTATGTATTATATCCTATAAGGCGCATCTTCTGCAGTTGTGAGTACAACTAACAATTGTAGTAAGGCGTAATATTATTATATTGCGATATAAGAATAATTTATAAACAAACCGATAAATAGGAATTTATTGCGATGTTAACCTGCGTTGCTTGCCGCAATGATAGTTTGACGATTATTGTAAAGGTAAGCAAAGGAGGGAAAAATATGTTTAATGAAAATCTTAGAAATCTTCGTAAGCAAAAGGGACTTTCTCAAGAAGAATTGGCAGAACGATTGCATGTAGTGCGCCAGACAGTATCTAAATGGGAAAAAGGTCTTTCGATACCTGATGCAGATCTTCTTATTCGGATTGCTGAAATTTTTGAAACATCGGTAAGTATTCTTCTTGGTGATACAGTGGAACCATCTGAGAATAAAAATATCATCGCACAGAAGCTGGAACAACTCAATGCACTGTTAGCTGAGAAAAACAGACGGAGTCGCCGTATCTGGAAAGTGGTTGCAATTATTTTGATTTCCATTGCTGTGATAACTGTACTACTGATTATATTGAACATCTCAACTTATCAAAGCTATAAGAGTTTTTCTACTAAGGGTCTTACTGTCCTGTCACTGTCCTGTCACTGTCAAGGGGCT
>DHPU01000049.1:25134-30878 GCA_002407935.1 Peptococcaceae bacterium UBA5356
TTCACTGTCAAGGGGACGGGGTTATTGACACCACCTTAGGACTATGATATTAATAGTCTTGAGGTGGTAATTTATGTCAAGGAAGGCGCGTAAAAAAAGTGAAAGTGGAATATATCATATTATAATGCGAGGCATTAACCGACAGAGTATTTTTGAAGATACAGAAGACTGCGAAAGATTTATCCTAACTATGCAGCGGTATAAAGAAAAAAGTAGATATGAAATCTATGCATACTGTTTAATGGGGAATCACTTGCATATTTTACTGAAGGTAGGGTCAGAACCATTAGAACAGATAATGCGTAGGATATGCGGAAGTTATGTTTATTGGTATAACCGGAAATATGAAAGAATCGGCAATTTATTTCAAGACAGATTTAAAAGTGAACCGGTAGAAAACGAGGCCTATTTTCTTACGGTTTTAAGATATATCCATCAAAACCCTGTTAAGGCGGGGGTGTCAAGAAAAGTTGCAGAATACCAATGGAGTAGTTATAGTGAGTACATAAAGAAACAAAAACTGATTGACGCAGAATTTGCTCTAAATATGTTTAGCGTTAAAAAAGAAACAGCAGTAGAAAGATTTATCCAATATAATAATGAACTAAATGCAGATTTGTGTCTGGAAATAGAAGAAAAGCACCGCTTAACCGATGCGGAAGCAAGGAACATAATCAAGCAAAAATATAACTTGGGAAACGCAACTGATTTACAAAAACTAGATATTGCAGCAAGGAACGGAATCTTAAAAGAATTAAAGGAAAAGTATGGACTGTCAATTAGGCAAATCGAGAGACTAACCGGAATCAACAGAGGTGTTGTTACAAGGGCATAAATGTGACAATAACCCCGTCCCCTTAGCATAGCAAATAATTTTACGCAGAATAAGGAGGTATTTATTATGGTACGAAAAATAAAAAAGAAAAAGTCAGGAATACGCGAATTTGTAATATTTTTATTGATAGTTGTTGTTTTTGCTTTTGTTTTCAAATTCAAAATTACTCCGGGAAACCAACATGAGTTTGAGAAAGAATATGTCGATAAAACAACGCCTATTCCCTCGTCAGAGATAGAACCCGATTCCTCTGTTTCTATATCTCTCGATAAACTAAACAGTACTAATGCGATCCTAATTCGTTTAGAAGATCAAACTATTCTGATGCAAAAAAGTAGCGAAGAAAAGATCTATCCTGCTTCGTTAACTAAAATGATGACAGCTATTGTTGCAATAGAAAATTTGACAAATTTGCAGAAAGAAATACAACTAACCCATTATACCTTTAATGGTCTTTATAGTGCCAATGCTTCTATGGCTGGTTTCCAGCCAGGTGAGAAGGTTAGGGCTATTGATCTTTTATACGGGGTGATGCTTCCAAGTGGTGCAGAAGCTTGTATTGGTCTTGCGGATCATATTGCTGGTTCGGAGCAAAATTTTGTAACGATGATGAATCAAAAGGCGGCAGATCTAGGGATGTACAACACTCATTTTGAAAATACCACCGGACTTCACAATGAAAACCACTACACAACAGTGAAAGATCTGGCTGTTCTTCTAAGCTATGCTTTGCAAAATGATACTTTCAGGGAAATTTTTACTTCGTCTCGTCATTCCACACAACCCACGAATAAGCACCCTGGAGGGATAACCTTTAACAATACCATGTTTGAAAAACTCAACAATCAAAACATTATTGATGGAGAAATTTTAGGAGGGAAAACTGGATATACCGATGAAGCTGGTCTGTGTCTTGCGAGTCTTGCCAAAGTGGATCACAAAGAATATATATTGATTACAGCTGGTGCAAAAGGAGATATCTATTCTGAACAGTATAATATTACCGATGCATTAGTTGTATACAATAGAATCGGGAAACAATAAGTTTTTTATAAGATTTTATTAAGATGTTGATATGTTCCCGCCTACCGATAGTGCAAAAAGTGCCTTTGACTTGTTTTCGACTACCGACAATGTAAAAGACATCAAACCAGCCGGCTCGTTGCACGTTGAGTGTATAATAATGATGACGAATAGTGGTTTAAAGGGCAAATGAGGCAGGCCAACCACTATATGTAGTGGTTTTGGAGCGAAAAAAGGGCTAAAATCGAGCCGAAAAAGTGCATTTTTTGGCCCGTTTTTTTGGGGGTTTTTATAGATGACATTGGGGATTTTTCAGGATAATGCTCAAGATAACATCTTTAAACAAGGAAAGAATCAGCCAATGATTTTATTATTATGTAGGATTATGCTTTTCCAGAAGCTCATTAAACAACACTCTATAACTTGGTGATAAAGAAATAAAAGCTGTTTTTACTAATTGCCTTCATCTTAAGTACTATTTCCGTAATAGGCATCGGCAAAATTTCACAGAGATATGGAACATCGTTAGAAATGAAAATCGACGGCAACGGTGTTATAATTTCGCCTGCAGCAACGGTTGATAATGCTGTTCCCCTTTGCTATCACGCATTAGGGATTTTGCAATTGGCACTCCCGGTTCTTTTTGTAACAGCAGCCTTGCTTTTAGCCAGTCTCGTATTCTACCGCCTGAAATTACAGAAGCCACTTGCTGAGCTGCAAGCCGGGGCAGAGCGGATTATGCAAAACGATTTGGATTTTTCAATTCATTCTATTTCCAAAGATGAGCTGGGTCAGCTCTGCAATTCCTTTGAAAAAATGCGTCTCGAACTTTTGCAAAATAATCGAGAGCTATGGAGGCAGATGGAAGAGCGCAAGCGTCTCAATGCGGCCTTCTCCCATGATCTTCGCAATCCGGTTACCGTGCTGAAAGGCTCAGCCAAAATACTAAAAAAGGGTCTAGCCAATGGTACATTGTCATCTGCGAATGCACAGGACTCCGTAGCGATGATTGAGGATTATACAGGAAGAATTGAAACATATATTGAGGCTATGAGCAGTATACAGCGTCTGGAGGAACTGCAATGCTCCCCTAAAAATATTAGTTTCGAAACAGTACTTAAGGAGTTAGCGGATAGTGCCCGTCTGCTTACAATGGATTCCAGCATTAAAATAGAAGTAAAAGTTGAAGACCAATTCGAAACGCTACAAAAAAATGTTTGGCTTGACAAGCCAATGGTATTCAATGTAGCGGAGAATCTGATTACGAATGCAGTGAGGTTCGCAAAAACCAAGATACAGATCAGCTTAAAGCTGGATAAGGAAACGCTTATATTGTCAGTACAGGACGATGGGCCGGGATTTCCCCAAGCAATCCTGCGCAAGGGGGCAGAGCCATTTCTTCGCGGTGATGAAGGTAACGACCATAGCCCCCATTTTGGCATGGGACTCTATGTTTGCCGTCTGCTCTGTGAAAAACACAACGGTTCATTGCAGCTGCAAAATACTCAAGATGGAGCTTTGGCAAAAGCAAGATTTAAAGTATCTAAAACTTGAGCAATTTTTGAGAATTGCTTGATAAACTCTCCTTATCAACGGAAGGAGAGTATTTTTTTATGATAATTGAAGGAAAAGACTTATCAAAATATTATGGGAGCGGTGAAAACAAGGTGGTCGCTTTAAGCAAAGCAAACCTTGAAATCGCCGCAAGTGATTTTATTTCCATTATGGGTCCATCCGGCAGCGGGAAAAGCACACTGCTTCATATAATCAGCGGATTGGATACGCCAACCTCCGGTACTGTTACATTTGACGGAAAGGACATTTACAAAACGAATGATCAAGAGCTTTCGGCTTTTCGCCGCCGTAGGATCGGATTTATCTTTCAGCAATTTAATCTTCTGCCTGTTTTAACTGCAAAAGAGAATATCATCATGCCCTTGCTTTTGGACAAACGTCAGCCAGATGAATCCTATCTGAAACAGATTACAGAACTTTTGGGAATCAGCAATCGATTATCCCATCTGCCCAGCGAGCTTTCGGGCGGTCAGCAGCAACGTGTTGCCATTGCCCGTGCATTGATTGCAAAGCCAGATGTTATCTTTGCGGATGAACCGACTGGTAATTTGGATAGTAAAAGTGGCAATGAAGTCATGGAAATGTTGAAAAACATTTGGAGGAAATTTGGTAAAGCACTGGTTATTATCACACATGACAGCCGCATAGCACAAATGGCAGACCGCCGGTTTACTATTGTAGATGGGGTGCTTTCGGAGGTGACAGCACGATGAAATCTTATCATGCACTTGCCTGGAAAGAGCTAAAAACTCAAAAAATAACATCTACACTTATTTTAATAGCTATTATATTGTCTACCATGATGACAACGGTGATTGG
This sequence comes from Peptococcaceae bacterium UBA5356, assembly GCA_002407935.1. Lineage (GTDB taxonomy): Bacteria > Bacillota > Peptococcia > DRI-13 > DTU073 > UBA5356. The sequence continues at coordinate 29,387 of DHPU01000049.1, forward strand.
TCAATCTTGGGGAATTTTACAAGCCTTAAGGGAACAGCAGGCCGGAATGTTGAATGGAAACCGGTATGCAACATTCCACAACTTGACTGAGGAACAAAAGCTATTTCTTGAGAAAGATGATCGGCTCTCTTTTTTCGGCAGTAATATGACTCTTGGCACAGCAAAGCTAAAGAACAGTGGAATCTCATTACAGCTTAGAGAATATGATGAGCAGGACTTATCGGTTTATCCAACTGTTACACAGCTTAGCAAAGGGCATCTCCCGCAGAAAGCAGGAGAAATCGCCCTGCCCCAGGATGCACTCGATTACTTGGGGTTTTCCGTTGACATTGGCGATACTGTCACGCTTAATTTAAGCATTTCACTCCTTCAGGACACAGAAGAAGCTTATGAATATCAAGCGGAATTCACCTTGTGCGGAATATTGAGAAGCAATTATATTGGCTATAGCTCAGGAGTTGTTACAGGAATTGCCGGAGAAGGAACTGCAGAGAAATGGCTTCCAGAAAAGTATAAGCTTTATTCGACGGATTTTCGCACAGCAGATAAGCGTGGCTTCCAACAGACCGTCAACGATCTTGCTGATAAGGTTGAGATTTCCAGCAGCCGCATCCAATACAATTGGCTCTACCTGGGCGCATTAGGCATTGAATATAGTGAGGGCGATAGTGATGAAAGCAAAACCAGCGGTTTTTCCTATATGACTGTGGCCGGTATTATGATTGGTGCATTGGTCTTATTGGCAGCAGGTCTTGTTATCTACAACATTTTGAAAATCGCGGTAAATAAACGAATAAAGGAATATGGAACTCTACGGGCGATCGGCGCACATCAGGGACAGCTTTACCGCTTGGTTGCAGAACAGCTTGTTCTGCTATGCCTTGCAGGTATTCCTATAGGTGCTATTCTAGGCGTAATATCGGCCGGTGGTATCACAAAAGCGGCTACCAGCCTGTTCTCCCCGGAAATCTTCATGGTGCAAAGCATTCAAGAGCTTGATATATTGATCGCACAGAATAGTACAGGGAAGCTGCTTCCTCTGCTTATTAGCGCAGTGATTACTTTAGTTTTCGCCTTTATTGCTGCCATGCCTGCCGCACGATATGCCGCCAGGGTCTCACCCACCGTCGCCATGCATGGGATAAAAAGTAAAATGAAGCGGAAAAATCGAAAGGATAAGTATATCCGTAATTTTGAAGCATTTTATGCAAAATTAAATCTCAAACGAAATACTGCTCGAACTGCTATCACAATCTTGTCTCTGGTGATGAGCATTACTGTATTTGTAGCAATTCAGTCCTTTTCCGGCTTGCTTGATGCCTCCCAAGCGGTACAAAAGCTTCATTTAGGGGATTACTCCATTACGAATGATTCAATCGGTTTTAAGCCATCTGTTGTGGAGGATCTAAAATCCCAGAAAGGGGTTTCTTCGGTATCCACTTTAAAATACAGCCTTTATATACAGGAAAAAGACGGTACCCTGCCTATCGAA
>DHPU01000049.1:31049-37964 GCA_002407935.1 Peptococcaceae bacterium UBA5356
GAACGTCTTAAAGCACTCATGCCAGCACTCACCAAAGAAGAAATACAAGAGTTGAAGAATGGAAAAGCTTGTTTAGTCAAAAACCCTATTGCCATAGCTTATGAAGGAAAACAAACAGAAACAACCTCATTTACAGCCGGGGATACTATTTCAGTTGCTAATAATGAACTGAAAGTACTCGGAAATAGTGATGCCATCGGATTGGATAACGAAGGATTTGTGAACGGCGTTCAAGTAGTGGTGTATGATACGGTTTATGATCAGCTGACCGGAAAGAGCACCTATTCAGAGCTGTACCCGATTTTAGAAGAGGGAGCGGATACCCAAGCTGTGGAACAGAAAATAGAGCAAATAAGCGAGAAAACAGCAGGAAGCCGTTGGCTCTCCTATCAGAACACTGATAAACAGCTGGAAGAAAGCTATCAGCAAATTAAGCTGATTGCCTGGGGGCTAATACTCTTTATCGGATTGATTGGACTTTTGAATATCATCAATACAACCTACACTAATATTCACACCCGAATCCAAGAAATCGGGATGCAGCGCGCAATCGGTATGAGTATAGCAAGCCTGTATAAGACCTTTCTGTGGGAAGGCGCCTACTATGGGATAATAGCCGGTGGTATTGGGGCCTTGGCAGGATATATTTGCACCATCTTTGTAGAAGCAGCGGCAACCGATCAGCTGGCGCTTGTGGCTGTGCCGATAGTCCCCATTATGCAAGCAGGGATCGCTTCTATTGCTGCCTGTCTGATTGCGACCTGTATTCCCCTGTACCAAATTGCAAAGATGAGCATCGTGGATTCAATTGAAACTGTTGAATAGAAATGATGCTATCAGTAGATTGGCTTTTCTATTCCTTGAATAGCGAGAAATGAAACAATAAGCAATATTAAGAGATGACTATTACTTTATAGGAATAAATTCATATACTGTAGCCTTAACGAACATTCTGTTAGGGGGGTAATTCTACATCCCATAGAAAAAAATTTCAAAGCACTATTGACACACACCCCTACATGATGTAGAATGTCATTGTCTACACGATGTAGTATAATGAATGGGGGTGACTTTTATGAGTAAACTTCAAAAGATGTCGGACGCTGAACGAGAAGTCATGCAGTTTGTATGGGCGGCTGGCCGCTCGGTTTCCTCTGCAAAATTACTTGACGACTTAAAAACGATTAACAGGGAGTGGAAGCCAAACACGGTTTTAACATTTCTCGCCCGATTGATAGAAAAAGGTATTTTGACCTCTGTACGGCATGGGCGGTCAAACGAGTACATACCACTGATTACCGAGAGCGAATACAAACAGTTTGAAACGCGAACTTTTCTTAACTCTGTACACGACGGTTCTGTAAAGAGTTTTATCACAGCCTTATACGAGGGCAACGACTTGACCGCTGAGGAAATAGCCGAACTAAAACAGTGGTTTTCACAAAAGGAGGCGGAAGAATGAACACAGCGTTTATCGCCGTACTTTTGATGTCGGCAACGGGTATCTTGCTTGTTTTGTGCTTGGCGCTTTTGCGTCCTTTGACAATAAAAACGCTAACCGCAACATGGCATTATCGTATGTACATATTAGTAGTATTGTTTCTGCTTGTTCCTGTTGGAATTGTTGGCGGTAATCTTTTTTCAAATATGCCAAGTACGACGAATCAGGGGCTTCCAAATGTGCCTGTCATTCTTAATGATATGATAACCGTACAACAAACGGATATATTACTACCACAAACCGGGCAGGCTTTACCGCAGACAGACCCTACTGCCGTAACGCCCGCCGCGCCTGTAACGACTGTCTTTATACTAAAAACAGGTTTATCGTTTTTGCCGCTTATATGGCTTGTTGGGGTTTTCGTGTTCATTATTTTGTATGGTATTCAGTTTGTCCGGTTTAGGCGGAAAATTATGCGGACAAGTTTGCAAATTGATGATACGGGAACACTTCTGGCACTAAAAAACTCGATGACTGAAATGGGTATAAAGGGCAAGCTCCGGCTATTGTCAAACAATATCATTAAAACACCCATGCTTGCCGGCCTGTTCAAAACATTTTTAATACTGCCCGAAGTGGAAATGAGCGAAAGGGAGCTTAAAGTTATTCTCAAACATGAGCTTACTCATTTCAAGCGTCATGATTTATGGGTGAAATCTCTGACGCTTGTGGCAAACGCAATCCATTGGTTTAATCCGGCGGCATACCGGCTGACGAAAAATATTGACACTTTCTGCGAGCTTTCATGTGACGAGCAGGTGGTATCCGATATGAACATGGAAGAACGGCAATTTTATGGCGAAACGATCCTCAATGTCCTGTGCAGGGTTGTAAATCAACATTCAGGCATATACGCTACACTTGCGGAATCAAAAAAAGGAATTGAAAGAAGGTTGACACATATGATGAACGTAAAAAATACCTCAAAACGAATTGTTATTATTTCATTTGTTATCGCTGCTACATTATGTTTTACAGGCTTTGCGATAGCATCATTCATGAATGTAACAGGAGAGGATACCGATTTGAATGATAACCCCGGCGAATCTATAAACGGCATTAACGAACCTAAGCCGGATGATACTATCCGGGATTCGGATGTCATGCAGGAATCAACCGCCAACCCGCAGGACGAAAAATCGTCTGTTTCGGAATCGAATATGCCAAACGATAGCAATATCGACGGGAAATATCTATGGCCTTTAACGGGTTATAATGTTATTAGCTCTAAATATGGTACCCGCATGCATCCCGTAAAGAAGGCAATGAAGTTTCATAACGGGATTGATATTCCGGCACCTGAAGGCACACCTGTACTTGCCGCCGATAAGGGAACAGTCGCCGAGATAGGAGATAATGAAACGGATGGTAATTATGTCATTTTGAATCACGGCGGCGGTATTCAGACTTTTTACTCGGTATTGTTTGGATTTGCAGAAGGTCTTGCAGCGGGCGATGCCGTGCAACAAGGCGACGTTATCGGCTATGCTGGCTCGACCGGCGAAGCAACAGGCAATCATCTACACTTTAGCCTGACTATTGACGGTGAGTACATTGACCCGATGGGCGTTTTTACACAAGAGAATTGAGCTTAAATCCAAGTATTAAGAGGTGATTTGGTTGTAAATAGAAGCGCAAAGCTCTTATACCGATACATACGCAGAGCACATAAAAACGATCAAGCGGCACTTCTTAAAACAGCGGAAGATATAAACAGCCTAGATGACAATAGAAAAAAGAAGTATATGGACATGCTTGGCAGGCTTAGTCCTGATGAAAGATATAGTGTACTGCTTTTCTGCTGGCAGAGATTTTCTCTTAAACGGATTGCCAAAACAATAAATTTGCCGCTATTTATAATAAAAGGACGTTTGTATGCTGCGTTAAATAAGGTTGCTACAGCTCTTTCAACCGGTCATACATTCTCCTTGCTGTGTGTTGCTGTTTATGAGGTGCTCGTTTGTCGTTGATAAGCCATGTTGTGACAACGCTCTTGTACGGGGACAATTTCCCTTTCCGCCGTTGCGCAGGACGGATTACCTGGTTGAAATCTTCTTTCTCGACATATTTCTTTACAGTTTCAAAGTCATGCCCGGTAATCTGAGATATTTTTCTTAAACTCTTCCCTTAAAGGGTATTATTTTTTAGGGGTGCTTGCAATGGAGTTTTCCATTTTATGCAGGGTTTTTTAAGTTCCGGAACGCACGGTTTTCATTGTACCAAAAACAATCCCGTAAAAACATAAGTAGAATGTCTTGTTTTTGCATTAGTTTTATCAATCTCCCCGCACCCTTCCACATGTCAAAAATTTAGACATAACATGTAGAAGTATATTTTAGGGTGGGGTACTTTTCAATTATTATTTGGGGTGCTTTTAGTTTAATATAAACACTGCTGACTGCTAACAAACGCCGCGAAGAATTTTCGCGGCGTTTGTCAACTTTAAGTTTAATTAAAAAAGTTTTATTTGTTTTATTCTATATTTTTTAGCTGTTCTTTTACCTCTTGGGTCGCTTCGTCTAGGTTTCTAGCCATTTTCTTAAGCACGTCTGTAAAAGCCTTCATTTCTTCATATGTGATGTCTTTATTGATAGCCTTGTTAAAATCTTCAGCTAATGAAAAGAGATTGTCCAAAAGAGGAGTGCTTCTTTCCCCTAAGGATAAGATATGCCAGCGTTTGTCTTTCGTCTTGATTGTTCGCTCTAGATAACCGTTGGTTACGAGGGAATCTATGTTCTGACTTACTAAAGCCTTAGAGACGTTTAAATATTTTGCTATCCACTTTGCATTGTTCGGAAAATTATCATTAGCTATGCATAGAAGTATTTCGATCTCTGTCCTTGTCAAATTATCAAAGTTTCTCGTTAAAAAATATGCATTTCTATACTTTTGTAGTTTCTTATAAAATGTACCAAAAACAGGGTTAAAGTCTCCATTTTTTAGTAATCGATACATTTGTAGTCCTCCCTATTACAAGCCTATTGCTCAAAATCTGTGTATAATATACCATTTTATCACGATTATAGGCAAGAACCTATGTTTTTAAGCTTTATATATTTTAATTTATAAAAGATAAGTAAAAAATGATACCGTCTTTTTAAAACGGTACCGACTTAAGCATCTATTGATTATCACGCCTGTTCTCCCGCTGTCTCTGCAGATTCCATCTTCTCGGGCTTTTCTACAACTTTTTTCTGCGATGATAAAAAGGTAGCTACTCCAAAGATGAGAATGGTTCCTGCTAACAGTGCGAATTGAAATCTGATTGAAGTTTGATTGAAAACATTGCTCAACATGTCTAGCAATATAGGTGACAGAAACTGTCCAGTAAATATGAAAGTGGTTAACACGGCAATCGCCCTATCTGTTTGGTGCAATTTGACAAGGTTTAAGGCATTCATTGTAAGGACCGGGAATAATGCCCCCTGAGCAAAGCCGATGAAACATACACTAACTATAACTATAGGTACGTGTTTTGCCAAAGTTAGCATTAAGAAAGAAACGCTCATGGCTAACAACATTACTGGAATAAGGTACTTTTTGAAAAATTCCATTACTGGTACCAGGAAAAAGCTTGTAATCATTCCTCCCACAGCCGCAAAAGAAATGGTCATACCTGCAAGGGCTGAACCTCCGAAGTTAGCTTGTTCTAAATAAAGGGCTATGTTAGTTGATACAGCATAATAGGCTAACATTACTCCACCCATTGCTAAGGCATATCCATAAACAGGAAATGGAATTTTTAAATTCTTTTCATGGGCTGGAGGTACATGTACTTCTTCTTTAGGCAAGAAAAAGAACACTAGTACAAAAATAACGATACCTAACAGATAAACGTTAAATGGCTGTCTCCACCCTAATGTTGCCAACCAACCTGCTACTAACATGGTAATAATGCCGCCGAAGTTACTAAAAGAAGCGTTATAGCCCATCATCTGTGCCCGTTCTTTGCCCGTATAGTAGTCGTAGATTAGGGATTCCGATAACGGCATTAGGATTCCCACGCTGGCTCCTAGCAATAAGCGGAAAAAGAGCACTAGCTCGATTGTCGGCATAAACTGAGGCCCTACACCACCAATTAAGTATGACCATAATCCTATTATGACGACAGTACGTTTTGACATTTTTTTAGTTAGATAGCTTGTTAAAAATGTGAACGGTATAATCGTTAAAGACGGTATCGTCAGTATCATCTTTATCGTCGTCACACTTGCATCTGGGAAAGCCTTTGCAATTACTCCTAACGCAGGCGAAATAGCGGCTCCAGCCATAACAGTTGCCATTGAAATAGAAATAATAGTCGGCTTCAACATCTTGTTCTTTATTTAAACCACTTCTCTTCAAATATTAGATATTAGTTCAGCGCTTAACTTATTTTGAGCCATTATAAAAGGAGACCGCTCTCAAAAGAAAGCTATAGTACTCCTCTCTCATCGAATAAATTTATCACATTGTCTAATTAATGTCAATGATTTTTAAGAAGAAAAGAATCCAGGGTAAGTTGTAAAATGAATTGCCCAAACATAAGAAAATAGAGTGACTCACGTCAGAACCTCTGATAATGTATAAGTGACCAAACCTAAACATTTAGAGGAGGAACCGACATGAGTCTACCTAATAATAACACGAAGCAAAGAAGTTTTAAACACCTAAGTGAAAGAGAACGCTACCAAATCGAAATATTACTAAAGGATAGAAAGAAACCAAAGGAGATAGCCTCAATACTGGGAAGACATAGACGCACCATAGAACGTGAAATTATCCGAGGAACAGTTAGACTGCTCAATAGTAACTTAACCTATTCAGAACAATATTGTGCCGATGTAGGGCATAGTAAGTATGAGCAGGCGGCATCTAATAAAGGGGCAGGGCTGAAGATAGGTCACGACCATAAACTAGCTAATCATATAAAAAAAAGAATAATCAAGGATAAGTATTCTCTAGATGCAGTAATAGGAGAAATGCAGGCAAAGGGCTTGCAATTTGATACTACCATCTGTACAAAAACGCTTTACAGTTATATAGACAAAGGAGTATTTGCCAATATAAGCAATAAAGATCTACCGATAAAGCGTGATAGGAAAAAGCGCCAGTACCAAAAAGTCCGAATAGCCCAGAAAAACTTAAGAGGGACCGGTATTGAAGAACGGCCAGAACATATAGAAAACCGGAAAGAATATGGCCATTGGGAAATGGATTGTGTTGTAGGTAAACAGGGTGGAAGTGGGGCGACCTTGTTGGTGCTAACGGAGCGAAGTCGCAGGCAAGAAATAATCCGTAAAATGCCCGATAAGACACAAGCCTCAGTAAAAAAAGAACTTGATAAATTAGAACGAAAGTACGGCAAGAATTTTTCAAAGTACTTCAAAATATTCACAGTAGATAATGGCCCTGAATTTTTAAACAGTACTGAG
>DHPU01000037.1 GCA_002407935.1 Peptococcaceae bacterium UBA5356
GGAACAGGTACGCAGTTTTGCCGTGAGTGATCATATTGAAATTATGGTGATCAATATTGATGCTTTCCGGAAGAGTTTTGATGATCCGGAGAAAGAAAACAAGGCTAATATCATCCACAGAGCCAATGACAAATTAAACGGGATGAAACCGATTGAACTAATCAAGGAGACTTATCCTTTTGTGATTATTGACGAACCGCAATCAGTGGACACAACCCCCAAAGCGAAAGATGCGATCAAGTCCTTAAATCCCCTTTGTATTTTGCGTTACTCGGCAACTCATGTGGAAAAGCATAATCTTGTGTATAAGCTGGATGCGGTAGATAGCTTTGCTTTGGAACTGGTTAAACAGATTGAAGTGGCCGGGTTTGAATCAAAGGATTATCATAATCAGGCATACATGAAACTATTAGCGGTGGATAATAAAAAAACGCCGATCACGGCGAGAATTGAGCTGGATATCAAGGACAAAAAAGGGAGCGTAATCCGTAAGCCCGTTACAATTGAGCGTGGGGATGACCTTTATGATAAGTCCGGCGGACGGGATATTTATGAGGGATATCTTGTGAACGAGATTTATTGTGAAATCGGCAATGAATATGTCTCTTTCGCCGGTAATGGAGATATTTTGCGTCTTGGAAAGGCGGTAGGTGATCTTGATGATTTGACGATCAAGGAACAACAGATCAGAAAAACGATTGAGGAGCATTTGGAGAAGGAACTTGTGCTTAATCGGCTGGGAATCAAGGTTTTAAGCTTGTTCTTCATTGATCGGGTTGCCAACTATCGCTATTATGATCAAGACGGAAATCCGCAAAAGGGGATCTATGCCCAGCTTTTTGAGAAGCATTATACAGAATTAATTAAACAGCCGAAATATCATACCTTGTTTAAAGATATTGACCTTGACACGGCTGCTGAGGAAGTTCATGGCGGGTATTTTTCGATTGATAAAAAAGGAGTGCTTAAAGATACAAGCGGAGCCACCCTTGCCGATGAGGATGCTTACAGTTTGATTATGAAGGATAAGGAAAAACTATTATCCTTTGCTACGAAGCTGAGGTTTATTTTCTCTCACTCGGCTCTGCGTGAAGGATGGGATAATCCCAATGTCTTTCAAATTTGTACTTTAAATGAAACCAAAAGCGAAGTGAAGAAAAGGCAAGAGATTGGGCGTGGGTTGCGTTTGTGCGTCAATCAATCCGGTATCCGTCAGCATGGTTTTACCATTAATACGCTCACGGTTATGGCCAATGAAAGCTATGAACAGTTTGCCGAAACCTTACAAAAAGAGTACGAAAAAGATGGGGGTATTCGGTTTGGCATTATTGAAAAACATTCCTTTGCCAATCTTCCCGTCAAACAGCCGGACGGCACCGCTAAATATCTGGGACAAGCCGCCTCGGAGGAGATCTTTCAGCATTTTCAGGAGCAAGGATACATTGATATTTCCGGCAAAGTACAAGATACTCTCAAAATGGCTCTCATAGACAAGAGTCTGACGGTGCCGTCTGCCTATGAACAGATTAAACCGGAGATTACGGCGTTGGTGCAAAAGGTGAGCGGCGGTCTTAATTTGAAAAACAACCAGGATAAGCGGAAGATTAAACTGAATAAGCAAATCTATCTTGACCCGGAATTTAAGGAGTTGTGGGACCGCATCAAGTATAAAACTACTTATTCCGTTGATTTTGATAGTGCCAAGTTGATTGAGGAATGTTGCCGGGAAATGCAGCAAAGTTTAGTGGTGAGTTCGCCCAAGCTGATCTATAGTAAAGCGACCTTGGAGATTAATGCCGGTGGTGTTACCAATGAAGAGTCAGATAGATATGCTGTGGCCGTGCAAGCCGGGCAGGAAAATCTGCCGGACATCATTGCTTATCTGCAAAACGAAACGAACCTGACGCGCAAGACGATTGTGGAAATCCTGCTTAGCAGTAAGACTATTCCTCTTTTTAAGAAGAATCCGCAAAGCTACATGGAACAAGTCGCCCAAATAATTACGGCTAAAATGCGTTTAATGATTGTGGATGGCCTTAAGTATACGAAAATCGGTGACCATGAATACTATGCCCAAGAATTATTTCAAAGTGAGGAACTGGTCGGTTATTTTGAAAAAAACATGGTGGAAAGCAAGAAATCAGTTTATGAATATGTAGTTTACGATAGTAAAAAAGAAGAAAGTTTTGCCCTAGGCTTTGAAAGAAACAATAGTATTAAGTTGTACGCCAAGCTGCCTAGTTGGTTCAAGATTGCCACACCATTGGGCTCCTATAACCCCGATTGGGCGTTTTTGATGGAGAAAAACGGTGAACGTAAACTCTATTTTGTGTTGGAGACCAAAGGGGATATCCGGGTTGAAAACCTAAAGCCTTCCGAAAGTGTGAAAATTGCCTGTGGAAGAAAGCATTTTCAGGCTTTAGGCAGTGAGGTGATTTACAAGGACTCCGATGATTTTAAGGATTTCATGGAAAAAGAGTGGGCATAATTTTTTATCCTAAGCTACCCAGTTGATTATGCTTTGAAAGCGAGGGAATGACTAATGTTTAGAGAAATGAGAAGAAGCAAGCAATTATTATCAGTGGATGATACCGTAGCTATAATAAACAGATGCACAAATGGTGTTTTGGCGTGTTTCGGCAAAACGATCATTTTTCGCATTGGGGAACAAAACTACCGGGTAAAAAACATCGCCAATCGCAGGAGAATAAAAAAGACCTCTGCTAGAGAGGTCTTTTTATAAATTAACTATCTTATCTACAATGTTAATAAAATCATTATAATCCACTTCTTTCCACTTTAAAATTGGTTCTTTAAATAAATCATAGTATCCTGGTGGATTTTTAGGAGCTACGGATGTAATTTCAACTATAGTACACCAACCATTATTAAGAGTATTTAATACTAGCACAGGTCTTACCTTACAGTTTCCACTTCGCCCTTTATAATAAATCAGTGCTGTATAAATATCTCCAATATCTGGCATTTGTTATTTCTCCTTATATTTATCTGTTTCAAACCATTCTTTGTGATGAGGATTTTTAGGATCTAATTCAATCATGTCCTTTTTGCCAGTAAGTGGTTGAGCCCTGTTGCTAATTTTATTTAACTTAGCTTTAAGGTCATAGTCTTTAGCTAATACTGTAGACATGTTTTTCTCCCCCTTCTTCCTTTCCTTATCCATATCATACCACTTTCCGAAAGAATCACCGCAATTATTAATCAACAGATTTTGGAGCGGAACGAAGCAGATGATGCGACGCCCGGACTGGAGCCATTTGTCGGTTTTAAACAGGAGCCCCTTTATGAACTGACCCAAGAAGCGCTGAAGGTGTATTTACTCTATTTTGAGGTGGGTGCTCCGGCCGTCGCCGGCGTAGTTGATTTTGCCATTCCGTATCGCGAACTGGCTGATCTTATTGATACCGAGGGGGACTTGTGGAAGGTAATGGGAGTGAAATAAAAATGAAGCAGCCGAAGGTACTGGATAATAAAAAACAAAATATTTATTGCTTGTTGGGTTTCTTATTGTTGTGTTTAACACTTGTTTTTTCAGGGTGTGAAAAACAAAACAATAATGCAATTAAAGTTATTGATCCCACCGGTAGTAAAACCGAGCCTCTAGTTAAGGAAAATGACAGTGTAATTCAAGCCGATGATTCCGCCGGTGGTAATAATGAATCTGTAATAAGCGGGGAACAGGGATTTTAGTGCCTAGAAATAAAGAGTTTTGGTTATTAAATATTGAAACAGAAAGACTTAAGGGTAAATATAAAGACTTTGATTATGAAAGTAATATTGAGTATATTTCCGCTAGAAGAGCTGATGGTAAACCGATTGGGAAATTCGATAAATATAACCCCAACGAGTTGGCAAGAAAATGGTGTGAATATGAATATTATTATCCAGGCGATCGTAAAGAAATTTCTAATGAAGTATTTTTAGAGCTAACGTTTGTTGGAAATGATTTTCTCACTCAACATGTTGTGGCTGATGGGTATGTTGGAGGGCCGCATCCGCATATTCGTCATTGGTTAATGACGATTCCCTTTAATGAAACTAATAAGATAGATATTTTTAGTGATTTTATTATGGAAATTGAGGGAAGAGCTGCCAATAGTGAAGTAAATGGTGTTTCTATTTCAGAGCTGTTAGGAAATGATGCGGAAAGCCAATTTATGGAAGAAGGAGAGGCGTATCTTGAAAAAGAGGAACTCACTGATGAATATTACATACTAGGTGAGTACTGTTGGGGACTTTTTAGGCAAAATGGAAAGTGGGTTGTTAAAGGTTATTTAAAACATGGTTCTGGGGCTGGTAGATACCTTTATGGAATGTTTGATACAAAGATAAATCCACCAAAACAAATAGTTGGACATGATGAGCTATTCCCGAACTGGGAGGTGATTCAAAAGTTTATTCCCAATGCCAAGGATGCCTTTACATCGCCAGAAAAAGACATGTTAATAGTATTGACGCCGGAAGAATTGCGGGTATATACGGATTTCAAAGATGATTTTATCGGCGAAGTTAAATATATAATTGCTTTAGAAGATATTTTTACTGCTAAGGATGAGGAAAAAACAGAAAAGGATGTAATTATGGTTCAGTGGGCTATAGGAAATTATACTGAGAAATGGGCTAATGAGGCAAAGAAACATTTAAATGACGATTAATTATATGGTGATGACTACTCAAGCTAAAATCAAGTTTAGATATTATTAGGTCATAGGATTAAAGATTTATGGGCATTATCGGAATCTCTTGATTTCCAAAATGGAAACAACCACTGCACATGGAGCAAGTATCTTGGAATATAAGCAAAGTAAAAGCAAAGGAGTGGAAAACATGGCCGTTAGTTGTCAAACAATCATCAATTTTTTAAACCATTGAGGAATTTGCGTACGGATCTTCCCCAGGGGAGATTAATTCAGAAAATAGTACAAAAGGGGCTAGCCTTATATACAGCACATACTAACCTTGATGCAGCTGTAAGAGGAGTTAAGGACTTACTACCTAAATTACTTAAATTTTAATATTTAGTAGTAAGTCCTTTATAATTTAGACAGTTAAAAAGTATAATGCCCAATATTTTTATTGCTACTCAGTCTATTTGACCGCAATTTGTCTTTCCATATTTTAAGAAAAAATGATTATAGACAGCGAAAATATTCTTCCTTAAAGAAAGAAAAAAGAAAGGATAATAATAATGAAGAAAAAACTGTTATGGATTTTTGTTCTTATAATATTAATTTCCACTATGATTTTGATCTATAATTACTTCTCTAAAAGTATTACAAATGATGATATTGCTGAAGGAAAGCAAGTTGTTAAGAATTTATTTAAAGCTTTAAAAGATGAAGACGTAAAAGGAGCAAATGCCACGCTAGGTAAATATAAGGAAGGTTTGTGGAACGAATCTAATATAGATGATTGGAAACTTGAATTATTATCGATTGAGTACTTTAAAAACGATCGTTCGCATCTTCCACCGCACAGTTATAAGCATAATTATGGTCACGGTCCTTACCAATCAATGAGTCTGCTTGTTACCTTTACTGATAATAGCGTTGATAATGAAGATAAAGAAATGAAATGGTATTATATACTAGTTAAAGAAACCAAGGATGCTCAATGGAAAATTCACGATTGGGGAGTATAAAAAGTTAAAAAACCAGTATATTGCAGATCGTTATTGACTTTTCTTTCTCTGACAACAATGAATGAAATCGTGTTTTCGTAACTAGTTTATTAATTTATTCAAGAGGGTGTTTTACCGCCTGTGTTATAAATTTTTAATATATAAAAGTAAACACAAGTTAGTATATTTGATGTGTTTCCACGAACGGGCAAAACAACAAAAACCTATTGATATGTTTCCAATAACCGACGGCTCGAAAGACATCAATTCAAGCCTCTCGTTCCATGTGGAGACGGTAGTATTGATAACGAGGGTGAATGAGTAGAGGTTCGTAAAGCCCAGTATATAAGAGGCCACTGAAAAAGCCGCTGTTAGAGCTTTTAAAACAGCGGCTTTTTCAGTGGCCTCATTTTTTCAATTGTTTCAGCCAGTTTTTCGAGGAGTAATTTCTCGGAAATTTCTCAGTTTATCAAAACTACAGGAGTTGACAAATATGTTAAGAAATTGACCACAATAAAGCTATTCCAACTTCTGTTCTTTGCGCAAGTAGAACAGTACAGCGGTTTACGGGACATCAGCAATAGTCTCAATCATAAAGATCATAGCCTGTGTATGAAACTGGAATCTATTAGTCATTCGCAGAAGTTTGAACTTTAATTTTTTGTCAAACTTTTATGCAACACTACTGAATATAAATAGATTATTTGGCCAGAAAATCCGAAAAGGATGTAGAATACTCTGTTATTTCACTTTACCCGGGGATTGGTTGATAGCGGCAGATTAATGCGCCTGGCGGATGGAAGAAAGTATTGGAAAAGTAAGCACTAGATTGGAATTTGTATTAAGAAAAACAGGCATTGGTTTAGCAGTCACTTCAAGCAATTATGCTTGAATGTGACTTTAGTCATGTGAGGTTCACGCTGTTAACCTAAGTTTTCCGTTTTATATAGTACCAAACACAAAAACGCTCATTTCTGAGCGTTTTTGTGTTTGGTACATTAGCACATGAGTGTGCCTGTAAGCCGAGTTCTGTCCTCCTTGCGGAGTGATGATCATCTATCTTGGATGCCAGTTGCCTGACACCTCCAGCGACCTTACCCGGAAGCGGAACGGGCCGTTCCTTTGCTTCTCTATTCGGTCTTGCTCCAGATGGGGTTTACCGAGCCGATCAGTCACCTGACCGCTGGTGAGCTCTTACCTCACCTTTCCACCCTTACCTGTGCGGAGTAATCCGTCATCGGCGGTATGTCTCTGTGGCACTTTCCTTGGAGTCGCCTCCACTGGGTGTTACCCAGCATCTTGCCCTCCGGAGCTCGGACTTTCCTCAAGTACGGCCTTTCGGCACATGTACCCGCGATCATCCAGCATACTCATGTACTTTAATAATGTTGCATTCGAATTAAAATATTATCATATAAACAGGGATACTTCAAGTGTAAAGAGTTTCCAGTCATCCAGAGTTTCCGGCTGCAAAAAGTCTCCGGCGTGAAAAGATCCTTTAGAAAAGTATGACTTTGACGTTGACAAAGGACAGTAATTTCCCCTATGATGAGGACAAAGAGATTCTGTTTTGAGGAGGGAATAACGATGGCACATACCTTATCTGTATTAGTAGAAAACAGACCGGGAGTATTAACGAGAATTTCCGGATTAATCAGTCGCCGGGCTTTTAATATTGAAAGTATTACTGCGGGGTATACGGAAGAACCCAACATGACCAGAATTACGATTGTGGTGAATGGTGATGATTGGGAGATTGAACAAGTAACCAATCAATTAGCGAAGCTGGTAGATGTGATTAAAATTGTTAATCAGACGCAGATCGATTCTTTGGAACGGGAGCTAGTCCTAATTAAAGTAAAGGCTTTTCCGGAAAAACGTTCGGATATTGTTGATATCGTGGATATTTTTCGGGCAAGGATCGTTGATGTAAACAGGGAGACAATGGTGATCGAGTTAAGTGGGGCGCAGGATAAGATCGATGCTTTATGTGAAGTATTGCAAGACCATGGTATTGTGGAAATTGTGCGCACCGGGAAAATTGTCATTTCGCGGGGACCTTTGCCGGCTAAGGAACTTTAAGTTAGCGTAAAATTATTGTAGGAAAAACTTGACACTATCGAACTGTAATATAAAGTGGAGATTGTGGGGAGGACAAGCTGATGCTAAGGTTGATTATCGGACGCTCCGGAGCAGGAAAAACCAGGCAGTGCTTGGACGAAATAGGGGCAATGGAGCAGGAAAAACCGAATTTAAACTGTATTTACCTGGTACCTGAGCAGGGCTCCTTTCATGCCGAAAAAAGTCTTTTGCAGCATATCCCAAAGGGTGGAACTATTCAGGCGCAAGTACTTAGTTTTCAGCGTCTGGCTTGGCGTATTCTCCAAGAAACAGGGGGCGGACTGGCTTCTCCTTTAGATGATATGGGGAAGGCACTGATTCTTAGACATATCCTGGCTAAAAACAAGAGTAAATTTAAAATCTTTGCCCGGGTAATGGATCGACCCGGTTTTTTGGAACAATTAGTGCGGGCACTTTCGGAGATGAAAATCTATCGGGTTTCTCCGGAACAGTTGGAGAGACTTTTAAGTGAAACAGATGTAAATTCAGAAGGTGGCTTAGAGGGCGGTTTGGCGGAAAAACTGGCAGAGTTCGCCTTTATTTATCGGGAGTTTGAAGCCTATATTAGCCAAAAGTATTTAGATATTGACGATAATTTGGAGCTTTTAGCCGCTAATTTGCATAAAGCGGCTTTCTTAAAGAAAACGGTTTTATGGCTGGATGGTTTTCATGGCTTTACTCCCCAGGAATTTGTTGTAATCAAGGAACTGCTTTTATTTTGTCCTCAGGTTAATATCACTTTATGCTTAGAACAAGAATATTTACGAGTAAAGCTGCCGGAGACGCATGTGTTTTTTCAATCTTGGGAAACTTATCAAAGACTATTGGCAATGGCCGCTGAAATTCAGTGCCCACTCGCTGATGCCTTTATTTTGCCGGATCCTGAGGTGAGGCGTTTTCAAGAGAGAAAAGAATTGGCTCTTTTGGAACGAAGTTTTTTTCAGCACGTTCCTTCTTTTCCCGGTTCTGTTGAGGCCATTCAAGTAAAGGCAGCCGTTAACCGCCAGGAAGAGGTGGAGGCGGCAGCGAGGGAAATTCACGCCCTTTGTCGGGAAAAAGGGTTACGATATCAGGATATTGCCGTGCTTTTACGTGATTTTGTTAATTATGAGGATTTGCTGATGAATGTCTTCCGGGATTATGAGATCCCCTATTTTTTGGATATGAAAAAGCCGGTACGTCATCATCCTTTACCTGATTTAATTCAAGGGGTGCTAGAGGTTGTGCAGGGCGGCTGGAATTACGAACCGCTTTTTCGTTGTCTAAAAACAGATCTTATCGCTGTTTCTCGGCAGGAAACCGCTCTCTTGGAGAATTATTGTTTAGCTCATGGCATTAAAGGAGGCCGTTGGACCGATGGCAAGCCATGGCGACTTAAGAGGGGCTTAAAGCGGCAAGAGCAAAGGGAACAGTCGGAGAGTAGTGTGGAGGAAAAATTATTAAGGCGGGTTAATCAAGCCAGAGCTAAAGTAGTAGCGTTGCTGCTCCCCTTGCAGCAAGCTTTGCGTACTGCTACAACGGGTAGGGAATATAGTGAAGTTTTGTTTAATTTCCTGGAAAATATCGCTGTTGCCGAGATACTGGAAAAATGGAGTAAAAAGGCTGAAGCAAGGGGAGAACTGGAGGAGGCTCGGATTCATTTACAGGTGTGGCAAAAAATCTTGGAATTATTGGATAGCTTGGTAGAAGTGTTGGGAGAACAGGAAATGAGTTTGCCGGAGTTTGCCCAGGTAATGACAGGTGGATTGGAAACCTTGGAATTGGGCTTGATTCCTCCGGGCTTAGATCAGGTTTTAGTTGGCTCGGTAGACCGTTCCCGTAATCCTGATCTAAAGGCCGTACTTATTTTAGGTGTTAATGAAGGCGTTTTTCCGGCGAGGGCTATGGAAGCCGGATTTTTTAGTGATGAAGAAAAAATTTGCTTAAATGAATGGCAGATTTGCTTAGCTCCTACTACGGAAAAAAAGCTTTATGCCGAGCAGTTCTTGATTTATAAGGCTTTGACGACGGCCAGTCATTATTTAACGCTTAGTTATGCGATGGCTGACGGCGAAGGAAAGGCGTTGGCTCCGTCGGCACTATTGCAGCGGGTGGGGGAGCTCTTTTCGCAGATGAAATTTATTTTTGATCCGGAAAAAGAGAAGACCGAGGAAAAGGTTTCTTGCCCTCGTCCCACGATCAGTCATTTGGCAGTAGAATTAAGGCAGGCTCTTGATGGAAAAAAAATGGAGCCCTTGTGGTGGGACGTTTTTAACTGGTATTTGGGTAAAGAAGAGTGGGCAGAGTCGTTGCAGCGGATTGTCACCGGACTTTTTTATCGACAGGAGGAGGCTAAGCTGTCGTCTGATTTAGTACGACAACTATATGGGAAAACCGGTATTTTACGAGCCAGTATTTCCCGCTTGGAGAAATTTCGGGCCTGTCCTTTTTCTCACTTTTTGGCGTACGGCTTGAAATTGCAGGAAAGAGCGGAATATCAAGTGGGAGCCCCTGACGTAGGACAGTTTTTTCATATTGGACTGGAGCAATTTTATGTTTATTTACAGCAGCATCATTTAAACTGGGGAGAACTAAACAGGCAGGAAATAAAGGAGCTTGTCGACGTAATTGTGGATGAGTTGGTACCTCGTTTACAGAACGAAGTACTTTTAAGTACAGCGCGTTATCGCTATCTAGTGGGTAAATTAAAGAGAACACTTTGGCGGGCAGTTCTTGTTTTAGGCGAACATGAGCGGAGAGGAACTTTTCGTCCGTTGGGAATAGAGCTTGCTTTTGGCGAAAACGAGCAACTTCCGGGGCTTACGTTTACTCTGGCTAATGGGACAACCATACTTTTACAGGGCAGAATTGACCGAGTAGATGCGGCTAAAGATGAACAGGGCACCACTTATCTACGGGTGATTGACTATAAATCAGGGGCCGCTTCTTTGAGCTTGTTAGAAATCTATTATGGTTTAAAGTTGCAGTTGCTTACTTATTTGGATGTGGTATTAACACATGCTGCACATTTATTAGAGGGAGAAGTATTCCCGGGAGGCGTTTTGTATTTTAAGCTAAAGGATCCGTTAATTGCGGCCAAGGGGCCTTTAACTCCGGAAGAGGTAGAGAAAAAGGTTTTCAATGAGTTGAAGATGAACGGCTATTTGTTGCAAGACCCTCGTGTTGTAAGATTGATGGATCGGGAAATCAAGGGTCATTCTGATTTGCTTCCTGTAGCGTTGACTAAGGAAGGAGAATTCTATAAAAATGTGCAGAGCGTCTTAACGCCGGAGAAATTTGCGGCACTGTGTCGGCAGGCGGAAAAACATCTTTGCACCATCGGTAATGAAATTATGGCTGGCAATGTGGCGATTCGGCCATATCGCTATCAAGGGAAAGCCCCTTGTACTTATTGTCCTTATGCGGCGGTGTGTCGGTTTGATTTAACTATTCCCGGTCATGCTTATCAGCTACTTTTGGAAAAGGAACCTGCCGAAATATGGAGTGAGATGGGGCTGGATGAGGGGACGGAGATGAGGGATAAAGGATTAGATAAAGGATTAAAGGGGGTAGGTCAGGGTGAGTGAGCGTACTTGGACTAAAGAGCAAGAGGCAGCCATCCGGACCGGTGGATGCAGTCTTTTGGTTTCGGCAGCGGCAGGAGCCGGGAAAACGGCAGTCTTGGTAGAAAGAATCGTCAGACGGATTTTGGATGAAGAAAATCCGGTAGATGTCGATAAATTATTGGTAGTTACCTTTACGAATGCTGCGGCCCGAGAAATGAGGGAAAGAATTGGGCAAGCCTTAGCGCAACGGCTCAAGGAAAAACCGCAAGACAGGAGACTACAGAAGCAAAGTCTTCTGTTAGGTAAAGCGGCTATTTCTACGCTTCATTCTTTTTGTTTGGAGCTTCTTCGGCAAAACTATTATCATTTGTCGCTGCCCGGGGGATTGGCTCTGGATCCGCGTTTTCGGATTGCTGATGAGATAGAGGGAGTTCTGCTTAAATTAGAGGTGTTGGAAGATTTTTTTGAAGAGAAATACGGAGCGGAGGAGTCGGCGTTTTTAGCACTGGTAGAAGGATTGGGCGGCGAAAGAGATGATCAGGCACTACAGGATTTAGTTTTAAAATTATATGAGTTTTCACGCAGTCAGCCCGATCCTTTAGGTTGGTTGGGGAAGGCCGCTCAGATTTTCCAAGCTAATCTGACAGATGATCGGATGCAGTTTTTGTTTAGGTGTTTGATGAAAAACATGGCTGTTCCGCTCCGGGAGGCGGTAGAGTTGCTGGATAGGGCTCAGAGGATAGCCGTTCAGCCGGGAGGGCCGGCGCTGTATCTGAGTAATCTGGAAACGGAAAGGGCAGGGTTGGCAGATTTAATGCTCTTATGTGAACGAAACTGGCAGGCCGCTTTTACAGAGCTGGCAGCATTTAAGTTTGCCGCTTTAAAAGCCTGTAGAACTGAAGTAGATGAGGCGTTAAAGGAGGAAGTACAGGCACTTAGAAATCAGGCTAAGGAGCTTGTTCGCACTTTGCAAAAGGAGTATCTTTCTCGTAGCCCATTGGAACTTGTCCGGGATATGCAGGAAATGGAGCCGTTGATGGACTGCCTTTGTACGTTGGTTAAGGAGTTTTCTTTACGGTATCTACAGGAAAAGTCAGCACGTAATTTAATCGATTTTAATGATTTGGAGCATTTTGCTTTGGGGTTACTAAGAGAGCAGACGGAGGAGGGGTGGGTTCCCTCTGCCTTAGCTTACGGTTTGCGGAAAAAGTATGAGGAAGTTTTGGTGGACGAGTATCAGGATATTAATGCAGTGCAGGAGGCTGTATTATCATTGGTAGCCAGGGAAGGAACCGATACTCCTAATTTATTTATGGTAGGGGACGTCAAACAAAGTATTTATAGTTTTCGTTTGGCCGAACCAGGACTTTTTTTGAAAAAGTACCAGAGCTATGGAACTGAAGAAGAATTGGCGGAACGAAAAGTACTGCTGACCAAAAACTTCCGTAGCAGCAAAAATGTGGTAGAGGGGGTCAATTTTATTTTTCGTCAGCTAATGGGAAAGGGGTTAGGAGAAATTACTTATGACCGGGCCCATGAATTGGTTTTTGGGGCGAAAACAGAAAGCAATTGGCCTTTGGAGGTGCATTTCATCGAGCGTAATCCTGAAGAAGCAGCAGCTTTTCAGGAAAAAGAACAGGATGATTCGGGGCAGAAGGTTAAAAGGGGAAAATTTACAGACGGAGAATCGGCTGAGAAATTGGAAGAGGGATTACAAGATGAAGTGGAAGAAGAATTAGATACGTTACAGGTAGAAGCTCGTTTGATAGGCAGAAGGATCTTGGCTTTACAGCAGGAAAAGGTAATCTGGAATCAGGAAAAGAAAAAGTACCGTGCCCCGGAATTTCGAGATATGGTAGTGCTTTTACGTTCTATTAAGGGTACGGCACCTACTTTATTGGAGGAATTTCGTAAGCTGGGGATTCCGGCGTATGCAGAAATCGGTAGCGGTTATTTTGCGGCACAGGAAGTACAAGTATTGTTGTCTCTCTTGAAAGTAATTGATAATCCTTGCCAAGAGATTCCGCTGGCGGCCGTTTTACTCTCTCCTGTGGTAGGGCTTTCCCCGGAAGAATTGGCCCGGATTCGTCTCTGCTGTCCGGGGGATTATTATCATGCACTAAGGCTGGCGGCACGGGTGGAAGAGAGACCTTTAAAGGAGCGGTTACAATCCTTTTTAAGAAGCTTAAGAAGCTGGCGGACTTTTGCCCGGCGGAATTCTTTAGTGGAATTAATCTGGCTTTTATATCGGGAAACTGGCTATTACGATTACACCGGGGCGATGCCGGGAGGGAAACAACGACAGGCTAATCTGCGGGCCCTTTTGGACAGAGCCAAACAATTTGAAGATACTACGATGAAAGGGCTGTTCAAGTTTTTGCGTTTTTTGGAGCGGCTGGAAAAAACAAATAGTGATCTGGGAACGGCACGTGCTTTAGGAGAAAATGAGAATGTAGTGCGGATTATGAGTATTCACAAAAGCAAGGGATTGGAGTTCCCAATTGTCTTTATCGGGTGTCTGGGGAAGATGTTTAATTTGCAGGAACTGCGAGGCGATATCCTGCTGGATAAGGAACTGGGGCTGGGCCCTGTTTGGGTTGATCCGACACAACGTCTAAAATATCCTACTTTAGCCAAATTGGTGGTACGGGAGAAATTAAAAGAGGAAATACTGGCTGAAGAGATCCGGATTCTTTATGTGGCGATGACCAGAGCCCGGGAAGCGTTAATTATGGTTGGTTCGGTGAAAGGGCTGACTAAGCAGGTAAAGAAGTGGAGTACGGTACTTTCACAGCAAGGCTGGGAGCTACCGGCTGTTCTTTTAACGCGGGCACGTTGTCCTTGGGATTGGCTGGGGCCATGTTTACTCAGGCATAGGGAAAGCAGTTTATTAAGAAAAGCGGCGGGCTGTCCGGAGCAAGGCTGGGAGGTAACAGCAAACGACCCGGCTCTTTGGCGGATTTATCAAGATAATTCCTCGAATATCCAGGCTGAGGAAAGTAAGGATGTTTATGATTATCAAAGTGAGCTGGCTTGTGTGAGAGCGCTTTTGCCCGTCGAAGTTGCTTGCCGAGATGATGTGTGGCAAAAATTCATCGACAATCGTTTAAGTTGGAGCTACCCTGATCAGGGGTTAGCGGATATTCCTGCCAAACTGTCGGTAACGGAAATAAAAAACCGTTATCAATTTTTGGCGGGTGAACAGCAACAAAGCCAGTCGCTTTTCCCTTTTCGGCAGTTTGCGAAAAGACCACGTTTTTTGCAGCAACAGGGGCTTTCAGCCAGTGAAAAAGGTTCGGCACTGCATTTTGTCATGCGGCATCTAAACTTAGAGGAAGCGGCCACGGTAGCAATGGTGCAGGCTCAAATAAGGAGAATGGTTGACAGGCAAATCCTTACTCCATTACAGGCAGAGAGTATCAAGGTTCAGGAAATCGTTAAGCTGTTGCGTTCACCGTTAGGAGAGCGAATCAAAGAAGGAAAAGATTTACGACGGGAAGTGCCCTTTACTTTGGCACTGTCGGCCAAAGAGCTTTACCCCGAGGTAGGCGGTATTGAGGGGGAGAAGATTATCCTGCAGGGAACGATTGATTGCCTTTTTATGGAGGATGGAGCATATGTGTTGGTAGATTATAAAACAGATGTGGTGGCTGCCGGCGCGGAAGATCTTTTACGGGAGCGGTACAAGATACAGATGGATATTTATGCACGGGCAGTAAATACTATTTATCAGCGACCGGTAAAGGAAAAGATCCTGTATTCCTTTTCTTTACAGCTGCCTGTCCTTTTGGAGTAATGGCAGACAGCTGTTTATTTGTTTATTCTAAGATAGTGAAGATAGTAGTTGAAAAATTGGTTTTTCTTTATTATAATAAATACAAGACAAGAGAATAAAAAATTCCTTCGGGGTGAGGTGCAATTCCTTACCGGCGGTAAAGCCCGCGAGCCATATGGCAGATCCGGTGATATTCCGGAGCCGACAGTTAAAGTCTGGATGGGAGAAGGGAGGATAGTAATTTATGGTGTGATTATTTATTATTATTTTTATCCAATATCCCGAAGGAACGGTACCGTTCCTTCGGGATTAATGTTTTTTGAGAACTAAATTTTTAATTAAAAGGAGAAGATGAGAAAATGACAACAAAAAAAATGATACGAATGGCTGTATTGGCTGCTTTCGGTGTTATTCTAATGTATTTTATTGCGTTTCCCTTTCCTATTTTCCCAGGTTTTTTAACTTATGATCCGGGTGATATTCCCGGTATTATTGCGACCTTTGCGATGGGGCCTTGGGCCGGAGTGCTTGTCCAGTTTTTGAAATGTTTGATGGGTTATTTGGTAGGGGCTTCCAGGGCGGCCTTTATTGGGATGATGGCTAATTTTGTGGCAGGTGGCACCATGGTTTTAGTAGCCGGCTTAATCTACCGGTATCGTAAGACTAAGCGGATGGCGATTTTATCTCTGGGAGTAGGTACGGCAATTGCTTCTTTAGTAATGGCGATAGCTGATTATTACGTATTTTTTCCGCTGTGGGGTGTTTCTCTTGCGGAGGCGAAGCCTCTTTTGCTTAGTGCGGTGATTCCGTTTAATATGCTTAAATTTGGGATCTCTTCGGTTGTAACTTTTCTTATTTATAAAAAAATCAAAGGCTTTTTCGAAATGGAAGGATTAAAAGGACGCAGAGAGATAGCCGGGACTAAAGATTTGTGGTAGTATTTAAGCTGTAATTACTTTTAGGGGGAGATTTTCGGTGAAGATTGGACTTATTGGATTGCCCTCAACAGGCAAAACGACGTTTTTTAATCTCTTAACCAGTGAAAAAGCGGAAACCGGCTCTGGAAAAACAGAAGCTAATATGGGGACAGCAAGGGTTCCGGACAGAAGGATCGATTTTTTAAGCGAACTTTATCATCCTCGAAAAACCCTTTATGCACAAATTGATTTTATTGATGTGGCGGGGCTGGTTACCGGTCAAGATGGGCAAAAGTCTGGTGCGGGGAAATTTTTAAATGATGTACGGGTATGCGATGCCTTGGTGCACGTTTTGCGAGCATTCCGAGATTCAGTCGTTCCTTATGGGGAGGAAAGCCTTAATCCCGTTAGAGATTTAGAAAATGTAGAGACGGAACTGCTTTTTGCGGATATGGAGTTAATTGAAAAAAGAATGGAACGTATTCGTACAGGAAAAAAGATTACGAAAGAAAACCAGGAAGAGTTGGAACGTTTGGAGAAGTGTTATCAGGTATTAGAAGAAGGGAAATCCATGCGGGACGTGGATCTCTCCGAAGAAGAAAGAACAGTGATGAGAAATTACGCATTTCTTACGGAAAAACCGCGGCTTGCTGTCGTGAATCTTGATGAGGAGCAGTTTAAAACCAAGGATTATCCTCAGCGTGAAGAACTGGTAGCCTTGTGTCAAGAGAAAAATATTCCTCTTTTAGAAATATGTGCGCAAATGGAACTGGAAATTGGGGAGTTGAGTGAGGAAGACAAGGCTCTTTTTATGGCTGATTTGGGTCTCGAAGAAACCGGCATTGAGCTTTTGGCACGTAATGTTTATGTACATTTAGGGTTAATTGCTTTCTTTACCGTAGGAGAAGATGAAGTAAGGGCTTGGACTATTCCCCAGGGTATTTCAGCCAAGGAAGCGGCCGGCAAAATTCATTCGGATATTGAAAGGGGTTTTATTAGAGCGGAAGTCGTTAAATACAAGGATATTTATGAACTGGGCTCGATGGTTAAAGTAAAGGAAAAAGGGCTTTTTCGGTTAGAAGGGAAAACATATATAGTTGAAGACGGGGACATTATAAATTTCCGCTTTAATGTGTAATGATATAAAAAACCTCTTGTTGGGAAAACCTAAGAACAGGAGGTTTTTTATGATGACAATAAACTTTTTTCGGATAGCTGGCGGATGCCCCCATTTTGATTCGGTAAGATCGGCGAGAGGGCTGGAAGCAGGGCATGTTCCTTCAAGGGATAATTTGCCACGTTGTAATCATTGTGCGCATTGGCAGGGTAGGCAGTGTGATTTGTTTCTGGCTAGAGGAAGATGAGGAACTTTTTGTAAAAAAATATGTTATTTTTTAAGCACTTTTTTTGCAGGAGAACTTCTGCAACTTGTCGAACATAATATTAAGTAGAAAAGAAAATAATAGGAGGATTATCTATGTTGACGAGGGCATGTGCTGGTGGTGTTGTCTTCATTGACACGAGGGTGTTCATCCTGAAGAACGACAAGGGTGAATGGGTTTTACCGAAAGGTGTTGTCAGGAATAAACAGCTCGCTTTGGATGTGGCGTTACAAAGGGTAAAATACGAAGGTAATGTTAATGCTTCAATTATTTCTCCCGCAGGTGAGACCAGTTATGAATTCTTTTCTTATTCACGTAAAATGCCGGTGTGCAACAAGATTGATTGGTTTATCATGGAGGCGACAAACGATTCTTTCTCCGTTAATAAGCAGGAAGGTTTTCAGGATGGGGGATTTTTTTCTATTGATGAAGCCTTAGAAAGGATCACTTATAGTCAGGATCAATCCTTAGTTCGTTTGGCTTATCGTAAGTACAATTTTTATCGTAACCAGAAGTTGATTGAAACAGTAAGTTAAGGGTAAAGAAGAAAGAGTTAAAGAAAGAGTTAAATAAAGAAAAAGGTACGAGAAATCATGAACGTATCTTTTTCTTTATTTTTTGATATAATAAAATTCGTGACAAGCTAGGAGAACAAAGGAGGAAGTGATTAGATGAAAAGTAATTTGTGGATTACGGAGAAGCAGACTGAGGATTTGTTAATTTCCTTTCGGGTTAAAGAAACACTACATGAAGAGCAAACTGATTTTCAGCACTTGGCATTGGTAGATACCTATACTTATGGACGGATGCTTTTTTTGGATAATTGTGTGATGACCAGTATTAAGGAGGAATTTGTTTATCATGAGATGATTACCCTAGTGGCCTTAAATACACATCCTCATCCAGAACATGTTTTGGTTATTGGCGGCGGGGATGGAGGGGCTATTCGGGAGATCGTCAAGCACCCTAAAGTAAAGACAGCTACTTTGGTAGAGATTGATGGGAAGGTAGTAAAGTACTCTCAAAAGTATCTGCCGGAAATAGCGGCAGCTTTGCATAATCCGAAGGTAACTGTTTTGCTTGATGATGGGATTAAACATATTAAAGAAAATAAAAACAAATATGATGTGATTATAATCGATTCGACAGATCCGGTTGGGCCTGCTGAAGGGTTATTTGCTGCAGATTTTTATGAGAATGTTTATGAAGCTTTACGTGAAGAAGGGATTATGGTAGCTCAGACTGAATCCCCTTTTCTGGAAAAGGATCAGGAGTTAATTAAGAATATTCATGAGGAGCTTCAGAAGCTTTATCCGATCGTAAAATTATATTTAGCCTATATTCCGGTTTACCCGACAGGAATGTGGAGCTTTACGCTGGCTTCCAAGAAACATGATCCTTTGCAGGTAAGGTCTGAAGATATTGCAGAAACGAATACCAGGTATTATAATAAGAATATTCATTTTGCCGCTTTTGCGTTGCCTAATTTTGTAGCGGATTTATTTAAACGGAAGGAAAGAGCAAAAGCAGTGGAAGCAGTAAAATAACGGAAAGATGTAATGGCGTAATAAAGTAATGGGGGATGTAGGATGTTACATGCGTATTTACAACGTAGGACAGGTTTTTTAGGGGCATCTGAAGACTATGAAAAATCCCAGGCAGTACTAGTGGGGTTACCGATGGATTATACGGTAAGTTTGCGGCCGGGTGCTCGCTTTGGTCCACAACAAATCAGAAATATTTCATTCGGTCTGGAAATGTATAGTCCAGCTCAGGACAGTAGTTTAGAAAACATTACTTATTTTGATGCCGGGGATATCTTTTTGCCTTTTGGTAATACGGTGGATAGTTTAAAGCGCATTGAGGAAGTAGCTAGGAAATTGTTTGCAAATGGAAAGTTTCCTCTTTTCTTAGGAGGGGAGCATCTGGTGACCTTACCCTTAATTAAGGCCTGCGTTAATTATTTTCCTGAATTGGTTGTTTTTCATTTCGATGCGCATACTGATTTACGGGAGCAGTTTGAAGGAGAAGAAAATTCCCATGCTACGGTTATGCGTAAAGTAGCTGATCTTTTGCACCCGAAAAATTTATATCAGTTTGGGATTCGTTCAGGTGTGAAAGAGGAATTTGAATTTGCTAAAAAGCATACGAATTTATATCGGGATGAGATTTTTCCTGCTCTTTATCAAGCAGTAAAAGAAGCGAAGGGGAAACCGGTGTATATTACCCTGGATATTGATGTGGCAGATCCGGCTTTTGCTCCAGGAACAGGAACTCCTGAGCCAGGAGGATGTTCTGCTCGTGAAATTCTGGATGCTGTTTTGGCGATGAAGGATTTACAGGTGGTAGGGATGGATCTTGTCGAAGTTGCCCCTGCTTATGATCAATCAGAGAGAACGGCAATCTTGGCAGCCAAACTAGTGCGGGAAGCATTACTAGCTTTTGTTAAATAAAAGTTGAGTAAAATTCATTGACACAGCTTAGAACATCATGATAAAATATAATTTGTCAGCCAACGAAACACGTGAAATGCTCGAAGCACTTAAGAAAATGCCTCGGTAGCTCAGTTGGTAGAGCAGAGGACTGAAAATCCTCGTGTCGGTGGTTCGATTCTGCCCCGAGGCACCATCAAGTTTTTGCGGAAGTGGCTCAGTGGTAGAGCATCGCCTTGCCAAGGCGAGGGTCGCGGGTTCGAATCCCGTCTTCCGCTCCATTTACTAATTAGGACTTGGCTTGACTGGGTTTGTTGGTGCGGTGGCGAAGTGGCTAACGCTGTGGACTGCAAATCCGCCATTCGTCGGTTCAAATCCGACCCGCACCTCCATTTAATTAAATATATTTAACATGCCCGAGTGGCGGAATTGGCAGACGCACAGGACTTAAAATCCTG